>CAZTDG010000132.1:0-8320 GCA_964612655.1 uncultured Acidimicrobiales bacterium | reverse complement strand
CGCTTATGCAATGGGGTGACACCCACCGCAATGGCGGGCAGCAGCCGACCGTGCTCGTGCATGACCTTTGTGGAACACCGGTGCATAACGCCACCCGATGCGGACATTGCGAAGAAGTCGTCGATGCCACGGCGATCCGGCGGGCAACCTGATGAACGATCTGCGACCCGGAGAAGCGCTGTTCGAACGAGCCAGAGCGATCCGCGACGCCGCCACCGGCACACGCATCACCTACTCCCCCAAGGTGTTCATTCCGCTCACCAAGTTGTGCCAGGACCGCTGCGGCTATTGCACGTTCGCCGAACCGCCAGCACGCGTCGAGTCGCCCTACATGTCGATCGCCGAAGTCCTTAAGGTCGCCCGCCAGGGCGCCCGAGCAGGATGCCACGAGGCGCTCTTCACCCTGGGCGAACGCCCCGAGCTTCGTTACCCGGCTGCCCAGCAATGGTTGGACGACAACGGCTATGCGTCCACGGTCCATTACGTCCGTGCCGCGGCCGAAGCGGTGCTCGCCGGGACGGGCCTGCTCCCCCACGCAAACGCAGGCGCTCTCCACACCGACGAGCTAGCACTGCTTCGCACGGTCTCGCCTTCGCAGGGGATGATGCTCGAAACGCTGCGAGACGATCTCGACTGCCACGCTGGCTCCCCGGACAAGACCCCCGAACGTCGCCTCGCCACTTTGGAAGCTGCCGGGGAACTCGCTATCCCGTTCACCACCGGCATTCTCGTCGGCATCGGCGAAACCCGAGACGACCGCATCGCCGCACTCCAGGCAATCGCGGAGATTCACGCTCGATACGGCCACATCCAAGAGGTCATCGTCCAGAACTTCCTCCCCAAGCCGGGCACCCGAATGCACCGCTCCCCCGCATGCCCCACCGACGAGCACCTTGACGCAATCGCCCTAGCGCGAGTGATCCTGCCGCCCGATGTGCACATCCAAGCACCCCCGAACCTCGTCGATGACGTCGCCCAACTCGTCGACGCTGGCATCGACGACCTCGGCGGCATCTCGCCAATCACCGCAGACTTCGTCAACCCCGAACGACCGTGGCCCCAAATCGGCTCCATCATCGATGCGCTCGCATCGATCAACCGCACGCTGGCACCGCGCCTCACCGCTCACCCCAGTTACGTGCTGGAACCCAACCGCTGGTTCGACGACGCCCTCCACTTCCCGGTCATGGATCGCAGCGACGCCGAAGGACTGGGCCGAGACGATCCGGGGTCGGTCTTCCCCGAGAAGACCATGGAGAACGCCGGTGTCACCGACGGCGCCGAAGTGTTGCTGATCGGCGACCGATCCACCGCCTGGTACTCAGGTGCTGGCACCGACCCAATGAACCTGCTTCCAGCTCAAGCAACAGCGACCGGACAGGTAGCCGAAATCCTCACCGGCGCTGAGCTCGGTCACGAACTTGGCGTCGACGAGATCACTGCGCTGTTCAGCGCACGCGGCTCCGATGTCATCGCGATCGCGAACGCAGCCGACCGGCTGCGGGCACAGGTCAACGGCGACACCGTCACCTATGTCGCCAACCGCAACATCAACTACACCAACGTCTGCACCTTCAAGTGCAGCTTCTGCGGGTTCTCAAAGGGTCCGTTGTCGCTCAACCTGCGTGGGGCTCCCTATCTCTTAACGCTGGACGACATGGCCGAACGGGTTCGCGAAGCCTCAGACATGGGAGCCACCGAAGTGTGTCTCCAGGGCGGCATTCATCCCGACTTCGATGGCGACTACTACATCGATGTCATCGCAGCCGTCCACGAGGCTGTGCCCGACATCCACATCCACGGCTTCACGGCCCTCGAAGTTACCGAAGGCGCCCGGCGCCTCAACGAGCCACTCAAGAACTACCTCGCTCGCCTTCGCAACGCCGGTCTGAAGTCGCTCCCTGGCACCGCGGCCGAGATTCTCGACGACGACATCCGAGCCATCTTGTGCCCCGACAAGGTCAACACCGAAGAATGGCTGGAGGCCCACCGCCTCGCCCACCAGGTCGGGCTGTCGTCCAACGTCACCATCATGTTCGGAGCGGTCGAGAACCCGATCCATTGGGCTCGACACATGGTCCGCACTCGTGAACTCCAGAAAGAGACCGGCGGTTTCACCGAATTCGTGACCCTCCCGTTCGTGCACATGGCCTCGCCCATCTATCTACGACGTAAGGCCCGCCGCGGACCCACGTACCGAGAGACGCTGCTCATGCATGCGGTGGCACGCCTCGCCTACCACGGCTGGATCGACAACATCCAAGCCTCGTGGCCCAAGATCGGCCTCGATGGCGTCTCCCAACTGCTCCACGCAGGCGTCAATGATCTCGGCGGAACCTTGATCGATGAAAACATCAGCAGGGCTGCTGGTGCCGCCCACGGCATAGCGCTCACCCCAGACGACTTCCGGGCGGCCATCGAACCCCTCGGTCGAACCTTGCGGCAACGCAACACCCAGTACGAACTACTGGACGAACGGCCAGGAGAGGTCGCGCTGAGCCACTAGGCTCGCCGCGTGGACAAACTCCCCAGCTATCGCACCAAAAAGAGTCACATCAATGAGGCCATCGAGGCCCTCATCGATGAGGCTGGAATCACCGAAGACAGCAACCTGATCTTCGAAATGATCGTCTCCGCACTACGTCTCGGTTTCGACGACGCCGACCGTGCCGACCTCAAACTGGTCAATGCGGCCCTCAAAGAACTCCGCTACGCCTTCGATACCTTCGCCCCATACAAGGACACCCCGAAGTGCACCATCTTTGGATCGGCCCGGATTCAACCCGGCGACCCGGCCTATGAATGCGCGAAGCAACTCGGTGCTGCCATGGCTGCACGCGACTGGATGGTCATGACCGGCGCAGGGCCCGGCATCATGGCCGCAGGCCTAGAGGGCGCAGGCTCCGAGAACTCCTTTGGCATCAACATCGTGCTGCCCTTCGAAGCCTCCGCGAACGAGTTCATCGCCGATGACCCCAAGCTCATCAACTTCCGATACTTCTTCACCCGCAAGGTCGCGTTCATGAAGGAAACGGCCGGCTACGCGATCCTTCCCGGCGGCTTCGGCACCATGGACGAGGCCTTCGAGCTGCTCACCCTGATGCAAACCGGTAAGTCGCTGCTGGCCCCGGTGGTCCTGCTCGACCCGGCAGGCTCAACCTATTGGGAACGCTGGCGCGAGTTCGTCACCAAGGAACTCCTCGAAGCCAAGCTGATTTCACCGGCTGACATGGACCTCTTCATCATCACCAACTCCGTCGAGGAAGCCGCCGACGAGATGGTCAGCTTCTACTCGACCTACCACTCCTCACGCGCCGTTGGGCAACGCCTGGTGCTTCGCCTCAAGCGAGCACCGAGCGATGACGAGCTCGCCACGCTCACCACCGAGTTCGCCGACATCATCGAGGCCGGAGCGATCGAGCGCATCGAGGCCACCGATTCAGAAGTCGCCGATAACGACAACCTCGACCTGCACCGCATCGCCTTCCGGTTCAACCGTCATGGCTATGCCCGCCTACGCCTAATGATCGACGCGTTGAACAACGCCAGCTAACCACTGACAGCTTGAACCGCGGTATCTCAAATGGCTTGTAAGTCCCTGATGGCCTTCTCCACAGCACGTCGCGCCTTGGCGATCTGCTTCTCTTCCTGTCCGCCATTGGGCTCGCCATTCTCGATCGCTTCACGCAGCCGGGTCATACCCCGGTCGGTGAGGTCTTCCTGGATGCCTTCAAGGCGCGAGATGACATCGTCATATGCGTCGGTCATAGGGCCGACACTAGCGTTTGGGTAGGACAGCGATGACCACTCCACCTCCTTCTCCCCCTGGTTCAGAGGCCCTCACCCCAGACGAATCCGCAGCACAAGCTGCACGTGAATGGGCCTCGTTCATCGCAGACGACGGGGACACCTGGCACTTCGACATGACGTTCTTTCGGTCGAGCTACCGCTGCATCTATGGGCAAGGGTGCCAAGGGATCGAGGAAGAGCCCGACGCGGCAGGCAACCGTGGCTGCTGCAGCTACGGCGCCCATTTCGTCGACGACCACGACGTCCACCGGGTGATGTCGGTTGTCGCGACCTTGAACGACCAGCAATGGGAGAACGCCGGCTTGTTCCCCGAACTCGGCGCCCCAGACGTTGCCATCGAAGAGGTGATCGAGACCCTTACCGAAGTAGATGGCGAGGGTGACCGGATCACTCGTGTGGTCGATGGCGCATGTGTCTTGCTGAACAGCAACGATGCGCCGACCGGGCCCGGCTGCGCACTGCATTTCGCAGCGGTAAACGCCGAACTCGACCCGATGGTGTGGAAACCCGAGGTCTGTTGGCAGGTGCCGATTCGAGTAGAGCATCACGTCGATGACTACGACCGGCACAGCCATTTCGTCCGTCAATGGAACCGCGCCGATTGGGGCGACGACTCGGGCATCTCGTGGTGGTGCTCCGAAGCACCCGAGGCCTACTCCGGCGCTGAAAGCGCCGCCAGTTCATTACGCCCGGAGATCACCGCGCTTGCAGGCGAAAGTGTCGCAGACGCACTCATCGGTCATGTTGAGGGCGACGGCCAGGTAGTACAGCTACCGAAGCCGACCAACAAGGACCAAAACTGAACTCGTCGGGCCAGCAATTCTCGAGCAACCGCGAGCATCTCGAGGACTTCTCCTGACGTCCCGCTTATAGCACTTGCCGTGCTGTTCAGCGCGAGGCTCTCAGCCTTCGTTGCGAGCCGGCACAGGTTGATCGTTTTGTGGTTCGTCGACTTCGGTACACACAAAGTCTTCAAATGCTTCTGCACCATTCGAGCGCCGACGGATCAGGTACTCGTCCAACGACACGTCGTCTTCGTAACTCGACCCGTTGACGTCAAGTACCGCTAACCAACCGCCACCACTCAACAGGTTGACCGAATCGCCAACACCAGCGGCGTAGTGAATGACTGCAGTGCCCGTGAAACCGAAGCGGGACTGTTCGCCAAATCGTTCTACGACACAACCAGGCCCAGTAACCACGATCGGGCCATCAGCGACAGGTACAGGAGTAAATAGAGGAGGCGGAACGAACGGCTCATCGTCTTGTGGTTCGTCGACTTCGGTACACACAAAGTCTTCAAATGCTTCTGCACCATTCGAGCGCCGACGGATCAGGTACTCGTCCAACGACACGTCGTCTTCGTAACTCGACCCGTTGACGTCAAGTACCGCTAACCAACCGCCACCACTCAACAGGTTGACCGAATCGCCAACACCAGCGGCGTAGTGAATGACTGCAACACCAGGGCGCCCGAAGCGGTTGAGTCCGTCGGTTCGTTCTACGACACATCCAGGACCGGTGACCACAATGTCGGTGTTTGCACCATCATCGTTGCCGAGTTCCGCACAGGTGAAGTTTTCACGGACATCGTTCTCGTCCCGACGTACCAGCAGGTAGCCCTCCGAGGACTCGTCGTCGACGAACTCGGTTCCATCGACATCGAGGTTGGCAACCCAGCCGCTGTTGTCGCGCAGGTTGATCGACACGCCAATTCCGGCAGCGTAGTGAATTGTTGCGGTGCCGCCCGTTCGCTCAACAACACAGCCGGGGGTAGTGACCTCCGTGCCAGTAGCGGCGCCTGCAACTGAGCTGCCAATGAGCAGACTTGCTGCGATAAGGAGCAACGGAACGAACAAGGTCGGGACACGTAGACGCATACGTGAAACGTTAGACCTTGTACATGGGTTGGTCAATGGACACGTACCGTCTGTGTACGAGGAAGTGGCTCTATTCCTCGTCGTCAGCGTCGACTACAGCCGTGCCGGTGCCGCTATCAGCACTCGCTGCATTAGGGGCATCGTCCTCTGCCGTGGTCTTCTGTTCCCACTCTTCGGCAAGGTCTGCCCACGCATCGTGTTCAGGCTTGTGCTCGCCCACATCATTCTCATCGTCCTCGAAGAAGCCCTCAAGATCGGTGTCTTGATTGCGCTTCAGTGCACGCGCCTCTTCAAATCGGCGATGGCGACCCTTTTTCACGGAGGACCTCCTGGGAGAGCTGTAAATCTGGAATGAGTTTAGCGGCAGCGAGGGGCGGTCAACTACCGGGGCCGTGCACAACAATTCGCGACCGTTCTTCGAGCACCAGACCACCATCGCCGTCGAAGGCAACAGCCGCCTCGCCGCTCATCAGACGACGAATTGGTTCACCGGCCAAGTCGGCTCGCCAGCCAATGCTGAGTCGGGCATCCTCGTCACCGCGAACCAGTGCTTCGATGTCGGCACGGGTGCCAAGCAGGGCCGGATCGATGGCCATTTCACGTGCGATTTGGCCGACCCAGGCCGCAACGAGAGCCACCGCAGGTCGAAGGTCTGGGCGAGGCTCACGACGATTGCCGCCCGCACGAACTGGCGCTGGCAACTTGGTGCCTTCCTCAACCAGCTCCAGGAGTGTCTTGCCCAAATCTCCACGGCTAATTCGGTCATCTACACCACGCACCGAACGCAATTGCTCCGGGGTGCTTGGCCGTCGTTGAGCGATTCCGACCAACGCCAGATCCGACAGGATAAATCGCACCGGTTGATCGAGTTCCGCCGCACGATTCTCTCGCCACTTCGCAAGCGCCCGAGCAGCTCCGAGCGCCCCACCCTTGAGCTGGCGAACCGCCTTGATTCGCCGCCATGCCTCGTCGGGATCACGTTGGCCCCGCGGAATCAGCCGCATCTCTTCGAATTCTGTCTCCGCCCACTCCAGACGGCCCCGCTCGATCAGGTCCGCACGGATTCGTTCGTACAGTTCCAAGAGATTGGAAACATCGCTCGCCGCGTAGTTGAGCTGGTCATCGGTAAGCGGACGAGCTAGCCAATCGGTCAGGCGAGATGTCTTCGGCAACGAGATGTGCAGCACCTTGTCGTGCAACGACGCCAGCGACGGAGTCGACAGCCCGGTAAAGCCGGCCGCGAGCTGGGTATCGAACATCTTGGACGGCACCGCATCAGCCCAATGCATGAACACTTCGAGGTCTTGGCTCGCGGCGTGCAGGACAGCGATCGAATCAGATTCCAGGAGCTTCTTCAGGGGCGCAGGATCGACCTCGAAGGGATCGATCAACACGATCTCCTTGCCATTGTTGATCTGGATCAACGCCACTCGGGGGAAGTAGGAACGTTCACGATGGAACTCCGTATCGATGGCGTACGCCTCCACCCCCATGCTTTCGTCGACGAAACGCTCAAAGGCCGCATCGTCGGTAATCAGCGAGAACTCACCACTATTCACTGGATGAAACTTCTAACTCCACGTGAGTCGTTCAGGGACATGCGCATCGGCTCATAGTAGCTGTATCCCCCGTACCGTTGCCCAACGATGGAAGAAACCGTCTTGCGAAAGCAATCGAAATAACCATTCCCCATCAGGATCGATTATCCGGCACCGCGAATCGGGCGAATTGCTCCGGGGTATCGACATCGATAAGACCCGCCGGTCGCGACACGACGAGCGCGCATTCGCTCAGCGCGTTGAGGGCATCTCGATACGAACGTGCCCCCTCGTTGAAGGCAAGTGCAAGCGGGCTGTGGCACCGTCGATGAAAGGCCGCGCAATGCCATTGACGCCGCCCGTTCGCGAGGGGCACAACGTAGTCGGCGCCAGAGACTCGGAGGGCGTCGAGGACCTGACGCACAATGTCGGCGGTCAACGACGGCAAGTCGCAACCGGTCACGATCAACGCATCGGTGTCGGCAGACGCCAAGGCACTGACCAACCCGCCGACCGGCCCTTCTCCCGGGAAAAGGTCGTCGACATAGACAGCCGATCCCGCAGCCTCGTGATCGCCGCCCACGACATAGACCGAATCGACCACGTCGGAAAGGACGCCGACCGTTCGGTCGAGCAGGGTGAGCGAATCGACGGTCAGCAGCGCCTTGTCGGTTCCCATCCGTCGGCTCTGGCCGCCGGCGAGAACTGCGCCGCTCGCTCGCATCGACTACTAGGGGCCTAGGACCGACTCAGCTAGCTCGCTCCATGATGGTTCGAGCTGCTTGAGGAACAGCTCGATGCGCTCCACTTCGTCGGTTTCGCCGATCTCTTCGGCACATGAACGTAGGCCAGCAAGACAACGCAGGAACGGCTGATTCGTCTCGTGCTCCCACCGCACGTAACCGCTACCCCGCCATCCGTTCTGGCGTAACGCATCGAGACCGCGGTGATAGCCAATGCGGTAGTAGGCGTACGACTCCATCGTGTCGCGCCCGCGTGCACCGAGGGCGGCCCACGACGCTAAGGACCGTGGGTTCGCTGCGGCGACCTTGGCCGCCGCAGCTAGTTGTTCCTCTTCAGACAGCGATTCCA
>CAZTDG010000131.1:0-8343 GCA_964612655.1 uncultured Acidimicrobiales bacterium | reverse complement strand
CACGTCGGCCGACGTGCGGGCGGCGATCTCGATCGCTCCCGGACGAGCCGTAGCCAGGCGGAAGCCCTCCAGCTGGAGAATGCGTTGGGTATCGAATTCGGCGTTCGAGGAGATGGTGTAGACCCGGCGACATTGCACTTGGCGTTGCATGATGCAGGCGCCGATCAGCGTCCGAACCAATTCGTCGTCGAAGGGGGCCGACGCAATCGCCGAGATCTCGAGGGTTTCGGCGTTCGGCCGACAGTAGGTCACGAGCGCTGCGGGATGGCCGAGCCGCTCGGCCACAATGCCCGCGAACAACGCAACATCGACAACCTTGCCGCGTCGGACGCGATGTCGGCCACCGGTCGCTGCCAGGAGCTCCACGGCCCATGCGAAATCCGCCGAAGAATACGGGCGGAGCGCGGGCGGCTGGGGGCCGACCCCAACGGTTGGCCGATCGAGCGAAACCATGTGATCAGGCTACTTCAGTAGTTGACATGACTGTGGTTCGGGCCAGATCTACAGGAGATTTCCGACCTAGACCGATCATCCAGGAAAGAGCAACGCGTCGAGTCCGAGGGTTAGGCCTTGGGTCTTGGCGATGTTTCGCACGGCGAGCAGCACACCGGGCATGAAGCTGTTGCGGTGGATGCTGTCGTGACGGATGGTGAGCGTTTCTCCGGTGGTCCCAAAGATCACCTCTTGGTGCGCGACCATGCCATGCATTCGTACGCCGTGAACGCCCACTCCCCCGACCTTGCCGCCACGCGCACCAGGAACGACCTCTTGTTCGGTCGGGTCGGTGTCCCAGGAGGAATCACTTGCTTCTTTGGCGGCTTCGATGCGTTGCGCGGTCATCATCGCGGTGCCAGATGGTGCGTCACGCTTGTTGTTGTGATGGAACTCGATCACTTCGGCGGTTTCAAAGAACGGGGCGGCCAGCTCGGCCATTCGCATCATCATCACCGCGCCGATGGCGAAGTTCGGGACGATCATGGCATTGCTTTGGGTGAAGGTTGCTCGGAAGCGATCGAGGTCCTCTTCGGAGAACCCCGTGGTTCCTACGACGGCGTGGACCCCGTTGGTAGCGGACCAGTCGAGCACGCCGAGCGACGCTTCGAGGAAGGTGAAGTCGACGATTACATCGACGGCGTTCGGCGCAAGCTCGAGAACCGTCGAGACCGCGACGTGGTCGCAGTCGATGCCTGCGACGTCGCCGATCGTCTGGCCGGCCACTCCTGGGTCAACGGCCGCAACGAGTTCCATATCGTCAGCGGCGTCGACAGCCCGACAGACCTCGCTGCCCATACGACCACCAGCGCCCGCAACTCCAACTCTAATCATGACGCCACACTACCGGCGGACAGTTAGGGACAGTCCCTAAGTGTCCCAAGGGCGGCTTCGGGGCCGACGAGGCTGGTGACGACGGGTCCGCCGTACACGGCGGCGATGACCTCGTTGACGTCGGTGACGGTGATCGCGGCGATGCGCTCGAGGAACTCGTCGATTGGCAGTACCTGACCCCGCAGTGCCTCGTTGGTGGCGAGGCGAGTCATGCGGGCGCCGGAACCCTCGAGTCCGAGCACCACCGCACCTTCTAGGCCAGTGCGGGCGAGGTCGAGCTCTCGTTGGGTCACACCATCGGCGACGAGCTTGTCGATCTCGGAGCGAAGCGCACCGAGGAGATCTTCGCCCCGTTGGGCTGAAGTAGCGGCGTAGATCGTGGCCGATCCGCTATCGGCATAACCCGAGGTCTGCGAGAACACGGTGTAGGCCAATGCCTGGTCCTCACGAATGCTCTGGAAGAGTCGAGAAGACGGCGAACCGCCGAGGACTTGGTTCGCGATCGCCAGCGCGTAGCGGCGGTCGTCGTCGTGGCTGAGGCTTCGCCAACCCATGGCCACGTGGAGTTGCTCGACCGGTAGCGCGGTCGCAATCGCTTCGGACTTCAGCTCGCTGGGAGCGACACGGTCTGGCTGTTCATTCGAGGGCAGATCCCCGAAGCTGGACTCGGCGAAGTTGACCAGTTCGTCGTGGTCGACGTCGCCCGACGCGGCGATCACGATGTTGGCTGGGCCGTACCAGCGCCGGTGAAAGTCGGCGATCTCGGTCGAGGTGAGCGAGTTGATGGTTTCTGGCTCGCCGAGCACCTCTCGACCGAGCGAGTGTCCGTCGAAGAGTCGTTCGTACAACACGATGTGCACCACATCGTCGGGGGTGTCGAAGGCTGCCACGAGCTCTTCGTTGATGACCTGACGCTCGGCGTCAACATCAACTTGGCGAAGGGCCGGGCGGCGCACGACGTCGAAGAGCAGTTCAGTCGCCATCTCGCGCGCCGTTGCAGGAACTCGCGCGTAAAAGGCGGTGTGCTCTCGGGAAGTGAAGGCGTTCATGTCGCCCCCTACCCCATCGATCATCTCGGCGACCTCGCGTGCGGAACGATCCTCGGTGCCCTTGAACAGCAGGTGTTCGAGAAAGTGTGAGGCTCCGGAAAGGGTCGGGGCTTCATCACGAGAACCCACGGCCACCCAGGCACCGATCGACGCACTGCGCGACCCGGCCATCGGCTCGGTGAGCACTCGAAGACCATTCGAGAGTGTCGTTTTTTCTAGATCAGACATCGTTGCTATCAGACATTGCTGTGCTCGTAGCGTAGACATCGCGGGTCGCAAACAGGCTGGTCCGACCTCATCAACGTTCTAAAAGGTCAGCCATAGTCTCGGCAACATGCTCCGCGGTAAATCCGAACCGGGCCTGCAACTTCGGGATTGGCTCGGAGATTCCGAACGTGTCGAATCCGAGCACTTCGCCCTTATCGCCAACATAGCGATGCCAGCCCAATGTCGCCGCTTCTTCTACAGCCAGGCGTACCGGAACCGAAGGCGGCAAAACGTCGTCGCGGTAGGCCTGGGGTTGCTCGTCGAAGAGCTCCCACGAAGCCAGGTTCACCACACGGATTCCCAGGCCTTTGTCCGCGAGCATCCGCCTCGCCGCGAGGGCCAGGTGGACCTCGGCGCCAGTAGCGATGATGACGCCGTCGATCTGTCCGTCTTCGGGGTCGGCCAGTACGTAGCCGCCGCGTCGGATTCCGTCGGCGTCCGCGACCTCTGATCGGTCGAGGATCGGAAGCGGTTGAAAGCTCAGCGACAACACGGTTGGCCCGGTCGTGTGCTCGAGGGCAAGTCGCCAGGCAACGGCGGTTTCGTTGGCGTCACAAGGGCGGATGACCGTCAGGTTCGGTATGGCCCGATAGGTCGCGAGCTGTTCGACTGGCTGATGGGTCGGGCCATCGGCGCCGATCTGGAACGAGTCGTGGGTAAAGACGTGCACGACGGGCAAACCCATGAGCGCAGAGAGCCGGATTCCTCCCCGGGCATAGTCGGTGAAGATCAAGTAGCACGCGTCGTAGGCTCGCAGCCCCGACAGGGTGAGCCCGTTCGCGACCGCCGTCATGGCGTGCTCACGGACTCCGAAATGAAAGTTGCGTCCGGCCGGGGTGTCAGGAAAGAAGCTGCCCGCTTCTTCGAACCACATAAACGTCGATGACGGGAGGCCCGTGTCGGCGGCGCCACCGACCAGCCACGGCAGTCGAGGACCGACCGCATTGATTACTTGTCCCGAGGCTTCGCGGGTCGCGATCCCATCGGTATCCGGTTCCCACGTAGGTAGGTCGTCGTCCCACCTCTCTGGAAGTTCCCTGCCCAACATCTTGTTGACGGCATCCACCCGGTCGGGATGTTGCTGCCCGAAGGACCCCCACTGGTCGTCCCAGCGAGCACGGGCTTCGCGTCCGCGAGCACACATCGTGGCGTGAACGTGTTCGCGCACTTCTGGTGGGACGAGGAAGTCGCTGTCGGTCGGCCAGCCGTACGCGGCCTTGGTCGCGGCCGCCTCTTCGGCCCCCAGAGCCATGCCGTGCATCATCTGGGTTCCTTGTCGATTCGGCGAACCCCAGCCAATGACGCTCTTGACGATGATGAGCGTTGGCCGTTCCTTTTCATCTCGGAATTGTTGAAGCGCTGTCCGCAGGGCCGCTCGGTCGTTCGCATCGTCTACGTGCAGGACGTTCCATCCCAGGGCCGAAAAGCGGGCCCCGACGTCCTCGGTGAATGTGATGTCGGTGGATCCCTCGATGCTCATCCCGTTGTTGTCATAGATCCAGCACAGATCCGAGAGTCGATGATGGCCAGCGAGCGATGCCGCCTCATACGACAGACCTTCCATCAGGTCACCATCGCCACAAAGTGCAACGACTTCGTGGTCGAACAATCCGCTCGATTCCGGGTCGAACGTTGCCGCAGACCAACGCTTCGCCATGGCCATGCCAACCGAGGTGGCGATGCCTTGACCGAGCGGCCCGGTGGTGGTCTCGACGCCTGCGGTGACCCCGTACTCGGGATGTCCGGTCGCCCGTGAGCCACCCTGTCGGTAGTGGCGAAGGTCATCGAGTGTCATCGCTGGGCCGGGGCCGCCCGTCGCCTCGTCGAGCGAACGAACGTCGGCGATGTGGAGCATTCCCCACAACAAGATGCTGGCGTGACCGACCGACAGGACAAAACGGTCTCGGTTGAGCCACTGCGGGTCGTCGGGGTCGTAGCGGAGATGCTCGGTGAACAACGTGTAGACGACGGGCGCCATCGACATCGCCGTGCCGGGGTAACCAGACCCGGCTGCCTCGACTGCGTCGATCGCCAATGTCCGCAGAGTGGTGATCGCCAAGTCGTCGATGTCGTCGCCGGGGCTGGTGTCGGTTGTCGCCATCAAGACTCGCGTTCTCTAGGGATAGACATCGATTATTTTTTCGGCGAGCGCAATGAGGTCCGGCGCTTCGAGGAGAGGGAATTGATTGTGCGGTGCCCGAGTCGATCCCGCTCGGTCGATGAATGCAGCCTGAGATCCAGCCAACAATGCGCCGTTGACGTCCCAGTCGTGGGCCGCCACCAACATGAGGTCGCCAACGGCGACATCCATCGCCTCGGCAGCGAACGTATAGGTGCCCGGCGATGGTTTGAAAGCGCGAACAGTCTCGACCGAAAGCATCCGGTCGAAGTGTTCTGCGATACCGGCGAACGTCAACTGCTCGCGCACAACTTCACCACGAGAGTTCGTGAGCGTGATGAGCGTGAAACCCGCGTCGCTCAACTTTGCGAGGCCTTCAGCAACATCTGGATGGGCGGGCAGCTCGACCATGGTGCCAATAACCGAAGCGACCGTTTCGGCCGTGGGCTCGTGACCGTGTCGGGCTGCGGTCATCGTCAATGCGCCTCGAGCCAACTCGTCGAAGGGCCGGTAGTCACCAGTAACGGATACTTCCAACGAATAGCGAAGCAGTGTCGAGAACCATTCGCCGAGAAGGGTCGAGTCGCCGAAGGTTTGCTCGAAGCTGGACGACATGGCTCTAACGTCGAGCAGGGTTTCGTTTACGTCAAAGACGATGATGGGTTTCATCAAGCCACTCCCCCGGCAGGTGAGCCAACACTGTCGACGGCGGCGGTCATCTCCGCCACGGCAGCGACGATTGCGTCGTAGTCACCCGACTCGACTGCCGGTGCCGGCACCGACATCATCGTCCCGACCGCGGTGGCTCCTTGTTCGAGCCAAAGCACCGCGGATTCTGCATCGATGGGTCCGTTCGCGATGATGCGGGTCCAAGGCCGCGGCGCTCGGACCATTGGAATGAACAATGGGTCCGTGGCTGGATAGAGCTTGACGAACTCGACACCACTGCGCTCGGCGGTGGCGATTTCGGTGATCGTCTGGGTTCCCGGCAGGTACGGAACCTTTCTCATGTTGCACACCACGGCCGTTTCTTCGACGAAAAGGGGCGAGACGATGAAGTCTGCTCCAAGGGCCATAAAGGCCGATGCCGAAGCAGGGTCTTCAACCGAGCCGACCCCAAGAACGAGGTCGGGGATTGTCTCATCGATATGGCGGCGGAGTTTGCCGAACACCTCCTGGGCGAACCGGGCTCGATTCGTGAACTCGATTACCCGTCCGCCACCGGCGTAGATCGCGTCCGCTACGGCGCACGCGCTCGATGCGTCTTCGGTGCTGAAAAGGTGCATCACCTTCTGCTCGGCGATGGAGTTCAGTACGGCGAGTCGATCGTTTTTCATTCCGGTTGTCCCGGCGAAAACACGACCGCCAGGAAGCTCCCTACCCCCAATCTTTGCCAACCGTAGTGCTATACCGATGCGGGAACAAGATGCTTGGAACGGGTCGGCCGGGCCTTCCAGTCATTCAGCGGGTCGCGTGTGTTTGCTTGCGGTTGGTTTAGCCGTCGATGAGGCGATGTCGAGGTCGTCTTCGTCACCATCGGTACCGTCGGTGACACCACCAACGCGAGTGTGCCCGCGTTGTGGGCGCGGGCACGTCTCGATTCGGATTTGCTTGCTGGTTCTTGGCTAGTCGAGGAGTGTTTCCTCTTCGTCGTCGCGGCGGCTGAGCGCTACGAAGACTGCACCGGCGAGCACGATCAGCAGTGCAAAGGCGCCAGTGATCAGACTGTTCTGGCCGGTGAAGGCAAGGACTGGGGCGCTCTCGGCTGCGGGAGCCGCAATGGTGATTGCGGCGATGTCGTGATCGTCTTCGTCACCTGCAGCGCCGTTGAGTACTCCGTCGGAGAGAACATCTGAGTTGTCCGCATCAGCAATCGAGTCGATGTCGACGAGCGGAGCGCCCGCTGGGTCAAGGAATGGATCTCCGTTGGCATCAACTGGACTCGATCCGGTGATCTCCGCAACGTTGTTGAGGTCCCCGGCCGCAGTGATGGTCAGGGTGATATCGACGATCGCTGAAGTTCCGGCGGCAATCGCAGCGATGGTGTTCGATGCGGTGCCGTCACCGTTATCGGTCCACGCCGGGTCGTTGAGTTCGAGCCCTGTCGGCACGTAATCGATGACACCGACGTCGGTGGCGTCGACGTTGCCCTGGTTGAAGATCTCGATGGTGAAGGTCACGTCGTCACCGATCGCAAGACCGGTCGTCGCCTGGCCGTCTGCCAAGGTTTTCTCCAACGCCAAGTCATAGACCGGTGTGAAGCCGGTGTAGTTCGATGCGTCAGCGTCGGAGACTGCAGCTAGCGGCGTGCCATCTTCGCCTAGTGCAGCGCTGTAATCGGCTGCGTCTGTTGGCCAGGTTGTTGGGTCGTCTGGGTCGCAGCCACAAGAGGAGAAGTCAGGGAGCGCTGGAGCGCCGCTGACATCGGCCACGTTTTCATATGGCCCATCAATCGCAACGCCGGTTCCCTCACAAGTAACCGAAGCACCCGGAGCGAGCAACGGGATCACATTCGTTCCATCGAACGCGCCATCGCCATCAACATCGCAATCGACGGTGACGCCTTGGCTGTCAGTGACAGTGGCATCGGTGAGCGCAACCGAACCGGTGTTGACTACAACGTAGGTCCAGGTGACGGCTTCGCCGACGTTGATCGTCTCACCAGGCGCAACATCAGACTGCACACCATTGGTGTCCTTCTCGATGTCGATCGCGGCGCCAGGCACGAGTCCGGTGTAGTTCGATGCGTCAGCATCATCAACCGGTGCTTGCGGTTCGCCGTCAGCGCCGACAGCTGCAACATAATCAGCTGCATCCGTTGGCCATGTTGTTGGATCCGATGGATCACAGCCACAGGTAGCGAAGTCAGGGACGATCGGGTCGCCCGAAACATCACCAATGTTCTCGTATGGCCCGTCGACGGCAACGCCGGTTCCTTCACAGGTAACCGAAGCACCCGGAGCAAGGAACGCAATGACGTTGGCTCCGTCCAAAGCACCATCGCCATCAACGTCACAGTTCACGACAACACCTTGGTTGTCGGTCACCGTTGCGTTAGCGAGTGCAGTGCCACCGGTGTTGGTTACGACGTAGGTCCACGTAACTGGCGCACCAGCTGGGATCAACTCGCCCGGAGCGGTATCGGACTGCACACCGTTGGTGTCCTTCTCAATATCAATGCCACCTAGGAGAACGGTGCCGGTGTAGTTGGATGGGTCCTCATCGCCGACCGGCCCTTGTGGTTCACCGTCTGCGCCGACTGCTGCAAAATAGTCAGCCGGGTCGGTTGGCCATGTCGAAGGATCGTTGGGGTCGATCGTTGGGTCAGAGAAGTCAGGGACGACCGGGTCGCCGCCAACACTCGCGTTGTTCGTGAACGGGCCAGGAGTCGCAACACCAGTTGCTTCACACGTGACAGCGCCACCAACAGCCAAGAACGGAATCACATTCGTTCCATCCAACGCACCGTCGCCATCGACATCACAACTGATGCCACCAACCGGAGCTGGCGTATCGGTCACGGTTGCGTTGGCGAGGCCAGTTGCGCCGGTGTTGGTCACCACGTACGTCCATGTCACAAGC
>CAZTDG010000130.1:7165-8499 GCA_964612655.1 uncultured Acidimicrobiales bacterium | reverse complement strand
ATCGGCCATACTGCTCCCATGGATATCTCTACAACCACAACGTTGAACGATGGCTTCGAGATGCCGGTCGTCGGTTTGGGCACCTACCGCAGCAATGACGGCGCCGAGGTAATCAAGGCGGTGCACTCAGCACTCGAAGTCGGGTACCGGGCGATCGACACCGCTTCGCTCTATCAGAACGAGGAGGGCATCGGGCAGGCGGTAGCTTCGTCACCGATTCCACGAGAAGACATCTTCATCACCTCAAAGGTATGGAACACCGACCAGGGCTATGAAGCGACCCTCGCAACGTGTGCGGCCAGCCTCGAACGCCTGGGCACTGACTACCTCGACTTGTTCTTGATCCACTGGCCGAGCCGCACCCACATGGCAGACACGTGGCGGGCGATGGAAGAGCTACAAGCCCAAGGCCAGGTGCGCAGCATCGGCGTTTCGAATTTCCTTGCTCATCACATCGACGAGTTGCTCTCGATCGCGACGGTCGCCCCTACCGTCAACCAATTCGAACATCACCCCTACCTTCAGCAACCTGGCCTGGTCGAGAAGTGCGCGAAGCACGACATCAAGGTCACCGCATGGGCACCCATCTTGAAGGGGCGCGTCAACGAGATCGACACGATCGTTGCTATTGCGAGCGAAGTGGGCGCAACCCCAGCGCAAGTGACACTGCGTTGGATGCTCGACCGCGGGATCATCGTGATTCCCAAGTCAGTGCGCGAATCACGCATTCGCGAGAACGCCGATCTCTTCGGCTTTGCGCTAACCGCCGATCACGTCACCCGTCTCAATTCGCTCGATCGCGATGAGCGGGTCGGACCAAATCCAGACGAGTTCCCAGGCACCTAGGTATCCCCGCCGTCCGTTTACTAGAGCTTTCTAGGACGCGGCTACCTTGAGATTCCGGTTGATCTCATCACGCAGCTCGTGGCCACGGGTGTCACCTGGCGCCAAGCGAAGTCCAGCGGCAACAGCCTCTTTGGCTTCGATCATGTTTGGCAACGGCACGATTGCGAAGCTTCGACGCTCGGCAACGAGCGCCTCAGCAAATTCAAACCACATCGCCGAATCGTTACTTTCGAGACCGACCGCTACCCGGTAAGCCGCCACAGCATCTGCGGCCTTCTTCTCGTGGAGAAGCACCCTTCCCCAAGCGCGATGAGCTTGCGCGTTGTTGTAGTCCTCAGCGATCAAGTCGATCACGACCGACTTGGCATGCTCGTAGTTGCCGTTCTCCGCAGAAGCGACCGCATAATTTGCTCGGGTGTCTGTAGCCATACAACCGACTTTGCCTCACCTAGACCGGCCGACAAAGGGTTGTTCGACCTATTCAGACC
>CAZTDG010000130.1:0-7065 GCA_964612655.1 uncultured Acidimicrobiales bacterium | reverse complement strand
CCGACAAAGGGTTGTTCGACCTATTCAGACCTAGGCAAAGCGCCCCGAATGTGGCGACGAAAGCCCCCGGAGCGCAAGACATCTCTCGCCGGACATTGCATGGCGCGCGCACCAGCCCTATTCTGGCCCTGCTGAACAAGTCGCTTCGGAAGTCTTCGTTTTCTGCTCCAACTCCGCAGAAAACGGACTGAGGCCCCTTTGTGAGGTGGTGGGACTTCACATGGTGGGACGCGGCTACCGGGGGAGACTCTGTCACCCCCGGTAGCTGCGAGTTCACTTCTTGCTGTTCAGACGACGCAACGTCGCACGACGGAACGGGCTAAGAGCTCAGATTTCGATCGTTGTGTAGCCGACGGGCTCTAGGAGTTCGTCGCCAGGTAGGACAACGGGCGGCGGTGCGACCACACCATGTGAAATACCCTTCGAGACCGCTTCAAGCTGGCTGGTCGAATTCGATTTCGTGAGCACGCCGCGAATACGGGCACGTATTGCATGCACACTCAGGTGAAGGTCCGCAGCGATGGACGTAGCTGTCCCGCCATGCACGAGAGCCTCGAGCACCTCGATCTCGGCTTTGGTCAACCCAAAGGGATCCTCGTTGATGCCGAGAAATACTCGCTGACCTCGTACCGCTGACCGGAGACTTCGCACGACATCAGTAATTGGACTGCGCTTTGAGACGACCGAGACGTTTCCGTAGCCACGCGCTGCCTCAGCGAGCCCAGCCGTGGGATATTCGGTCAAGATGACGACCGGGATAAGCGGTTCTCTTCGCGGCGTGCCGGTCAGCTGGGTGCTTTCTTTGAGAAGCTGGTTTACCAGACCAAGACCCGTCCAACCCGGTGAGGGCGAGTTGGATGCGACAACAACGCTCACTCCCAATTCCATTGCGCGCTGGCATGCCGTCGTGGCGTGAACATCGCTGGCAACGACACGGAGGTCCTCGGTGATGTCAAGCGCTAACCGCAGTGCGTCCAAATACGACCGTTGCCCGTCGAGCACCATGAGTTTGGCAACTGTGCCGCTGTCGTTGTTTCCCATCACATGCCACCTTTCGCCGGAAGTAGAAATGTCACATCGTTGATATGACTAACTAAACAGGAATTTTTAGCTTTGAGATGACTAAATCAACGATTTAACAATATTGGGAAATTGAATTATCGAATATTCGCTCAGTGAGACTTTTTTATCACTAAACGTCTATCACCCACGCCGCGCTGCCTGCTTCCAACACCCCACTATTGGGGTCGCCCGATGTGAGTAAGACATTGCTATTTGCCATGTCGATAGGTGAAATTCCCATATTTACCACCACGCTTACCGGGCCGTGACGATAGCGAAGAACCCCATCGGAAACCGTTTCGATTGAGAACTCGAGCCCAGGGCCGAGATACTCTCGCCGAATCGCTATCGCCTTTCGATACAACGCGAGCATCGACGTATCGTCATCGACTTGGCGGGCCGCCGACAGCTCGCCAAAGACAGCTGGTTGGGGCAGCCACGGCTCCGAATCGCCAAATCCAAACGAGGGGCCTTCAGGTTTCCAAGGCAGCGGCACGCGAGCCCCGTCGCGCCCCTTCTCGGTTCGGCCAGATCGCTCCCAGGTCGGATCATCGAGAACTTCTTCGGGAAGGTCCCATACCTCGGGGAGCCCAAGTTCTTCGCCCTGGTACACATAGGCCGATCCGGGCAATGAAAGCGTGACTAGCGCGGCGGCACGCGCCCGCTGTTGCCCAAGCGCAACGTCCATCTCCTCGGCCTTGCCCCGCATTGGCCACCTGCGCCAGTTGGTGTCCTTCGCCAACCCGTAGCGGCTCGCATGTCGCATCACATCGTGGTTGGACAGCACCCACGTCGAGGGCGCAGCCACCGCCTCGGCTGCAGCGACGGAACGATCGATAATCTCTGCGAACTCCGCTGCATCCCACTCGGCTTCGAGCAGGTCGAAGTTGAAGGACTGGTGGTACTCATCCTCGCGCAGATACAGCGGAAGTCGATCCGCGGCCACCCACGCCTCAGCGACCATCATCCGGTCGTCGTACTCGTTGAGGATTGCGCGCCACCGGCGGTTGATCTCATGCACGCCGTCACGATCCCAATGCGGATGGTTCCCTATCTTTTCTGCTTCGAGGATCACGCCGACCCGCTCTACATCGGGGAACTCCGTGTCCTTGACCAAGCCGTGGGCAACATCGATGCGGAATCCGTCAATTCCACGTTCGAGCCAGAAGCGCAAGACATCGTCGAACTCGGCTCGGACCTCCTCGTTCTCCCAATTGAGATCCGGTTGTGATGTGTCGAACAGATGCAGATACCACTGTCCATCGTCGACTTGCTCCCACGCCGACCCACCGAACACCGCGGTCCAGTTACTGGGAGGCGTGGTTCCGTCTCCATCGCCGTCGTGAAAGTGATATCGGCTTCGAGCATCGCTACCTGGCGCAGACGCAAGCGCCTCTTGGAACCAGACGTGGTCGCTCGAGGTGTGGTTGGGCACCAGATCGGCAATGATGCGGATCCCTCTTTCGTGGGCTTCGGCGACGAGCAGCTCCACCTCTTCGACGGTTCCGAAGCGAGGGTCGATCTTGCGATAGTCCGCTACGTCGTAGCCGCCGTCACGCAACGGTGACTGATACCAGGGGTTGATCCACAATGCGTCGACACCGAGGTCCCGCAGGTAGTCGAGACGATCGCGAAGGCCAGCAATATCGCCGGTCCCGTCACCGTTACCATCAGCAAAAGACCGTACGTAGACCTGGTACACGACCGCATCGCGCCACCATCCAGAACCGGTTGCCATCTCACCCATTAGTCGTCCCCTACGCATTCTTTGTTCGAGTCTCACGCCAGTCTGCCCGAAGTCCGTCCAGGCGTGCCTATTTCCTGGGTTGCATTCAGATCCTCGGTAGTTGTGATCTGCGAGACTCGCACTATGGATCAGTTCTTGCAAGCTGCGATCGACGAGGCACAAACCGGTTGGGACGAGGGTGGTATCCCTATCGGCTCGGTGATCGTGCACGACGGAAAGATCATCGGCCGCGGCCACAACAAACGAATCCAAAGCGGCAGTCCAACGCTCCACGGCGAGATGGATGCACTGGAGAACGCTGGTCGCTTGCCCGCGTCGGTCTACAAGGAAGCGACCCTGTACACGACGTTGTCGCCCTGTTCGATGTGCTCGGGCGCAATTTTGTTGTACGGGATTCCCCGAGTGATCGTCGGCGAGAACCGCACCTTCATGGGCGAAGAGGAGCTGCTGCGATCACGCGGCGTCGAAGTCACCGTCGTCGACGACCCAACCTGTGTTGCCCTGATGGAGAACATGATCTCGCAACGTCCAGAACTCTGGAACGAAGACATCGGCGAATAGGTTCACGGCGAGCCGGGGTTCAACGCGTTGTGGCGCTCGCGTACTTGCGCGGGATAGTGCGCTCGAGCGAAGTCGATATTGTGCGCCAACGCAATATCGAGCAGCTCCATGCGATCCGGCGTTTGCTTCCACGGAACCGGCACGTAGATGGGCAGGTCGAACCGTCGCAACCGGTCGAGTCCCGAGTAAATCTTGCGCTGATACTCGGCTCGATCGGACCACTCCCAGTGCGCTGGGCCAAAGCCGGTGCCGGGATCGAGGTAGCAGCGTTCGCGAATCCCGTACTTGTCCAACTCTCGTAGCCGCTCATCAAACCAGGAGAGCATGACCTCGACCGGGTCCCCCTCCACGTGCTTGAGGTGGCGCGGGTCGTCGCCCAACATGAATGGCAGCACCACATCACATTCTCGTTCGGCGGCAAACTCCAGCATTGCGGTGTCCTGGAGCGCTTCGGCGGCGTTGAGCACTGACGCCCCAGCATCAAAGGCCCGCCGAGCGGTCTCTACCTGCCAAGTGTCTACCGATATCGTCACGCCCAGCGCTGCGATAGCCCGAAGGGGCGCTTCGAGAATCGCCCACTCCTCATCGGGTGGAACCATTGCAGCATCGCCGTGTGAGGCTTGCCCGCCAAGGTCGATGTGGTCGGCGCCCTCATCGAGCAATTTGCGGGCGTACGCCTCGGCGTCCTCCGCCGTCGTGGCTACCGAGAAATCGGCCAATGAATCTGGCGACGCGTTGATGACTCCAAAGATTTCCACTCTTCGAAGCTAGGCCCAGCCGAGCGTTTTGGCTGAATCGAATACAGACGGATTCACGCTGGGGCTACCCGCGGGATCCGTCCCAGCCAATCGCCTTGGCAATGGCGTCTCGCGCACCGACCGGATCTTCGATCGGCATCATGTGGCCGATCCCATCCATCTTCACGACCGTCTTGTTCTTGGCGGCATCGATAAGGTCCGTGGCCGCCTTGATCGGCGTCATCTTGTCTTCGGCGCCGAGCACGAAGGCCACGGGGACCTCCACCTTCGACATGGCCTCGACCGCGCCGCTGTAGGCATTACATGCCTCCATGTCCTTGGAGAGTGCCCCGTCGGGCGACCGGTCAATAAGCGACGTGGAAGACCCGACCAGCCATGTTCCCGGCGAACGATGACCACCCTTGTGGGCCTTGCTACCAAGTGCCCATGACGTCATCAAGCGACTGGCACGAGGGATGTCCTCGGCGCTGGCCGTCAAAAGCTCCGGGTGCACCGGCATGGCCGATGCGGTGCCGATGAGTACGAGCGACTCTGCACAGGTCGGGTCTTGGGCTGCAGCCTCAAGTGCAACAAACGTGCCGAGCGAGAACCCGACCAAATGCGACGGCGCCATGTCCAGCTCGTGGACTAGCCCGGCAAGCCACTCGCCCATTGCAGGGATGGTCTCCAGGGGTTCTCCCCCACTCAGTCCGTGGCCGGGCAAGTCGATGGCTGCCACCCGGTAGCCGTGGTGAGAAAACCACCGGCTCTGCATCTGCCAGGTCGTGCGGTCCATTCCTGAACCGTGGACGAGGACGATTCCTGGAAGCTCCGGGTCGTGATCTCGGCCGCCTGTAGCGATTCGGACCGCTTCGCCTCGATACGTGATCTCCATGGCTTGACCTTCCTATCGCTGGGACGCTTTAAGCGCCCGGTTCAGATCGGCAATAATGTCTTCTTCGTCCTCGAGCCCTACCGACAACCGGACAAGGTCTTCGCCGACACCTGCGACTTCCAGCGCCTCGGCCGACATCTGCTGATGCGTGGTCGACGCTGGATGCACCACCAGCGTTCGGGCATCGCCAACATTTGCGAGGTGTGAGGCCAATCGAACGTTCTCGATGAACTTTCGCCCGGCGTCGCGACCGCCCTTCACGCCGAAGCTCAAGATTGCGCCCGTTCCTTTCGGGTACAGCTCCTTGGCCATCTCGTGATCGGGATGCGTCGGGGCGCTCGGATGGGAGACCCAGCTCACTGCATCGTGCTCGACGAGCATCTTGACAACCGCTTCGGCGTTCGACACGTGCTTTTGCATGCGAAGCGGCAGCGTCTCTACACCCTGGAGAATCTGGAAGGCATTCATTGGCGAGATCGCCGCACCAAAGTCGCGCAGACCCTCGGCGCGGGCACGAGCGATGAAGGCAGCGGGGCCAAACTCCTCGGAGAAGGCCAGGCCGTGATAGCCGTCGTAGGGCTCGGTAAGGGTCGGGAACTTGCCGCTGGCATCCCAATCGAAATGCCCGCCGTCAACGAGCACGCCACCGAGGGCAACGCCGTGTCCGCCCATGAATTTGGTGATCGAGTGCATGATGATGTCGGCACCATGTTCGATCGGCTTCATCAGGTACGGCGTGGCGAAGGTGGAATCGACCATCAATGGCAACCCGTTTCGGTGGGCCACATCGGCGATCGCCTCGATGTTCATCACCTCAATGCCCGGGTTCCCAAGCGTCTCGCCATAGACCAGGCGCGTGTCCTCGGTAATCGCCTTCTCGTACGCCTCGGGATCACGGGGATCCACAAAGGTGGTGGTGATACCAAAGCGTGGCAGCGTCTGAGTGAGGATGTTCGCGGTGCCGCCGTACAGGTTCCGGCCAGCAACGATGTGACCGCCCTGACCCATCAAGGTGGCAATCCCCAGGTGAAAGGCAGCCATGCCGCTCGCAGTACAAACAGCTCCGACACCGCCTTCGAGCGCCGCTATTCGTTCCTCAAGGACCGCCGTCGTCGGGTTCCCGATTCGTGAATAGATGTAGCCCGGTTCCTCAAGGTTGAACCGGCTCGCCGCTTGGTCGGTGTCGTCGAAGACGAACGATGTCGACCAATACACGGGCACCGCCCGCGCTCCGGTCTGGGCGTCTGGCTGATGACCTGCGTGCAGGCTCAATGTGGAAAAACGGAGAAAGTCGGGTTCGACCATCAAACCTCCTACGGTCGGCACGAATCGTAGCTGAAATGCCTCAAAGGCTTGGAGTCGAGACCGGTACACTCAGGCGGTGCAAACAATCGATCTCGGCCCCGGCGAAGCGCGGTCACTCTTCGCCGACATCGGGCCCGATCGCCGGTTCTGGGCTGCCGTCCGCGGAGCGCGTAGTTTGTCTCGCTTGTCGTCGTTAGTAGAGATGCCCAAGGCCATCGTGTTGCCTACCGATCGGCCTTCGATGATCGTCGCAAACCACAGCAGCCTGTTCGATCTCGTTGGCGCACTGGTTGTTCTCGGCCACTTCGGCATTCCCGCTCGCATCGGCGTGAACGCCCGCTTCTTCGCCAACCCCGCAGCGGGAGCATTCCTGAACGGCATTGGCTGCATCCCGTTCGCGAAGGGCAAGGGCGACGAGGCAGAAGGTGCGATGATCGACGCGCTCAGCGCAGGGCAATCCACGGCGCTAATGCCCGAAGGGCGGATCACCCGCCCCGACGATCAAGTGAACGGCGTAGGGCCTGGGCGGCCTGGGGTCTCGCGAATCGCACGTGGATCGGGGGCGGCCATCGTCCCGGTGGGATTCGCATTCGCCGAGGAGACCTGGGCCCCCGGCACCCCGCTTCCGAAGGCGCGCCTCGGAAGACACAAGGTCATCGCATCGATCGGGGCTCCAATCGCGTTAGACGGCGACGATCACATCGCGAACGCCGGAATCGTCATGGACGCCATCGGTGACCTGGTAATGCACGGCCGCA
>CAZTDG010000129.1:0-8506 GCA_964612655.1 uncultured Acidimicrobiales bacterium | reverse complement strand
TCAGTAGAACACGACTTCGGCGAAGAAGTAGACGGCTGGGAGTACGAACAGCAACGCGTCGAAGCGGTCGAGGAAGCCTCCGTGGCCGGGTAGTACCGATCCCATGTCCTTGATGCCGAGGTCTCGCTTGAGTAGCGACTCCCCGAGATCTCCGAGTGGAGCGACGATCGCACCGACAACTCCGAGAGCTACAACGGACAGGAAGCCCACGTCGGCGGTTCCCCATGGTTCACCGAAGCGAACAAGGCCGAAGACCACGATGACGGCGACCGCGCTGGTAACTGCGCCACCAACCAGGCCTTCGACAGTCTTGTTTGGGCTGACTGCGGTTAGCGGTGTTCGGCCGATGCTTCGTCCAGCGAAGAATGCGCCGACGTCGTAACCAACAGTGATGATGATCGCAGCGAGCAGCAACCCGGTACCGTCATCGCCATTGAGACCAGCTCGCGATGCGATCTCAAGCATCGCAGCACCGAAGCTACCCAGCACACCGATGTAGACGATGCCCAGCAACGTCACGCCGATGTTCATCGTCGGGATTTCGCTGCCGACCCCGAGCAGGAACCACAGCAGTCCAAAGACCACCGACAGCGCCAAGATCAGCGCGACGGCTTGTGGACCTCGGACGAAGACTGCGATCGGCATGGTGATCGTTGCGGCCAAGCCGAGCAGCGTGGCGGGTTGATACCCGGCAACTCGCAGAGCGTTGAAGAACTCGCCAGCACAGAGCGCGACGATCAAGACGATGAGCGCGAGGGCGATCGTTGGTCCGAGTGCGAGCCCGACGAAGCCGATGACGAGCAAGGCAACACCGGTGATGATGCGGGCCTGCATGTTCCCGCCTGGCACGTCGTCGACGACGAAACCGTCGTCGAATCCGTCGCCTTGGCCCGGGTCGTCGTAGCTAAAGAACTGATCGCCAGCGTCGCCGACGGTAACCACTGCGGGTTCCTGCTCGTCGAATGCGGGATCCCACGCCTGCGGCTCCGCAGCAGCTTCGGATTCTTCTCCCCATGCCGGGCCGCCCAGGTCGGACCAGGCGTCGAGGTCGTCGCCACCAGGTTCGACGTCCAACGCAACCGCCTCTGGAGTAGGTGCTTCGTCAGGGGTCGACCAGTTGTCGAGGGTGACCGCTGTCGGGGCTTGCGTGTCGATCTCGACGTCATCCATCGAACTCTCAACGACGAGATCGTCGTCGTCGGTCGACCCAACAACGGGTACGGACGCTTCTGGAACGTCGCTGACCTTGGGAACGTCGGGGGTAGCTGGTTCTTCGAGGTTGATCTCACGCTCGATGACGACCTCGTCGTTATCGCCAGTGACCTCGACATCATCGTTGTCGAATCCACCGCTCGCGAGTCCAGCCGCTCCGGCCAATCCCGCTGCCCCGGCCGCTGTTCCAGCGTCGGCCCACGGGTCGTCGTCCAAGCTCGTGGAAGAGGTGTCGGCAAATACGCTGTCGCCCTCCGCGCTGTCACCAAAGACGCTGTTGGCGCCTTTGTCGGTGGCACTGCTGCCTGGGTCGTCGGCTGATGAGTCCCAAGCCAGCTGTTCACCAGCGTCGGAGTCGCCAAAAACGGAGGCTCCTTCGCTTTCTGGCTCGTCGCCGAACACCGATGACTCGTTGTCCATGCTGACGACTGGGAGCTCTTCGCTATTGGGCGCGTCGCCAAATACCGATCTACCGGAAAGTTCCGGCCAGTCGTCGTTCTCGTTTTCGTTTACCACGGCCTGCCTCCAGGGACGGACACTAGTTGCTCAGGGCATAGGTTCCTAAACGGTTCCTAAACCTCGAGCAGTTCCTTTTCCTTGTCATCCCGGGCTTCATCGATCGCCGTTTCGTGGGCGCGGGTTGCGTCGTCGAGAGTCTTCTCGGCGCGCTCGACGACATCGGACCCGATGCCGCCGTCTTTTTCTATATCTTCGAGATCTTTTCGGGCCGCACGGCGAAATCCGCGAATCTTTCCCTTGCCGTCCTCGGCCATGTTGTTAATGACCTTAACGAGGTCTTTGCGACGCTCCGAAGTGAGCTGCGGAAACGAAATCCGCAGCTGGCGACCATCGTTGCTCGGTGACAATCCAAGGTCGCTGTTGCGGATTGCGCGATCGATTGCTTCGACGTTGGCGAGATCGTGGGGAGTAATGACGAGCTGACGGGCCTCAGGAACGGCAAACGTTGCCAGCTCTTGGAGGCTCATCTCGACCCCGTAGGCCTCAACGGTGAGCTTTTCGACAAAGGCCGAGCTCGCCCGCCCTGTTCGGATCGTCGCCATTTCTCGTCGCGTGTGCGCGACGGCGCCATCCATTTTCTCGTTGGTGTCCTCGATAACGAGGTCGATCATTTCGCTCACGCTGCCTCCACGAAGTCGGTCGATGTTCTAGCCGATCCTTTAACTGTGCACCAAAGTGCCAACAGATTCACCACGGAGGATCTTTTGCACATTGTCTTCACCCATCAAATCGAACATCACGATGGGGAGGTCATTGTCCATGCACAAAGTGATTGCGGTGGTATCCATAGCCTTCAAACCCTTCTGCACGACCTCGAGGTGGGTGACCTCGTCGAGCTTGGTCGCCGTGGGGTCGAGCTTGGGATCAGCGGTGTAAATGCCGCCGGTTCCCGAGTGGGTTCCCTTGAGAACTACCCCAGCCTCGATCTCCACAGCCCGAAGTGCAGCTGCGGTATCGGTGGTAAAGAACGGGTTGCCCGAGCCGCCGGCGAAGACCACAACTCGGTCCTTCTCCAGGTGGCGGATTGCCTTGCGGCGAATATAGGGCTCGGCCACTTGGGCCATATGGATCGCGCTCATCACGCGGGTTGCTTGACCTTTGCGTTCAAGACGATCCTGCAGTGCAAGCGAATTGATGACCGTGGCGAGCATGCCCATGTAGTCGGCTTGGGCTCGATCCATTCCGGCTCCGGCTCCGGCGAGCCCGCGCCAGATGTTGCCGCCACCGACAACGACACCGACGCTTACCTCAAAGGCGTCACGTACTGCCACGATGTTGTCGGCAATGCTTTGCACCGTGTCTCCGTCAATGCCGTAAGACTCTGACCCCGCAAAGGCTTCTCCTGAAACCTTGAGGAGAATTCGGTCCCACCGAGGGGTTTCCTTCGATGATGGCGTCGACGATTCAGACATAGTGTTCCTTTCGGGAAGGTGCTCAGTCTCCCACGTAGGCCTGGGCGAACGACACGATGCTGCCACCCTCAAGGCTGTCTTGCACGGATGTCTTGTCGCCGTTAAGCCCCTGCTCTAGGAGTACCTGATCCGCGAACCATGCGGAAAGTCGGCCTTCGACGATCTTGTCCCATGCTTGTTCGGGCTTACCTTCGGCTTTGGTGATCTCCAGGAGCGCCTCGCGCTCCTTTTCGGCAGCGTCTGGATCGACGTCGTCACGAGACAAACCGAGTGGCTTTGCGAACGCGATGTGGAGCGCTACTTCGTGGAGACGCTCGGCACCCACGCCGTTGCCGACCACGACAACACCGTTGACGCCACGGCCGTCTTGCTTGTGAAGATAGGTGTCGATGAGTTCTCCATCAGCGGCTTCTACGCGGGTGACGGTTCCGAGCTCGATGTTTTCCTTCTTTGTGATCTGCAGCTCTTCGATGGCTTCTTGATGCTTGCTCACGGCGTCTGGGCCGTCTGCAAGAACATCGGCGGCCATTGCTTCGAGCGCCGCAACAAACTCTTCAGACTTTGCTGCGAAGTCGGTCTCGCTCTTGAGGTGTACAAGCGCGGCAACGCCATCGCCTTGGGCGATTGTGACCGCGCCCTGGGCGTTGTCGCGATCGGATCGGCTTGCGGCCTTCGCCAAGCCCTTCTCACGAAGGATCTTGCGAGCCTCTTCGGCGTCGCCTCCGGCATCGGTCAATGCCTTCTTGGCGTCCATCATGCCGACGCCGGTTGCGTCGCGGAGCGCCTTGATATCAGCTACAGAAATATCAGCCATGGTTACGTGTGGTCCTGTTCTCGAATGTGGTTGATTTCGTAATTGACTACTTGCCGGCTTCCTTGAAGCCGGCAGCGGTTGCGGCCTCTGGAGTGGCGAACCACACCTCGGCTACGGTGATTTCGTACCAGCGCCCGTCGGGCTGATGGAACTTCATCGAGTCGACGTTGCCCTTGATTGGGAAACCTTCGGGCATCGAACCATCGCTGGTTGGGCCGTGG
The DNA here is from genome assembly GCA_964612655.1 of uncultured Acidimicrobiales bacterium. Lineage (GTDB taxonomy): Bacteria > Actinomycetota > Acidimicrobiia > Acidimicrobiales > SHLQ01 > SHLQ01. The sequence continues at coordinate 4,328 of CAZTDG010000129.1, read as the reverse complement.
CTACCGTCGCCATAGGGCGCTGCGGCGGCCTCTTCAGCAGGGGCTTCCTCGGCAGGCGCCTCCTCGGCTGGAGCGGCAGCTTCCTCGGCTGGGGCTTCCTCAGCTGGAGCAGGAGCTTCCTCTGCAGGAGCCTCTTCAGTGGGGGCTGCGGCGGCAGCCGGAGCGACCGCAGCTGCAGCCTCTTCGACAGGGGCCACAGCCGGTGCGTCCTTTTCTGCGGCGATACGAGCCTCGCGCTCAGCAGCAGCGGCGGCGGCTTCTTGTTGCGCCTGTGCCTGAGCAGCAGCGTGAGCTGCTTCTTCTTCCGCGCTGCGCTGCTGTGGTTCAGCTTCGGCAGGAACGCCGGCCATCTCGGCCTTCTTGGCTCGGATGAAACGTCCTTCGAGTACCGCGTCGGAAATGACGCGACTCATCAATTCACCTGCACGAATCGCATCGTCGTTGCCTGGAATGACGTAGTCGACCAGATCAGGGTCACAGTTGGTGTCGACCACTGCGACGAGAGGAAGTCCGAGCTTGTTCGCTTCGGTAACTGCGGTGTGCTCGAGCTTGGTGTCGAGAACGAAGACCGCGTCAGGAGCCTTGGTGAGCATCTGAATACCACCGAGGTTGCGCTCGAGCTTGGTGAGCTCTCGCGAAATCATCAGCGCTTCCTTCTTTGGCATCGCGTCGAACTCACCCGAGTCGCGCATGCGCTGGTATTCCTTCATCTTGTCGACGCGCTTTTGAATGGTCTGGAAGTTCGTCAACATGCCACCGAGCCAACGCTGGTTGACGTAGGGCATGCCGCACTTCTCGGCGTAGGACTGGATGGAGTCTTGGGCCTGACGCTTGGTTCCGACGAAGAGGATGTTGCCACCGTTTGCCGTGAGGTCACGGACGTAGGTGTAGGCGTCTTCGAGACGGTTGAGCGTCTGGTTGAGGTCAATGATGTAGATGCCGTTGCGCTCGCCGTGGATGAATCGCTTCATCTTCGGGTTCCAACGACGGGTCTGGTGTCCGAAGTGGACGCCCGCGTCAAGCAACTGCTTCATCGTGATAACTGCCATGGTGTTACACCTTCCTGCGGTTTCGATGGACCGATGCTCTGGCGCCTACAGCGACCGCAATAGAGCTTCGGGGTTTCACTCACCGACCATGTGGCCACGGTCGTCGGGCAGACTTTGCCCGTCGGTCACTTTATCGGCTCACCATGGAGAATCCGAGTTCACCGAACCAGGCGGACCCGTGTCTCAAAGCGTTGAAAGAGTGATGCCGGATCGATGTAGGCCCCATCGCGTCGTGCGCTGAAGTGCAATCGATCTCCAGCGATACCTAGCGGTTGGCCTTGCACGACCGAATCACCCGCCGACACCGAAATCTCGCCGAGGAATCCAACGGTGGTCCGAAGCGATGAATCGTGTGCGACCGTAACGAATAGATTTCCGGCCACCTGGCCGGCGAAGGTGACCACCCCAGATGCTGATGCCCGAACGGTGATCCCCGCAGTCGGTCCGTATTCGATGCCGCGGTTGCCGGGCAGCCACGGCTGTGGCGGTGGACGAAATGGATCCACCACGGGTGCCACTAGGGGCGGTTCGTGTGGTTCAGGAATCTGAACCTGCGCAACGACGACGTCGGCACTGGTTTCTGAGCGTTCGGCTTCTCCCGGTGCAACCGGGGCCAGCACAAGACTCAACGACGCGACGAAGACGAGCACCATGCGGTGCAACGGATGTGGGGTTCCCACGCGATCTCCAAAGAGCGGTAGATGGTGGGGGAAGTACGTCTGAAACTAGACCGGACGTGACCCGATGAAAAGCCCGAATACCCGGGCTCGCTAAAGCGCGGTCGATTTAGGCCGCGCTGTACTCAGCAGCGGAAAGCCGTGAACGCAACCGCAGAACCGACTTCGTGTGGATCTGGCAAACGCGACTCTCGGTCACGCCGAGCACCTCGCCGATTTCTGCCAGAGTGAGTCCCTCATAGTAGTAGAGGGTGAGGACGGTCTTTTCACGTTCGCTCATCGAGTTGATGGACTCAGCGAGAAGCTGTCGCATCTCCTCGACCTCGAAGGATCCGACGGGACCAGCGCCCTTATCTGGGATGGTGTCGCCCAAGGTCATGGAGTCGCCGCGCTCAGCGCCCGACAACATTTCGTCGAGCGCAACAACGCCAACGAAAGAGATCTTGCTCAGCATCGTCTCGAGCTCGTCGGTCGTGATCTCGAGAGCATCAGCGAGTTCTTCATCGGTTGGCGCACGACCGAGCTTGGCCTCGAGCTTCGCGTTTGCTTGCTCGATGCGCTTGGCTTTGGTTCGTACCGACCGAGGCACCCAATCCATGGAGCGCAGCTCGTCGAGCATCGCTCCCTTGATTCGGGAAATTGCGTAGGTCTCGAACTTGTAACCGCGTTCTGGGTCGAACTTGTCGATGGCGTCGATCAAGCCGAAGATCCCGTAGGACACGAGGTCGGCTTGCTCAACATTTTGCGGGAGGCCTGCGGCTACACGACTCGCCACGTACTTCACCAACGGCGAGTAGTGGACGATTAGTTGGTCGCGAACTTCGCGTCCTGGATTCTCGGCATAACGATCCCAGAGGCCAGCCGCCCGTTTTCGTTCTTGTTCATCCACGATTCGCGGTTCTCCGATTTCTGCCCGCTTGTTAGGCCCGAGGATGACTCGACCGATGCACACGCTGTAAGCGTTCTTTGCTTACGTGCGTGTATATCTGGGTGGTCGAGAGATCAGCGTGGCCCAACAGCTCCTGTACGGTACGGAGATCGGCACCTCCGTCCAAAAGATGAGTCGCAAACGTGTGCCGAAGTGCATGCGGATGGGTGGGTACGGGTGATCGTCGGTCGAGAATCCGACGCACATCGCGTGGGGTGAGCGGGTTATTTCGCTGGTTGGTGAACAGTGGCTCTCGTGAGTTTGCTGCGCCGGGTACCGAATCGAGCAATTGTTGCAATGCCGCAGTTGCTGGGGCACTCAGCGGCACGATTCGTTCTTTGTCGCCCTTCCCCCATACGCGAATGGTTGCTGCGTTGAGATCGATCGACGATGCGGTGAGCGAGCACAATTCACTGACGCGCAGGCCAGAGCCATAGAGGAGCTCGACGATTGCGTCGTCACGAAGCCGCCGCGGGCTATCGGCGTCATCGTCGAGACGAACGTTGGAGCTATCGCCTAACAACTCGGACAGATCGTCATCACTGACCACCGACGGCAATCGCGACCCCGACGACGGCGTCGAAAGGCCCACTGTGGGATCCGCGGTGATGTGACCGCGCAGACGGGCCCAGGCGAAGAACCGTCGCAGTGCGCTCATCTTGCGGGCGATAGTTCGTCGGGCGTACTGCGATTGATCGAGGTAACCCAAATAGCGTCGAATCTGACGGCGATCAACGCGGGAGATATCGCCGATACCGAGTTCTTCGGACCATGCGACAAAGGCGTTTACGTCGCGCTGGTATACGGCCGCCGTCGATTCGCTCACGCCGTGAAGCGACGACACGAATGCGGGGACCAGCGATTCCACCCGAGGAACGCTAGTCGGCCCACGGCCTCAGTTATCGCACCCGTTCGATCCATGGACCTTTTCGTTCGACGAAACCGCGCAGGCATAGCTGCTCGATCTGACTCGCCAATTCGGTCGTGGATAGGGAAACTCGGAGACCTAGCTGCTCAAAGAGCAGTGGTGTCCACCCAAGTGCATCGAGCACGCCCGAGTGCACGGCGTCAGCACTGGATGTGTCGAGCACGGTTGGCGCAGAGAAGCCGATCATGGCGAAGATGTCGTCGACGTCGAGAATTGGCGTGGCCCCGTCAACCAGGAGGCGGTTACTGCCCGCCGCGGCCGAAGACGTTATGGGCCCGGGAACCGCCCCGACAGGAACGTCGCGAAGTTGCGCCTCGTCGACCGTTAGAAGTGAGCCGCCTCGTTCGTGAGACTCGATCACCACGATCGCGTCGGACATAGCCGCAATGATCCGGTTCCGAGCCGGAAACCGCCACGCAGCGGGTTTGATCCCCGGTGGCGTTTCGCTCAGCAGCACTCCCCTCTCCGCGACACGTTCCCACAGCTGCCGGTTGCGGCGCGGGTACACAACATCGAGCCCGCTCCCGACAACGCCGATTGCGACTCCCGACGATTCACCTGTGAGCGCCCCGTTGTGAGCCGATGCGTCGATTCCCAACGCAAGGCCAGACACCACCGCGATGCCGGCCTCCGCAAGCGCCTGACCTAGCTCGAAGGCGCAACGCTGCCCATAGGCGGTACAGGTTCTGGTCCCGACGATTCCTATCGTCGGGCGATCGGGCAGGACACCGCGTTGATAGATGATG
>CAZTDG010000128.1:0-8513 GCA_964612655.1 uncultured Acidimicrobiales bacterium | reverse complement strand
CCTGCTCGATTGCCTGCGACTGCACAGCGGCGTCGTTGTTGGAGCCGATGTAGTTGACGGTGATTCCGAACTCAGCTTCTGCGTCGTTTACCGCACGCTCAACAACGGACCAGAAGGTTCCGCTGTCGCCGTGAGTGATGACGTGGAACTCAAGGTCTCCACCTTGTGCCACATCAACGTCTTCGGTGTCATCGCCACCTGCGTCGGCATCGCCGCCAGCGTCAGTGTCGCCGCCAGCGTTGCTGTCGGTGTCGGCATCGCTACCGCACGCAGCAGCAACCATAATCATGGCTAGCAGGATCGCTAGTAATTTCATTTTTTTCATTAGGTTCCCCCTCCTAAAGGGTTTTTGTTTTCCCTGGGTTAAAAAGTCGTGTCGCCGCTACGCCGCAATCCGCTCTTCAAGCCCCTTGAGATATTCGACGCTCTCCCGAACGCCTTCGATCGGACCGGCTCCTTCGCCGGGTAGGTCGCCGGTGATAGCGACGTCTTGTTCGAGGACGTACCAGCCGCTGTAGCCGGTTCCCTCGAGCGAACTGATGACCTCGTCAATGTCGAGGTCGCCTTGGCCAACGGACGGGAAGATCCCACCCTGCACGGCTTCCATGAGGGAGATCTCGCCCTCGTTGAGCCGCCCTGCGACCGAGAGGTCGCAGTCTTTGATGTGTACGAGTCCGACGCGGTCGGGATGGTTCTTCGCAAAGTCGACTGGGTCGAAACCACCGACGGCGAAATGTGCGGTGTCGAGCACAAATCGGATTGGCGAGTTATCGACCACTCGCTGGATTTCGTCTTTGGTCTCGACGATCGTCCCCACGTGCTCGTGCAGAACTTGTGTGAGTCCGTGAGCTTCGGTGATCTCTTCGATCCGGTCGAACATGACCCACGCGTGATCCCATTCGGCGGCAGTGAGTTCGCGCCGGGGGCCCCAGTCCCAAGACGTGACGGGCGAGGTGTTGAAGTACGTGGCGCCAACGCCTTGTAGGAGTTCGGCCATCTCGGTCATCCGGCGGAGCGTCTCGTCGACCTGTGCTGGGTCATGAACGACGGCGGGCACGAACGCCGCGAGCAAACCCAAGCCGTGAGGCTCTAACACCGAGCGCAGCTCCTGCGGGTTGGAGGGGAGATAACCCTCAGAGCCGAGCTCGGTGGAGGGGAAGCCCATCGCCGCCATTTCAGAAAGCACTCGTTGAACGGGTAGCTGCGCGCCCCACCCCGGGACCTCGCAAATCCCCCAAGAAATCGGCGCAGTCGCCATGCGAGTCATAAACCCCACGAACTACCCCCAACTGCTTTCCGTCGATGCACGTATGTCTCCCTGGCCCCACTTGCGCGCGGTTCGCGTTCATGTGAAGCCACAAATCACCCGGCGTAACGATTTACCCCCCATGTGCAAAGAGTAGAGCGCTCTACTAGGTGACAGACGACACCATAGTCAGCTACAAACGTCTAAGTCAACTCCCAATGCCCAACGTTTGCGCGCTTTTTCACAAGCAGCGCAGTTGTGGCTGCGCCTACCTTCGCATTTACACGATCAGCAAATAGAGCGCTCTATACAAGAGTGGTCTATTGCCACTACCCTGTCGAACGATGAGTCAGCCCACTATGGAAGATGTAGCCCGACACGCAGGTGTCTCTCGGGCATTGGTGTCGTTAGTAATGAACGACTCCCCCCGAGTGTCGGAGAAGAGCCGTCAAAAGGTGCTCGCCTCCGCAAGCGAACTCGGGTACCGCCCGAACCTCTGGGCCCGAAACCTCGCCTCGGGTCAAACGAACACGATCGGGGTCATGTTGAACGACCTCCACAACCCGTACTTCACCGAGTTGGCCGAAGGGGTCGCCGCAACAGCTGCGGAATCGGGCATGCAGGTCCTCATCACTTCCGGTTGGCAACAAGACTCCGGCGAAGTCGCCGCCACCGAGACCCTTCTCAACCTCCGTACCGATGGCATCGTCCTGGGAGCCGCCCGCTTCTCGGGCGAGGTTTTTGAAGACGTCGCCCAGCAGACGCCAACGGTAGCGGTGTCGAACTTCGACAAGCCCACGACGATGGATACCGTCTGCAACGACGAGGCACGTGGCGCCGAATTGGTGGTCGAACATCTGACGAATCTGGGACATACCCGAATCGCCCACATCGACGCAGGCTCCGCCCCCGGCGCTCCCCAGCGGCGGCGCGGTTTCACACAAGCCATGACCAACGCTGGTCTGGCCCCCATCATCATCGAAGGTGACTACCGCGAGGAAGCTGGAAGGGCCGCCGCCGAGAGCTTGATGAGTCTTCATGAATCCCCTACGGCCATATTCGCTGCCAACGATCTGGCCGCATCAGGGGTCCTCACACATCTGCGCGAGCTTGGCGTCGATGTACCTGGCGACATCTCGGTGATGGGATACGACGACACCGTTCTCGCCGACTTGGGTCTGCTAGCCCTGACCACGGTGCACCAGCCGAGACAGCAATTTGGTAGTCGAGCGACCGAACTGCTTTTGGAACGAATCGCTGGCCGTACCGCAGCCAAGCACGAGTTGATCGCTCCCCGCCTCGTCGTTCGGTCCACCACGGGACCTGTGAAGGAATAGCCATGTTCAACGTCGATACAACCCGACTTTCTGAAGATATGGAACGGATCATCGACGAGTTGCTGACGGGCACGGGGGCGGTCGCTATCCGCGGCGCGTTCGATGCCGACGAGGTCGCTGAGGCCCGATCGCTCATCATGGAGTTCTCAAAAGACGTCGACAAAGAGACGCACTTTCAAGGCGCAAACGAAGAGACGATTCACCTACAACGCCGGGTCTGGAACCTGCTCGCAAAGGGCAAGATCTTTGAGGCGATGGTGCAACATCGAGCGGTGGTCGAGATCACCTCGGCGTTCTTGGGTAACAAGTTCCACTTGGGCTCAATCGCTGCGAACCGGCTGCTTCCAGGCGGGCCAGGACAAGAACCCCACATCGACTACCCCTACTGGGACATGTACGACCGCGAGGGCTTCCCAGCGCGAATCAACTCCTCGTTCCCGATGAACTTGCAGGTCACGATTCCCCTCGACCCGTTCAACGAAGTGTCAGGAGCGAGCGGGTTCCTACCGGGCAGCCAAGTAGACCTTCGCTATCCCGAGAAGGACGATCGCGACCACTTCTACGCAAGCTGCGATCGGATGACGGGCGACCCCGGCGACGCAATTCTGTTCAACGGCATGGTGTGGCACTGTGCGATGCCGAATCACAGTGACCATGACCGATCTGCGATATTGATCGAGTACCTCCCGAAGTTCATTATCCCGCTCGAAGACCAACTGTCAGGTGTTCCCCAAGAGGTCATCGACCGCGGCACGCCGATCTTCAAGCAACTGGTCGGTATCGATCGGCCGTATCCAAAGCTCTTCGATGAGGCCGAGGGCAAGAACACGATCGGCCGCGACAGCTAGCAGCTCGCCCAGCGGTAGCGTCGCTAGGGTGCGTCGATACTTGTTCAACCTCGTCCGCTGGCTGTTGTTCGCATCCGTGGTGCTCACCGCTTGTGCCGGACAAGACACGTCGGAATCGCTCGGCGCTGCTGACACACCAACGACGGATGAGACTCCCGAGCAAGCAACAGTGGCTCCGGCGACCACGTCGACAGCCGCCGACGCCGAAGGAGTCGGCGATGCGCCGAGCAATCCCCCGACGACCGAAACCGGCGGGCTCGGGTCCGACGTCGAGCTATCGGTTGCGCCCGAGAACCTTCAATGCCAACGCATCGAGGACTTCGGCGACGACTCGTTCGACCGCTGGGTTGTCGTCAACGACGGCGTCATGGGCGGCCGATCGATCGGCCAGCTCACCGAAGCCGGTGGAGGGGTCGTCCGCTTCGATGGCACCATCAACACCAACGGCGGAGGGTTCTCGCTGATTCGAACCTCGAGCCTTCGTGGCGATCAGTCCCTCGCCGAATCGCTCGCAGGCGCCGAGTACCTTCGCTTCCGAGTGCGCTCAGCCAACGGCCGCGGGTACGAACTGATCGCCGAAGACACGACCTCACCGTCCCAGATCATGCATTTCGCGCCGATCCCCATCGGCGATTCTGGTGCCTGGGCGGAGGTCGTCGTGCCGTTGACCGGCCTCGAGGCCCGCGCCTTTGGAAATCCACGCGTCAATGTCGACTCGTTCGACCTCGGCCAGGTGTCATCGATCGGCGTGATCCTCGCCGACGGGATCGATGGCCCGTTCAGTCTCGAGGTCGACCGAATCGACGCGTGCTCTCAGTAGCACTCAGTTGGAACCGAACCACTCCAGCAAGAGTTCGTTGAACCGATCGGCCAACCGTGAACCAGCATGACCGGTTCGCCGTCTTCGGGTCCGTCGACGGGGACGTGGAGCGAAGTGCCATCGTCTGCGAGCACGAATCGAGAGGCCATCGCGTCACGTTAATGGTTCGCTTCGCGGCCCTTTGCGCTGGCCGCCTGGGCGGCGACGCTTGTCGGCGGTGAACACCACGACCATCACGGTGGCGAGTGCAGCGAAGATACCAATCACCGCGAGCAACCCGCCCGAGAGCGCCTGCGATGGAGCATCCACCGTTACACGAAGGGTCCCCTCGTTGAGGGCTCCATCGGCCGATCGGACCGCGTAGCCAACGTCATAGGTTCCTGAGGGAATCTCCTCGAGGATCCGCGCAGTTAACACCGCGTCCACGACCATCACATCCGCGACCGGGATCGGTGCACCGTTGGTTCGGGTCAGCGTCACCGTCGCCGCAGCGTCGGAGATTAATAGAGAATCGAATTCGAATCGGATGTTCTCGAGCGACAAGAGCGAATCACCATCCGATGGTGAGCTCTCCAGTAGCCGGGCTTGGGCCGCGAGGGTGTTGGGCGTCGCGACAACGACCGTGCTCATCACCATCGCGGCCGCGAACACGAGGGCGAGCAACTTGGGAAAGGTTCGGTGTGACGCCATATGTAATGGGATGTAGAAAGCGGAGGTGGACGGGAATCGAACCCGCCGTACGGGGATCGCCCGTACCGCCTGCTTTGAAGGCAGGGGAGCCCACCAGGTACTCAGACACCTCCAGGATGGGGCCATGCTATCGACCACAGATTCCTCTTGAGCAATCGTCGCCGCTCTTAGTCATTAACTACGTGTCTTCGCGCGGGAATCCTCGAGGCGGCGGATCTCCCGGTTGGCGTTCTTGAGACTGGTTCCGAACAACGAACCACACCGCGAGACCGCCCACGACGGCAAAGACCACAAAAATCGCCAACGCCAATAGCGCCATCGTCAACATAATGAGATCAGCCTAGGTCGCGACGGATTGCGACCGCGGCGACACGCTAGCTCGAAGCTGCGCAGGGCAACCCTGCGGGTTGCGGTTCGAGCGGGGCCGGCCTCTGGCCAACCGCCGAGCATCGAGGCCCGAAGGGCCGGATTGCGACCGCGGCGATACAAGCAAGCTCGAAGCTGCGAAGCCGGTTCGAGCGGGGCCGGCCTCTGGCCAACCGCCGAGCATCGAGGCCCGAAGGGCCGGATTGCGACCGCGGCGATAGAGGGCGGAGCCCTTGGCGGCTAAGCCTTCAAGCTCAGACTGCGAGAAGGTCGCGTGCGCCGGTGTCGCTGGACGGATGTCGCAGCTTCGACATGGCGCGAGCTTCGATCTGACGAATGCGCTCACGGGTCAGGTTGAAGTGCTCGCCGACCTCTTCGAGGGTGCGAGGCTCGCCACGATCGAGACCGAAACGTAGTTTCAGGATCTCGCGTTCGCGCTCATCGAGCGGCGACAGCAAGCGGCTGATCTCTTCGGGAAGCAACGCGGTGGCTGCGACTTCGAATGGAGAATCGGCAGAACGGTCCTCGACCACGTCGCCGAGTTCGGCGTCGCCATCTTCACGCAGCGGCTCGGAGAGCGACAGCGGTTCAGCAGCGAAACGGAGAGCTTCGGTGACCTTGTCCTCGGGCAGCTCAACCTCGGCGGAAAGCTCCGACAGGGTCGCTGGACGACCGAGCTTGAGCTCCAGGCGAGAGCGAGCCTTCTGGAGTCGGGTGAGGGTGTCGCCGGCGTGAACCGGTAATCGAATGGTTCGACCGGTGTTTGCAATACCACGGGTGATCGCCTGACGGATCCACCAGGTGGCATAGGTCGAGAACTTGAAGCCCTTGCGCCAGTCGAACTTCTCGACGGCGTGCATCAGACCGAGGTTGCCCTCTTGGATGAGGTCGAGCAACGGAAGGCCAGAGGCTTGGTACTTCTTTGCGATCGAAACCACGAGACGCAAGTTCGACTGCACGAATGTGCGCTCTGCTTCTTCGCCACGGCGAAGATCGCGGTTGAACTCGCGCCGCTTGGCTGGGGTTAGTTCGTCGGCAGATTCGAGCGATGCTCGAGCCTCCGCGCCCTTCTCGATCGCCTGAGCGAGACGAACCTCGTCGTCCTTGGTGAGCAGGGGATACTGCCCAATATCGGTGAGATACAGACGAACTAGATCTTCTTCGTCACGCTCAACACGTTCTTTGGCCACGAGCATCCAATCTTCATTACCAGTGGTGATTTTCACCATCACCGTTGTACGAACCCGCATCACGATGCAGATACGTACTTTCGACCACTCAACGAGTGACCTGTAGGGAAACGATATCTACGGTTTCAATGGTGCACACCGCGAGGAGAGATGAAAATGTGGCAAGAGTTACATTTCCGTGCGGAACCGTAGGGCAAAAGCCCTATTTTTCAACGAAAACCATTCGTAATCGGTAGTCGGCGGTCACGACCGAACCCCTTTTTGGTGACACGAGCGCCAAGTGGGGTTTGACGGCGTTTGAACTCTGCGATATCAACCAGCCGCGTAATGCGAGTCGCCACTTCTTTATCGAATCCCATGTCGATGAGTTCGGCCAGTGTTCGATCGCCTTCGATGTAGGCCTCGAGTAACGGGTCGAGTTCTTCGTATGGCGGAAGGCTTTGGTCGTCACGCTGATCGGGACGAAGTTCGGCCGACGGAGGTTTGGTGATGACCGACTCCGGGATGACCTCGCGGCCGTTTCGTTCGTTGTAGCGACGAGACAGCGCGTACACGTCGAGCTTGTAGACGTCCTTGATCACCGCGTAAGCCCCAGCGGTATCGCCGTAGAGCGTGGAGTAGCCGACAGCGGCTTCGCTCTTATTGCCGGTGGTGACCACAAGCCAGCCGAACTTGTTGGTGAGCCCCATGAGGATCACACCGCGAATACGCGACTGAAGGTTCTCTTCGGTAAGGCCCTCTTCGCGGCCCGCAAACGAGGGCGCGAACATGTCGAGGAACGCTTGGTGAGCTGGCTCGATGGGAATCGTGCGATGCGAGACGCCGAGCCGGTCGGCGAAGTCCTCGGAGTCGGTGACCGAATGGTCGCTCGAGAACCGGCTTGGCATGAGCACGCAATGCACGTTCTCAGGGCCGAGCGCATCGGCGGCTATCGCTGCGGTCAGCGTCGAGTCGATGCCACCGGAGAGTCCGAGGCACACATCGGTGAATCCGTTTTTGCGGACGTAGTCACGAGTGGCCAGCACCAACGCGTCGTGCAGTTCATCGAGTTCGTTCTCCAGTGGGGCAACCCGAGGCGAGACGGCTACTTCTGAGCGTCCCGTGCTTTCGCTGACGATGATCACCGGGAAGGTTGGGTCGTCGGGCTCGGCTGCCTCGACGTCGACTACGAGCAACTCTTCCACGCAGTGTCCAGCGCGTGCGATCAGTTCTCCGTCGCGGTCGAGCACGAAGGACGAACCATCGAAGACCAGCTCGTCTTGCCCACCAACGAGGTTCGTGTAGACGAAGGGGATGCCACCCGATTCATCGACTCGCTTGGCCATCTCGGCTTCTCGGACTTGGGTCTTACGGTTGTAGTACGGCGAGGCGTTGATGTTCACGAGGACCTGCGCGCCGCCAGCGGCAAGTTGTGGAACGGGACCCCCGGCAATCCATCCGTCTTCACAGATCGACATGCCGACGCGGATACCGGCGATCTCATGGAGTTTCATCGGTGCGGTGCCCGCCAGAAGGGTTCGCTCTTCGTCGAAGACTTGATAGTTGGGCAAGGCCCGCTTGTAGTAGGTGTCTCGCACCTCACCGCCAGCGATTACCGCGAGTGCGTTATAGGCATTGCCGCCGCCCTCACCGTCGGCAAAGCCGACGACGGCTGCGCAGTGACCATCGAGGCGGTCTGCGAGTTCATGGACTTTGGCCACGTTGGCCTGAATGAAGCCGTCCTTTAGAAGGAGGTCTTCTGGCGGATAGCCCGACAGGGTGAGCTCGGGGAAGACCGCGAGGTCTGCTCCCTCTTGCTCGGCCATTCGCCACCACTTCTCGACTAGGGCGGCGTTGCCTTCGAGGTCACCGACCTTGGTGTTGATCTGACAAATTGCGACACGGAGAACGCTCACGACGAAGAGGTTACGGCGCTGATTGAGCGGTGTCTCAGTTTGCTCGACTAGAAACCAGTGTCCTGGACATTGTCGGGATCGATCCACACGGTCTCTCCAGAGTCCAGTTCGATCCGAACCT
>CAZTDG010000127.1:0-8551 GCA_964612655.1 uncultured Acidimicrobiales bacterium | reverse complement strand
GTCGAACATGGCGGCCCATGCCCAGCCGGAGCCGAAGGCTCCCAGGTCCCGGGCGAATGGGGCTACTGGCGACCAACCGGAACATCGTGCATCTTCCCGGGAACCAGCACACCGGACACACCAACCAACACGACGACGACCACGACTGCGCCAACTGCGGCTCCGCCTCTAACGCCGTCGGACAACTGCGACTACTCGCAGGCCGACATGTTCAACGGCTACGGCTGGGACAATGTGGCCCTCGAATCGTGTCCACCACGTGATGGCGATGGAGCCAACGGAAATGGCCAGGCAGAAAACGTTGACTCAACCAACGCTGGAACCTGCCCGGCAGGCTGGCCTGGCTCTACGTTCGATTGTCGGTTCAACGTCGCAAATCGCTTCTCGTTCACGACCGACGCTGGCAACGACGGCCAGCGCAACTCACTTCCAGTCTTAAACCGAGGGGATGTCAGCTCGGAGTTTGATCGAGACAATGGAGGGTTCCGTACCCGCTGTCTCGTATCGCATTTCTCCTATTCGGACGCCTTGGTGGCATTTGGGGAACCTACCCGGGACAACGCGCATCTTCATATGTTCTTCGGCAACACGAGCACCGGGCCCAACTCGGTAAATGGTGGAATCACAGGCAGCAGCACCGACCATCTCCTCAACCCGAACAATCGGTCGACGTGCGGCGATCTAGGACAGAACAACCTGTCTGCGTACTGGATTCCTGCACTTCTCAATGAAGACGGCGAGCCCGTCGTACCGGATCAGATCAACGTGTACTACAAGACGCTCAACAACCGAGACACTGCCAACTACCGGGACGACAATGCCGATGGCATTCCGGAAATCCTCGACGAGATGCGCCCGATCCCGAACGACCTTCGACTGATCTCCGACGACGGAAAGCTCAAGATTGATCATCGTGAGAACGATGGCACCTATCTGGTCCTGCGTGTCGAGTTCCAGAACTGCATCCGAGTCAACGAGGCCGGAGCTGCGGTTGGAACAAGCGATGGTGTTGTCCGACAAAACGACCCTAAGCACCGGGCGAACTACACCATGGCCAAGCACACCGACCGCACATCGAACGGTCAATGTGGAGTCGACGATGACGACTTCGTCCGAATCCCGGGGCTCGAGTTCAACATTCAGTGGAAGATCGAACAAGGCAGCGACAACAAGTTGGAGAACGGCAACTGGACATTCTCTAACGGCGTCGGTTGGGATCAACTACCTGAAGGCACTTCAGCGACCGAAGAGTGGCCAGCAGAATTGTCACCGGAAGCAGTGGTTAACGGCCACACGCACCGTCTCCACGCCGACTACATGGCTGCCTGGGAAAACAACGACTCATGGGACACGAGCACTGGCGCGTTCGTCGATCGAACGACCGACGCAATGAGCCAGCTCTTGGACCAGAACCAGCAGCTTGGATCATCACTGTTCACTAATGAGTTCGACAGGTTGACCCAGATTCTCAACGTAGCCGGCCAACCCATGTCTGAGTCCGGTGGCGTGTACAACGCGGAGTTGGGCCTTGCTGTCGACACCCTCGTCCTACCGAATGGCACGGCTATCCCATGCCTCATCGGCGGGAATGCAGCTCCCGATTGCACATAACCAACAAGACGCTGTGATCGGTTCGTCGAAAAGCGATCTGATCCAGCTTGGGCCGGGCGTGCGTATGCACGCTCGGCCGGCGGGCTTTCCGCGGTGTGGCACAGACGGCGTGCCTGGCACACTTAGCTCGTGACCGACTTGCGTGAACCTGGCTACGACGTGATTGGTGACGTGCATGGCGAGGGCACCAAGCTCGAGCGGCTGCTCACGAACATGGGCTACACAAACGAGCGCGGCTACTACGCCCACCCGACTCGCAAGGCGATCTTCGTCGGCGATCTGGTCGACCGAGGCCCCGAACAGCTCCTGGCCGTTCGCACCGCCAAGGCCATGGCCGACGCGGGGACGGCCACGGTGGTGATGGGCAACCACGAGTTCAACGCCATCGCGTTTCATACCCCGCACCCGTACCGGCCTGGCCAATACCTTCGCCCGCACAGCGAGAAGAACATCGACCAGCACGGCGCGTTCCTCGATGCGGTTGGCTTCCAGTCATCGGATCACGACGAGGTCATCAGCTGGTTCCGAACGCTACCCATGTGGGCCGAGCACGACGGCCTTCGCGTGGTGCATGCCTGTTGGCATGAGGCAAGCATGGGCTTGGTCTACAACGACCCACATCTCGACGACGAGCTGCTCGTCGCGGCATCGACGTGGGGCGCACCGGAGTTCATGGCGATCGAGGTGTTGCTCAAAGGCCCCGATGTTCCCATCGACCCTGGCTACTACGACAAGGACAACACCTTCCGAGATCTGGCTCGCCACGCCTGGTGGAAGCCGGACCCAGATGACCCGCTCGATCGGATCGTCGTTCCCGGTGGCGTCACCGCCGATCCGCAAGGCGCCATCCCGTGGCCTCCAGCCGATGGCGGCACACGGGTCGGCCGCCCGTTCATCGACCCCTACCCCACCGGCGCTCCCCCGGTGATCTTCGGCCACTACTGGCGCACCGGCACGCCGACGCGCACCAGTGCGAACACGGCGTGCGTCGACTATTCGGCTTGCAAGGGCGGACCGCTCGTGGCCTACCGCTGGAGCGAAGGCGAGCCGCTCAGCGACGATCGGTTTGTGACGTCGTAGCGCTTTGACGCCGGGCTTTAGCGCGGTCGGCAACGGACCGATAATTCGTATTGAACGTTGAGCCCAAGGAGCAGGCGTGGTTGACCGAACCGATGTTGTAGACGCTGGCGTTGACGCCACCCAAGAAGAGCTCATGCGTCTTCAGGAACGTGTGCTCGAACTCGAAGCCGAGCTTGGGCAGCGTTCGTGGAAGGTGGGCGACTTCTACCGAGTGCCGACCGCATCGGGTGCCCCAGCGGTACTTGGCCAAGTCGTTACTCTCGCACCAACCGGCCGACCATTTCAGGTGATCGAAGCGGCCGAACCTGGCCTGATGGATTCGATACCGACGGTTCGCCAGCTCGGCGACGGCCTAGTGCCCAACGTTGTGGGCTGCGACAAGCCCAGCTGGTGGCCGCTGTAGCCGCTAACCGGCTGCGCTAGACCGTCCGCCTATTCGATGGTGTGGGCGAAGATTTCTGGTTCGCTCGGCGCGTTTTCAAGCGCCTCAAATATGTGGCGAACTACCTCGTCGAACTCTTTACCGTGCTCTGGCCCGAACTCGTCGTCCGACCCTATTCGAACCAAACCCGTCACAGTAACGGCGACGTTTGCCCGAGTCACAACAACCGTCAATGAGAGCCCGTCTCCAAAAACCACATCCTCGATACCTACACCTGGAATCATGCGGTCACCGAGTGATAGCCCCTCAGCCAAAGCCGGGCCCCAGCACACCGGAGCGAGCGAGTTAGCCCGATCGATCACTTCTGCATCCCCGTCAGCAACGCTTTGTGCCTGTACGAAATACGTCAAGTTCTCGGCTCTGCCACTCCATCCGGCACTGATGCTGTTGTTTCTGAGCGAGGCAACATCGGGGTCTGGGCACTCACGATGGGCCGATAGTGACGTGATTATGTCTACTTCGAGCTCGCGCAAGGTGGGATCAGAAATCGATTCGGGAATGGCATCGAACACAAACTCCGGGTTAATCCAGTCGTCTCGCCCATCGCCGAAGAATTCGTCAAGGTCTTCAGCAAAGCCCGACTGTGGTGGCGTAAACACCCTCTCCGGAAGTTCCGCTGCGAGGATCTCTGGTTCCGTCGGGGCTTGGTTCAACGTGTCGTAAACCTCTAGGACCTTCTCGTCGAACACCAACTCGAAGAGGCCGCTACCGAAAATGGAGCCCACAACCTCAAGGCTTTCAAGGCTGCTATCGAGTGACATCGTGACGGTGGTCGCGAGGTTGTTTCGTGTGAGCACAATCGAGGCTGACTCAACTCCGCCAGAGGTAGTCGTCACCACACGCGTCGGACCGATGTCTTCGATCGAGCGTGAGTTCGCTGCCCCAGTCCGTTCGCCGGCAGCGCACCTCGGGAGGAGATCGTGGATCCTGCGAATGTCGTCGGGATCAAAACCAGTGGCGTTGACCGATTCGACCTCGAAGATGATTCCTTCGAGGTCGCCTTGCCACCGGGCGACCATGGTTTCAGTACCTTGCCACTCCTCGAACAGCTCTGGGTTTGGGCACCCCGATGAGAGTGGCACCGGTTCCACTATCTCAAGAACGAGCGGTTCGAAATCGTTAATGGTCAGGTCATCGATCGGTATATCGAAGATGAACTCCGGATTGATCCAATCCTCGACGTCTGCCACTGACGGCGGCTGTGGTTCGTCAGCGAGCGCGAGTGGTTCAGCGGCGGACTGACCGTTGGATGGCTGTTCGTTGTTCACAGTCGAAGGATCGTTGGATGCGGCGGTTGAGGCTGCGCTCTGTGAGTCGACGACCTCACCATCGAAGCCTCGCAAGGGTGGGCTCGCGGCAGGTGGCGCCTCCGAACTTGCGCAACCGACGGCGATGATCGCCAGAAGGACCACACCGAGCTCAACACATCTCCGCCGCAACGCCATGCGGTTTCAATCGACAGCATCGCCAGCACGTGCATGGGGCAGTCGGCTCAAGTGGTCGGTTTGACGAGCTGTTTGCACATTGAGTGCTTTTCATATACTTTCATGTCATGCCAATTGTTCGCATGCATATGGAGAGTGCAGATGGTCTCGTCGACGAATACCGCAACGCCGCGGGCAACGTGCGCGACATCCTTGCCGATCTCTCCCCATATGTAACCGACGCGTACGAACTGTTAGGTCGCGGCGGGAACCCGGCCTACGGACCGCGGGCCGCTCTACAGACACTGGCCAACGACCTGGGTGTCGAGCGCGAAGACGTTGCCTGGCGCGTCGATTACATCCGCGCCTTCGACGCACAGAACATCGGCATAGACGGCCGAGTCACCGCGTTCGTCCCAGCCAACCTCGACGCGGCATTCCGCCAAGCAGGGCTCACCGAAGAACAAGCAGAGATCGCCAAAGACCTGATGGACGACGGCGCATCGTTCGTCGACGCCATCACCGCAGCACAAACCGACAACCCCGAATCCACCCTCGCCGCGATCCAACTCGCCGAACTCAACGCCGAGATCGAGAACTGGAACGGCACCGACAACGACCCAAAGCTCGACGCACTCCTCAGCGAACGACGAGCACTTATCAACGAGCTCACCGGCAAAGAACCGTGGGAAGTCGACGAAGACCTCGCCGTCCTCGCCGCGCTCAACAACATCTCCTATGAAGAAGCCGAGTTCTGGACAACGGCCGCCACCATCGACGAACTGAACGCAAACATCGAGAACTGGACCGGCCACCCGAACGATCCGAACTACAACAACATGTTGGCCGATCTCAACGAACAGATCGACCAGTTCGCCAAGGGCGACGCGGACCTCGCCCGCCAGATCCGCGTTCATCTAAGCGAAGGTCTTCCCGCGAACGAAGCGCTGTTCGAAGGGGCGCTCGCGGCCTTCGCCAATACCCCGCTCACCGAGTTGCTCACGCAGATCGAACAACGAGGCGCCAACCCTGAGGCCTTTGATCCGATCGGTATGGCGTTGCAAGCGTCGCTGCTTTCGAACCTGGAAGAGTTCACCGGCGCTGACGCTGGAGACGTGAACCTTGGCGTTGCCGCCATGGCCCAAGACAGCGGCCTCACCTACAACGCAGCGGTTGCCATGCTGAATAGTTCAGGCGAGTTCGGAACGTTCGACTACCTCGCCGGACCTATCTCCAGCGGCGAAGAGGCAGCCTTTCGAATCCTCGGCGATCGCGGCGCCTTCGACGAGATCGAGCACGCCAACGGCGGATGGTTCGGACCAGACGCAAAGCTGTCGACCGACGACTTTGAAACTGTGCGCTAACCCCGGGGACTTCAGCGCCGAAGCAGTCGCGTTGGCCACCTTCTTCAGCAACAACCCCGACGAGTGGGCCAAGTTCGATTCCGCACGCGAAGGCGTAGCCCTGTCGGGTCTCGCCGACGGCGAATACGTCGTGACCGACGGCGACGGCACAACATCGTTCGCCGATGTCGAGCAATACGTCACCAACATGACGTTGTTCAACACGCTCACCGCCGAGATGGACCGCAACGGCGACTTCCTCCAGGACCTCGACAACTCAGGCCAACTCGACCAAGCCGAATTCGAAGCCGCACTCCAACAACTGGAAACCGACAACGAGAACTTCGAAGGCCTGCAACAAACACTGCAGTTCGCGATCGATTCCGATCTGATGAACGAGCCCGACAACCGATCGACACTCGCCCAAATCGGCGACAGCATCTACACGATCAGTTCGCTGAACCCGGGGTCGCCAACCAACATCCACCGGGCAATCACCGAACCAGGCGACCTACTCAACGACTACGTCTCCTTCGGCCAAGGCGCAGGCAACACCGTGGTCGCATTCGGCCAGCTGGCCTACGACGTGTCGGTCATGAGCCCGCTCGCACCAGGCTTCTACTTCGAAGCGTGGCGAGTCGACGGTGACATGGACCAACACCGCGGCGTTCAAATGGCCAGAGCCGTTCCCGCAATTGTCGAAAGCGTCGCATCGCTAAGCCCGGTCACACCGCAGTTCTGGAGCGAACTCGACGAAGTCCGCCAAACCGGCACCTGGGACAACCACGGAGGCGTCACCCTCATCGAGGCCTCGATCGACTTCGAAACCTTCCTTAGCGACCCCGCCGAATGGGCCGGCCAATTTGCCCCAGAAGTGCTCATCACCATCGCCACAGGCGGAGGCGGCTCCATCGCCAAAATCGGCACCACAGCCACACGCGCTACCAACGCCGCACGACGAGCAGCCACCACAGCCCGACGCATCCTCCCAACCGCAGCCGACCTCACCGACCTACGCCGCATCATGAGCCAAAAGCTCGACGAACTTGCCGTGGAGATCACCAATGGGCGAGCCACGGCTCTTTCTCCGCTGACAAGAGCCAACGCCAGAGGAGGGCGCCCGCCGAGAGTTCCGTCGCGTAGCGACTCGGACTACAGCCTCAACTCTTCAAACTCGCGCGAGGGCGATGAGCTTGCCTCCCCTGAACTACTTCAGTCAGTGGGCGAAAGGCGACAAATCCAGTTCGCGGAGCCAGGCTCCGAGGAAATGCGCTACCTCGATTACATGGGAGCGGAGGCAAACGTGGGCGGCCCGAACATGGACCATATTCTTCTCCGTGGGACTCCAAGCAAAGCAGCCCTCCTGGAAGAGTTCCTGCACGGAACCCAACACAGGTTGGGCATAATCAAGAGGCTCGGTGTCTCAGGCGCAGAAAGTCACGTCAAGGATTTTATGATTCGCCACCAACGAATGCTCGGTCTAAGTGATGAAGACGTACGACGGCTGACAATCCTTAAGGAAGCAGGGCTCTGATGAGTGAGTTTGAAATGTCAATTGACGAGGTCTTCAACTTCGCCGACGGCAGAACCGTCTTCGTCGGAGCGATGACGGGTGACGATATTGTCACGACCACGGAGTGCACTATCGAGATCGACGAAGTGGTTGTTGCGGAGCTCCAGGTCGAAGGCGAGATGTTGCCAAACCAAAAATCCGATGCAAACGTCCGGTCCATTTCGACAATGGACACGCTCCCGCGCGACGTAGATTTTCGCGGAGCCAGACTCGTTTCAAGACCTTGCGCTCAGGAGCAGGCTGGGTCTGAAAGCTGACCGCCGTTCAACGCCAAGGCAGGGCAGCGGGTAGAGCTAGAAGGATCAATCAACGGTCGACCATTTGTAGGTATCGTCCCAGGCGACAGAGTGACGCAGTTCTTCCTGGAGTAGTGCCGTGACAACGATCGAGGTTTCAACCCAACTAGGCAACTGCGAACCGTTCGTTCGGATAGAGGACGCGACCGAGATGGTCCGCAATTCACACGGTCGTCCCGGCGCGATCGTGATCGCCTTTGACGGAGTGGAGTTCATTGGCCCTGAACTCTTCGATCAGATCGATGACTTTTGGCCCTCGTTTCTTGAAGGAATCGACGCTCTGAGACATGCCGGCGCTGGAAGATCCCGTTGGGTCGATCAAGCAATACAGGTTGACTACTCCAGCTTCGAGGCATCGTCCGGCGAGACCTTCGTTCACATGCGACTCGTCATCGGAGGTGCACCGGTCGAAGGTCGCGAGGCGTACGGGGAACTCCGCTCGTACTGCCAAGCAGTAGGTGATGCCGCCATCCTCTTCTTTGAAAAGGCCACACTGCTCGAACCAAGTCGCTTCCCGCCCGAGGTGTACTACATGGACATGATCGAGCGCTGGCGCGCCGAAGACGCTTAGCCGACCATTCATATTCGACCTTGAGCTTCCCAACTGGGGCGATGACTTGGTCGCCAAGCGCACCGGCGGGTTCTAGTTCGCCCTAGAGCTAGGTGCACGACAAGGACCGGGAGGTACCAGCCGAGATGCCAGCCAAGTTGGCCGACTGGAGTTCCAGCGTTGAAGCGCGATTACTGTGGCAGCATGGCGAGCGGCGATCTCACCCCTGAGC
>CAZTDG010000126.1:3751-8620 GCA_964612655.1 uncultured Acidimicrobiales bacterium | reverse complement strand
CGCCACAACGCTTCCTCCAGGTTCTGAAGCTCGGCATGGGGTTCCATGCGCGAAGACTAGCTGGTTGCATTCATGAGACGTTCCGTGCATAATGCATGAGCGCTCACGTAATAGGACGGTATATTTCTATGAGTTCAGAATTCACCATTGCGCACGCACTGCACGATGCGTGGGGCGCTGTCGAGCGACGACTTAACGGCTCCCTGGGCGCCGTGCTTGGAATCACCTATTCAGAACATCGGTTGCTGGAGGCAATGGGCGCTGGTGGCGATGCGGGCGCGAGTCGGGTCGATCTAGCGAAAGCGGTAGGGCTCACGCCATCTGCGGTGACACGGGCGCTGCGGCCCCTAACCAAGTTGGGCTACGTCACCAGCGTGGCCCACCCTAGGGACGCCCGCATGAGCATCGCGAAGCTCACGCCGTCGGGTGAGGAGCTCCTCAAGAACTCGACGGGCTTACTCAACGATGTAGGCGAACAGATCCGAGAAGCAACACCTTCGCTCGACCAAAACCAGGAAGCGCTAGAGGCCCTGTGTCGACAGCTATCGGAGACCTGAGATGGCCAACACTCTCAAGATCGAAGACGTTGAGCAGATCGGGCGGTCGTTGTCGGTGCGTAGCTACCTCGCCACCTCCGACAGGCAGGGGAGCCCCCACGTGGTGCCGGTTCATCCGGCCTGGGAGGGCGCAACAATCTGGATCATGACTGGGACAACAGCCAAGAAGACTCGCAACATCACTCGCAACCCGAACATCGCAATGCACTGGGAAGCGAGCGACGCTGGCGATGGATTGATGGTTTGGGGGCAGGCAACGGTTCACGATGATGCGGCGACCAAGCACCGGTTGTGGGAAGGGATCTTCGATTACGACCTCTCCGCCTTTGCGCCGAACGGTCCGGACTCTCCCGAGATCGTGTTCCTTGCAATCGAGCCGACGAAGGCCGCCCACGCCAAGGCCTATGGTGCCGGTGGAGTGCAGCGTTGGTCTAGCTAGAGACTCTGTAGTCGGAGTTCGAGTACGCCGGTTCTTCACCGTTCCAATTGGCTTCGTAGGCGGCGCTGTCGTGAGCGCGGTGGTCGTGGCGTTCCGGTACGACCGATAGCTGATCGCTGTGAACTCCCTTACGGGCGGACGGAGAAGGTGGCGTTCCAGTGCTCGGAGGTTTCTCCGTTGATGTACACGCGCCATGTGTAGCGTTTGCCGCGAGGTAGAGCCAGTGCGCCGAAGTTGATACCCAGCGGAACCCACAGGTCGCTGCCCGGAGCTACGCCTTCGGGGCGGCCGGCCTCGAACGCGCCTTTGAGCGAGATCGGCTTATCTCGAACCACGACGTTTCGGCCGTCCTCGTCGGTGAGCGTCAGCTGCCACTCGTGACGCTCCTGGGACTTGTCCCAGGGAACGCCGATACGTACCGCGACAGAGATCTGCTGGGGGCGTGGTCCGATGACTCCGAGGCCGCCACCGAGAATAAACAGCTTGCCAGCCGTAACCTGTACGGCATCGCACATCAAAATGATCGCGTGGAACGCAGGGGGAGAGAAGTTGAGGTCTGGTTGCTCCACGGAGGAGACCCTACCGTCGCTATGAGGTGCCCACGATGACAGTTGCCGGAGTTCTACTCGCCGCCGGTGCCGGAACTCGCTACGACGGTGACGGCCACAAGCTTCGTGCGCTCATCGATGACCGCGCGGTCCTGGCTCATTCCTTGTCGGCAGTGCTGGAATCTGCCGTGGACGAGGTATTGCTCGTCGTCGGAGACGACGACTACCAGGACGTCATCAACACCGTCGAAGCGAACGCTGGCCGCCTCGTAACACTGCACGCCCCCGATTGGGAACATGGTCAAGCCCATTCGCTCGCGGTGGCTATCGAGCACGCCCGCTCGGCGGGACACGATGCGATCGTGGTCGGGCTCGCCGACCAGCCCCTAGTTGGATCTTCGACGTGGAGCGGTCTCGCCGCTGCCGACGCCCAGATCGCGGTCGCCAATTACGGCGGCAACCGGCGTCCGCCGACACGTCTCGGTGCAGCGGTTTGGGATCGTGTGCCAACGACGGGAGACGAGGGCGCCCGGCAGTTGCTCGCCGAAGAATCCGCCAACGTCGCCGACGTGTTGAGCGCAGGCTGGCCCGACGATGTCGACACGCTGGATGCGCTCGACCGTGTTCGCCAGCTGTGCGTCGATCACCGTCGCACCGCAGAACTCCTCGGCCGCGAACCGATGGGTTCATTTGAAGTTGCCGTGCGAAACGACGACGGCGACCCGGTCGTGTTGAAGAACTTCCCGATTCTCGCGGACGGCCGCCCAATGCCGACGCTGTACTGGCTTTGTGGCGAGCGAGAGTCGATGTTGATCGGTCGCCTAGAAGCGATTGGCGGTGTCCGTCAGGCCGAGGAAGCCGTAGGACTCGACGCCGTTAACGCGACCCACGAACGCTACCGAAGCGAACGTGACCAGATCCTCGACGACGCTGGCCTCGACGTTGCACACCGCCCCAGCGGAGGAGTCGGCGGTACTCGCAACGGCCTGAAGTGTCTGCATGCCCACTACGGCTACTGGCTCGCGGGTCAGGAGGACCCGGTGGGCGAGTGGGTGGCCGAGCAACTTGGCAACGTGGACTCACCGAATTGGCCAGCAACGGACTAGGCCGGGTCTCAGTCGACACCGCGTCGGGCCTCGCCCCACCCACCGTCGTAGACTGAGGCCATATGACAAAGCCGATCTACGCCGGTATCGACTGCGGGACGAATTCGACTCGCCTGATTATCGGAGACGGCACCACCACCTTCGAACGCGAGATGACCATCACCGGTCTCGGTCGAGGCGTCGATGCCACCGGCAAGCTCTCCGACGATGGGATCGAGCGAGTTCGAGCAGCGCTCGAAAAATATCGGGCCATCATGGACCGCTACGAACTTGCCGGTGTGCGAATGACGGCGACGTCAGCAGCGCGCGACGCATCGAATCGAGACGTGTTCTTCGATGTGTCCGAGCAGACCGTTGGGGTGCGCCCGGAACTCATCTCCGGTGAGGAAGAAGCGGAGCTGTCCTTCATCGGCGCCACCGCAGAACTCGACCCCGCCGATGGGCCGTTTCTGGTGTTCGATATCGGCGGCGGCTCCACCGAGTTTGCCCTCGGCACGACCCGGATGGAAGGCGGATTCTCCACAGATATGGGATCGGTCCGTTTCACCGAGAAGTACGTCGAGAGCGACCCGCCACTTCCCGAGGAGCTCGTCGCATGCCTATCAGTCGCTGAAGCCCACCTCGACGACGTCGCCAGAGAGATCCCGATGGTGCACGCAGCCCAGCGCCTGGTTGGGTTGGCCGGAACGGTGTCCACTGCAGCCGCCGTTGAAATCGGGCTACTCGAATACGACCGCAGCCAGGTCCACCACTTCGTCCTCACCCGTGATGCCATCGAAGACGTCTACCGCACGCTCGTAACCGAAGCCAGGGAGGATCGACGCCATAACCCTGGCCTTGAAGAGGGACGTCTCGATACGATCGTGGGTGGTATGTGCATCCTGGCCCGAATCGTCCGTTACTTCGACGCCGATGAAGTCCTCGTGTCCGAGTCGGACATCCTCGACGGCCTCGTGCTTTCACAGATCGTAGAGAACGGCTGACATGCGCATGTTGCGCGGTGGCAATGAAAGCGACGAACCTGTGCTCACGGGTCGACGCGTTTCACTGCGGCCGCTCGTTGTCGAAGACTTCGCCCAATGGCGCGAGGTTCGCACGACCAACGAAGAATGGCTGACCCGATGGGAACCCCAGCGTTTTGCCGGTCAGCCCGACGTGGTCAAGAGTCGACAGGCCTTCTCGTCGCGCTGCGCTGCACGCCAACGAGAGCGTCAGCTCGGCACCGGCTACGGGTTCGGTATTTTCGTCGGACAGCAGCTCATCGGTGAAATGAATGTCTCCGCGATCCAGCGAGGGCCATTTCAAAACGCCTACGTCGGCTACTGGATCGATCAACGTCAAGCAGGGCTCGGCTACACGCCTGAAGCACTGGTCGTAGCGATGCGCTTTGCCTTCGACGATCTACGGCTTCATCGAATACAGATCGCGATCATTCCCCGCAACAAGCCATCTCGCCGAGTTGTCGAGAAGCTCGGCATTCGCCTCGAAGGCCTGGCCGAGCGCTACCTAGAGATCAATGGCGTCTGGGAAGACCACATGCGCTACGCCATCACCGTCGAAGACTGGGTAGCTCGCCGACTCGAGTTCGAAGAATGGGTTCGCTGAAAATCTCTATTGGAGGAGTGTTGGATGGATAGTGCAGCATTGTGGGATTTGCCGACGAACAATGATCGGCTTGCTGGGATTGTGGAGCTCAACGGCAAGCGAGTTGTTGATGTTGGTTGCGGCGCCGGTGGATTGGTTCGGTTCCTGCGATCGCAGGGTGCCAACCCGATCGGCGTGGAGTGCGGCGACGCCATGATCTCCCAAGCCCGAGACGCTGACCCCGAACATGTTGAGTCCTACCTCGATGGCGTCGGCCAAGACCTTCCCGTCGAGGATGCTTCGGTCGACGCGGTGGTGTTCTCCTATTCGCTGCACCATGTGCCGGTAGAGGAGATGGGCAACGCGCTCACCGAAGTCGTGCGGGTTCTCAAGCCGGGCGGCGAACTCGTGGTGCTCGAACCGGTGGCTTCCGGTCCGAGCTTTGAGGTGGTGCAGCCCGTCGACGACGAGACCGAAGTTCGCGCCTACGCGCAAGCGGCCTTAGACGCTCGCCCGCCGTCGCTCACTGAGACCCATACCGAGCGCTACCAAACCGCATACTCGTTCGCCGATTTCGCCGAACTGCAGAGGACAGTCGTCGACATCGACCCAACCCGAAAGGCCGCCTTCGAGTC
>CAZTDG010000126.1:2123-3651 GCA_964612655.1 uncultured Acidimicrobiales bacterium | reverse complement strand
AGGGCTACGGCGTAGGCGGCTTCGCGCCGGGAGCAGCCGAGCTCTTCTTTCTGGTGCTCGATCGCGTCTGCGGCTTCCCACAGGTAGCGGCGCAGCTCGTCGTCGACCTGCGACAGACGCCAGCGGGCGCTCATCTTGTTTTGCAGCCACTCGAAGTACGACACGGTCACGCCGCCAGCGTTGGCGAGAACGTCGGGGAGTATCTCGATGCCCCGGTCGATGAGGATCTTCTCGGCGTCGACGGTTGTCGGTCCGTTCGCTCCCTCGAGGATCGTCGCGGCCTTGACGTGGGGCGCACGAGCCTCGGTGATCTGGTTCTCGATGGCTGCGGGCACGAGTACGTCAACATCGGCAGCGAAGAAGTCTTCGACGTCGATGTCTTCGCCGCCCGGAAAGCCAGCTACGCCGCCGGCTTCGTCGGTGTGGCACCACAATTTCTCGGGGTCGATGCCGTCGCCGTTGGCGATGGCCCCGGTGTGGTCGGCGACGTGGGTGATCGTCATGCCCATGCGGCTGAGCGCACGAGCGCTGTGTTCGCCGACGTTTCCGAATCCCTGAATTGCGGCGGTGGCGCCTCGAGGGTCTTGGCCGGTTCGTTCGTAATGGTGGGCGAGCACAAACGCTGCGCCTTGGCCCGTTGCCTTGTCACGACCGACCGAACCGCCGGTCTCGATCGTCTTGCCCGTGACGACGCGACGAGCGTTCTGGCGCTCGACGCCGCCGCGACCAGAGTTCACGAAGGTGTCCATCATCCAGACCATGTCCCGAGGCGTCGAGCCGACGTCGGGGGCGGGGATGTCGTGTTCGGGGCCGATGTTGGTGCTCAGCGCATGGGTGAACCGGCGAACGATTCGTTCGATCTCGCCAACGCTATGTTCACGTGGGTTGAAGGCGATGCCGCCTTTGGCACCACCGAAGGGCACGTTGGCGAGCGACGTCTTCCACGTCATCCACATCGCAAGTGCCTTGACCTCACCGAGTTCTACATCGGGGGCAAAGCGCAGGCCGCCCTTGTACGGGCCGAGGGCATCGTTGTGCTGAACTCGGTAGCCGCGAAACATTCGCTGCTGGCCGTCATCCATGTTCACCGGGAAGCTGACGATGATCTCGTTCTTTGGACAACGCAGCAGCTGACGCATCGGATCAGACAATCCGATCATGTCTGCGGCTGCGTCGAATTGTTCAACCGCTGTCTCGAACAGTTCGTCGCCGTGGCTGGTGTCTTTAGACCTTCGGGTAGGCATGTGCATTTCTCATCTCTGCCCAGCGTCGTTGATGGGCTTGCTGAAGAAACTGGAGTCCCGTTTCGGAACCCCCAGAATTAGTGTTCTACAGATGCGAGAGCGGCTAAGGCCGCCTCGGCGTGCTCTGGACGACAGATGAGCAGATCGGGAAGGTAGGGGTCCTCGTTGTTGTAGACGAGTTCGCTTCCATCGATGCGACTGCAGTGGAGTCCGGCTGCTTGGGCGACTGCGACTGGTGCGCAGGAGTCCCATTCGTATTGGCCGCCGCTGTGGGCGTACATTTC
>CAZTDG010000126.1:0-2023 GCA_964612655.1 uncultured Acidimicrobiales bacterium | reverse complement strand
TCAGAGCCGTCCTTGCCCTCCTCGCTCAAAATGGCATCGTCAGGTCGAACGCGGCGCAACTCTTCCATGATGAATTCGTGCGATCGCTGATCGCCTTCATCCTTCATCTCTTTGGGGTCGGCGCCGCGAGCGGACATTTCGTCACGGATTGAAAGCAGAAGCTCACCCGCTGCGGTGGCAATGCGGGCTGCTTCAAGATGGTCGTCATGGGTCACAGTAGTCATGGGTATATCCAACCTAGGATTCAGATGTAGCGGGAGATGCAAATCACAAAATTGTTTGCTCAGTCTCTTCATCGGCCTGCCGATGAACCTTATGAACGAACAGTGCAAGGAGTTGGCACGTAATCATGTCTTATGAGCTATCCCATTTGAGGGAACTCGAAGCGGAATCAATACATATCATGCGCGAGGTGGCGGCCGAGTTTGAGAATCCCGCGTTGATGTTCTCTGGCGGCAAGGACTCAATCGTCATGCTGCGACTCGCCGAGAAGGCGTTTAGTCCCGCGAAGATTCCCTATCCGATGTTGCATGTCGATACCGGACACAACTTTCCTGAGGTGATTGAGTTTCGCGACCGTCGTGCTGCAGAGCTCGGCGTGAAGCTGATCGTCGCCAAGGTGGAAGATGCCATTGCGAAGGGACTTGGGGAGGATGAAACCGGTCCGCGAGCTTCTCGTAACCGCCTTCAGATCCCGACGCTCCTCGACGCGATCGAAGAGCATCGCTTTGATGCCCTCTTCGGTGGCGCACGCCGAGACGAAGAGAAGGCCCGTGCCAAAGAGCGCGTCTACTCATTCCGTGACGAGTTTGGTCAGTGGGA
Organism: uncultured Acidimicrobiales bacterium; assembly: GCA_964612655.1. Taxonomy (GTDB): domain Bacteria; phylum Actinomycetota; class Acidimicrobiia; order Acidimicrobiales; family SHLQ01; genus SHLQ01. Next base: position 1,201 of record CAZTDG010000126.1, on the reverse strand, counting down.
TCCAAAGGGACAGCGTCCGGAACTCTGGAACTTGTACAACGGTCGAATCAAGATGGGCGAGCACATCCGTGTGTTCCCGATCAGCAACTGGACCGAGCTCGACATCTGGCAGTACATCGCCGATGACAAGGTCGATATCCCCGCGATCTACTACGCGCACAAGCGCATGGTCTTTGAGCGTGACGGCATGTTGCTTGCCGACAACGAGTTCATCGAACTCATGGACGGCGAAGAGCCGTTCGAAGAACTGGTTCGCTACCGCACGGTGGGCGACATGACCATTACCGGTGCCGTCGAATCCGATGCTGACACCGTCGAAAAGATCATCGACGAGGTCGCAGCGACCCGTAAGACCGAGCGCGGGGCCACCCGTGCAGACGACCGAACGTCAGAAGCGGCCATGGAAGACCGCAAGAAAGAGGGCTACTTCTAATGTCAGAGATTCTTCGCTTTGCTACTGCGGGCAGCGTCGACGACGGGAAGTCGACTCTTATCGGCCGCTTGCTCTATGACTCGAAGGCAATCTTCGAGGACCAACTCGAATCCACCGTGAAGGCTTCCGAGAAGCGCGGTATGGAGATCGACCTGTCACTACTCACCGACGGCCTTCGTGCCGAGCGTGAGCAGGGCATCACGATCGACGTTGCCTACCGCTACTTCGCTACGCCGAAGCGTAAGTTCATCATCGCCGACACCCCGGGACACATTCAGTACACCCGAAACATGGTGACCGGCGCATCGACCGCTGACCTCGCACTCATCCTCGTCGACGCCCGAAACGGCGTTATCGAACAGAGTCGTCGTCACAGCTTCATCGCATCGCTGCTGCGCATTCCCCACATCGTGGTGTGCGTCAACAAGATGGACCTCGTCGACTACGAACAAGAGGCTTTCGAGAAGGTCAAGGAACAGTTCCGCGAGTTCGCTATGCGACTCGACGTTCCCGACCTTTCCTTTATCCCGGTTTCGGCACTCGTGGGCGACAACGTCGTCGACAAGTCCGACGCGATGCCGTGGTACGAAGGTCCTTCGTTGCTCACCCATCTCGAAACCGTGCACACCGCATCTGACCGCAACATGGTCGATGTGCGTTTCCCCGTGCAGTACGTGATTCGTCCAATGAGCGACGAACACCATGACTACCGCGGCTACGCAGGCACGGTTTCTGGTGGCGTTATGAAGCCTGGCGACGACGTCGTCG
>CAZTDG010000125.1:7352-8651 GCA_964612655.1 uncultured Acidimicrobiales bacterium | reverse complement strand
ATCTGAGTGACGGCGTCTAGGAATCGGTCGTTGTCTTCTGGCGCACCGACCGTCACGCGTAAGCACTCGGAGATCTTGGGCCAGTTCGAACAATTGCGCACCAGTACCGACCGGTCCACCAGCGCCTGCCAGAGCTCCTGGCCGCTCATGTCATCCGCGCGGAACAAGAAGAAGTTGGCTCCGCTAGGCCACACGGTCACCGGAAGCTCGCCGAGCGCGGCGATCATTCGCTCTCGCTCGCCTTTGATGCCCTCGACCCGTTCGTCCATTTCGTCGCTGAAGTCGAGCGCAGCGATACCGGCAGCCTGTTTGAACGAGTCCAGGTGATAGGGAAGGACGGTCTTCTCCAGCTCGGCGATGACCCACGACGGACCGAGGACGTAGCCGAGACGCGCACCGGCCATGGCCCACGTTTTGGAGAAGGTGCGGGTCACAACCAACGGGGTGTCGTCGTTGATCAGGTCGACAGCGGAGTGGTCAGCGAACTGGCCGTATGCTTCGTCGACCACGAGGAGCCCGCCGGTTCCGTCCATGATCGAAAGCACCTCTTCGACCGTGCCCGGGGGGTCGACGATGCCGCTCGGGTTGTTTGGCGAGCAGAGAAACAGCACTTCGGGCGAGTGCTCGGTGACCACTCGCCGTACCTCGTCGAGGTCGAGGCTGTAATCGTCAGCCCGATCTCCTTCGATGACCGTGGAACCAACCGTCTTAGAAATGTGTCCGTGCATTGCAAAGGTGGGCTCGAACAGCGCCGTCTTGCGACCCACGCCCCCGTAGGTGAGCAACAGTGTCTGTAACACCTCGTTCGAGCCGTTCGCGACGAAGACTTCGCTGGGGTCGAGGCCGTAGCGCTGCGCAAGACGGGCCCGTAACGCAGCGGCTGCTCGATCCGGATAACGGTGCCACGCCACCTCGTCGAGGGCGGTGTGAAGTGCCTCATGGAAGCCCTCTGGCGGAGCGTCGGGGGCTTCGTTGGTGTTCAGACGCACGTCGACATCGATCTGCGGGGAGTGATATCCCTCCCGAAGCGCGATATCGGCTCGGACCTGTGGTCGCATTTCTTCACGCTAGCGTCGAACCATGAACTCCGACATGGCTGAGCTGTCCACCGTCGCTACTCAGATCGAGGACCTCGTCTCTCGCATTACCGAGGTCGCCGAGCGCTACCACGGTGGCGACGAAGACGCCGTGGCCGTCCGCCTCTTCGAGGTGGAGCGATCCTTGATGAGCGCGAGCCGCAACCTTCGCAGCGCCATGCGGGCGTTCTGAGTACCGACATGGAACTCGTCATCGAGCATC
>CAZTDG010000125.1:0-7252 GCA_964612655.1 uncultured Acidimicrobiales bacterium | reverse complement strand
CGCTACGAACTCGACCGTGAATCGCTCGCCGCGCTTCTCGACGACCAACCGAACTATCGGGTGGATCAGCTGTGGAAGGGCCTCTACGACGAGGGTCTGGCGATCGAGGAGATCTCGACGTTACCCAAGGGCTTGCGATCCGAGCTGAGCGAACTGCTGCCACCGGCGTTGTTCGATCGACTCGTGCAGGTTTCCGAAGGCGGCGAGACGCACAAATGGCTGTGGGGCCTCGCCGATGGCGATGCGGTCGAGACCGTGCTGATGCACTACAAGGACCGGTCGACGGTGTGCGTCAGCTCCCAAGCGGGCTGTGCCATGGCGTGCGGTTTCTGTGCGACGGGCCAAGAGGGTTTCCGGCGACACCTCACGACCGGCGAGATCGTAGAGCAGGTCGTACGCGCCCGAGAGGCCGCTCAACCCCGACGCCTGTCGAACGTGGTCTTCATGGGCATGGGCGAGCCGCTGGCGAACTATGACGCGGTCTGGGGAGCCGTTCGCCGAATTCATGGCGACCTCGGCCTCTCAGCGCGTCACATCACCATGAGCACCGTCGGGTTGATCCCCGGTATTCGTCGCATGGCGACCGAGGACCTTCCGGTGAGTCTCGCCGTGTCGTTGCATGCAGCGACCGACGATCTCCGTACCGAACTCGTCCCTATCAACTCCCGCTACCCCATCGATGAGCTCGCAGACGCTTGCGCGGAGTATGTCGCCGCCTCCGGACGGCGCTTGAGTTTCGAATGGGCGCTGATCGCGGGAGTGAACGACACGCACGAACAAGCCGTGGCACTCGCCGATCTCTGTCGAGAGCTCCGGGCGCATGTGAATCTCATTCCCCTAAACCCAACGCCGGGATACCTCACGGTTGGCACGGATGCCGATGGCGTTAAGCAGTTTCAACGTTGGCTGCAAGTTCGCAATACCAACGCCACAATTCGCCGAAATCGAGGCACTGATATCGACGCGGCATGCGGTCAACTGCGCGCTTCGAGCACGTCTGCTGGCTCCACGCCGGTGGCAACGCCGAAGCGAAAGCCGATGAACACCAACAAATAGACCTGGCTCTTTGGCCCAGCTCCGATATTCTGGGCGTAGTCATGGCTGATCGATACGCATTCCAAAGCCCGTTTTCTCGAGGGCATGGTTCAGATCCTTGGTTTTCCGTAGGAAACGTGGCGGTCACCACCACGGTGGCCGTGACCGCTCTTGGCGTGTTCGGAATTCTTCTATTCGTCGTCGAAGGTGGCTTCGGCCCAATCAGCAACGCGCTGATCCTCAGTGACGACGTATTGCTCCGCGGACATATCTGGCGTTTGGGTACCTACATCATCCCGGCGAGCAGTGGTTTCTTCTTTGGTCTGCTCAGCCTGCTGTTCTTCTTCATGATCGGCTCGCAATTCGAAGCCATGCTGGGCCGACGAGCCTTCAGCGGCTTGTTCTTCTCCCTGCTACTCGTCCCCGCAGTCTTGGCGGTTGTGGTTGGGGTCTTGGTCGGTCAAGCGGTGCCGATTCTGGGACTCTCGATGGTGTTTCTTGGAATCGCTGCTGGTTTCTCCGCCGCCTTGCCCGAGGCTCGATCCTTCTTCGGTATCCCGTTTTGGGTCTTGGTGGCGTTCATCTTTGTCATCCAGCTGCTGTCGGTCCTCGCTAGTCGCAGCCTGCCAGGGCTCGTGATGCTGGTATCGACGGGAGCCATCGGGCTCATCGTCACCCGGTCGCTCGGATTCTCCAATGTGGAGTGGATCCCAGCGGTCAAGTTGCCAGGCGTGGTCAGCGGCGAAGCCACCCCTGCGCCACGAGATGCAAAGCCTCAAAAGAAGCGAGGCAAGCGGTTCGGTCGCAAGAAGAAGGCCGGCAACACCAACCTTCGTTCGGTACCCACCGGGCCCGCGGCTACGGCTTCAGAAGCCGAAATTGATGCCCTGCTCGAACAGGTGAGCGAAGAGGGCATGGGCAGCTTGACCAAGCAGCAGAAGCAGATTCTCGAGCGCCACTCCAAAGAGTTGCGCAAGCGCCGAGATAGTTAAGCGGGAACCAGATTCGCCGAGGCTTCGAGCAGGCGAGCTTTGCGTGCGCCGACGGCCTTCCAGGCATCGGCCAGATTGACGGGCTTGCCCTCGATCGAGACCACCAACAGGTCATCGTTCAACCGAAATACGAGCACGGCCCCACGCGTCGTTGAGGTGATCGAGTCGACGAAACCACCGATGGCGTCGCGTTCGAGGAGGTCGATCTCCTGGCGTACAGCGGAGCCCACATGGGTCAGTGAACGCCGCATCGCTTCCCGATTGCCCGCCCGAATCAGACTCACGACCGGCAGAGCACCTTCGCCGTGGAAGATCATGGCGCCAGAGAACCCCGGCGTCCACGCCTCGATTTCCTCGAGCAGCGTGCTGAGGTCTTCGAGGGCGTCCGGATCGATGTCTTCGAGGGTGAGTTCCCCACCGGCGCTCTGAATCTGCTTTCGGCGCTCAGAGGCTGCCATGGCGGCCCGCCGAGCCATTTCGGCTACTTCGAGCTCACGTTCGTCATCGTCGTCACTCATCGTGTACTAGACGGTATCGGCCTTGGTCATCCTCTTCCCACACTCGCGCAATATCCTGAGCAGGTGAGCAACCTTCCATCGCTCGATCAACCGCTGCCCGAAGGCGACGAGAAAGCCGCATCCGTGCAGGCCATGTTCGACGCGATCGCACCGCGTTACGACCTCGTCAACCGGATCATGACCTTCCGGCTGGACGTCCGCTGGCGTCGCCAGGCAATTGAGGCGCTTGCGCTGCCGAAGGGATCGTTGTTCGTCGACCTCGCTACCGGAACGGGCGATTTCTGTCGAGAGCTCGCCGAACACGGCTTTCGGTCCGTCGGCGCCGACTTCAGCTTTGGGATGCTCGCCTCAGCAAGAACCACCGAACCGCTCGTGCAGGGCGATGGCATGACCCTTCCGTTTCGAGACGAGTCCGTCGATGGCGTTACCTGCGGGTTTGCGCTACGCAACTTCGTTGACCTCGAACAGGTCTTTGCTGAGCTGGGCCGAATCGTTCGCCCCGGAGGTCGCATTGCGTTGCTCGATGCCAGCGAGCCCGACAATCCGCTTATGCGTTTCGGTCATGGGATCTACTTCGGCAAGGTGGTGCCCTTCGTCGGCGGCCTGCTGTCGAATAAGGACGCCTACGGCTACCTGCCTCGCTCGTTGGCCTACCTGCCGCCGAGGGCCCAGATGCTGGCCGCGCTCACCGACGCTGGCTTCGATCACGTGCGCCACGAGCAGCTCACATTCGGGGCTGCGCAGCTGATTACCGCTACTCGTCGCGTCGCTTAACCGTCAGCGGTCAACCGCTCAAAATCGAGGGCGGTGAAGATCCCGGTCGACGTAGCGACCACCTCGCCGTCATACATCGCCTCTGCGGTCATGGTGAACGTTTGCTCCTCGACCGACTCAAGTCGCGCAATGAACGTCACGGTGTCGTCGATCGGCACTCGACCTAGATACACCACCTCTAAGCTCTGGGTGTAGCCGTAGTGGCCCACGATCCGTTGCAACGCACCCATGAGGTCGTCGAAGACCGCTGCGGTCAGACCACCGTGGGAGCGATCGGTGGCGCCTTCATAGGCAACGCCCGCGACCATCTCCGCGTGGATCTCGTCGCCGACGCGTTCGTACTTCAGGTGGGTTGGCCGAAGCGGATTCTCCGTACCGGAGAACGGTGATAGCGCAAAGGCGTCAAAGACCTCTCCGTCGTCCGGTATTTCGGCTCCGAAGGTGCCAACCATCTCACTGGCAAAGACGAGAACTCGGTGCTCCTTGGAGAGCTTCTCGCCGTCACGGAGGGTCTCGGTGAGTTCTTCGACGAGGCGCAATGCTTCGGTGAGCGCCTCATCGCTATGTCCATGACCCACCAGGAGGTCTGCAGCCTCGTGGAGCGCACGGGCAAGGGAAGCTTTGGGGGTCGACACGATGGCAGCCTTCTAGAAAAGAAGCCCGATGGTCAATCCAAGACCGGCGACCAACTGTGTGCGACCCGTCGCTTCGAGCACGGGGATCAAGTCTCGCCCGGTGGCTCCTGCCCGGACGGTCCGAAGGCCCGGGATCGCCACGATAAGTCCGAGTAGCCCGAGCAGCACCCCGAACCGACCGGTGATGACAGCGGTCAGCGCAATCAGCGCGAACGCCCCCAACATGGTCATCACGTAGAGCATTCGGGTTGCCCCATCGCCCATCCGAACCGCCAAGGTGTTCTTCCCAACGGCTGCGTCGCCCTCACGGTCGCGCAGGTTGTTGATGACCAGAAGCGCAGTGGCGAACACACCGACGGGAATCGACAGCACGGCGGCGAGCCCCGAGAGGGCAACGGTTTGCACATACGCCGAGCCAATCGTCGCGACAAGACCGAAGAAGACAAACACGAATACTTCGCCGAGCCCTAAGTAGCCGTAGGGCTTCTCGCCGCCGGTGTAGAACCATCCCGCGGCAATTGACGCCGCGCCGAGCAGTAGCAGCAATGGGTTCACGGCGAGCGACAAGACCAACCCCACTACCCCGGCGACGCCAAAGGATATGAAGATCGCCCGCTTCACCGCCTCGGGAGAGGCCGCGCCCGAACCCACCAAACGCAAAGGCCCCACTCGATCGTCATCGGTACCGCGAATCCCGTCGGAGTAGTCATTGGCATAGTTGGTGGCCACCTGCAGCGCGAGAGCGACGATCATGGCCGCTACGGCACGCCACAGGATGAACGCCTCGTCGCTGACCGCTGCGGTTCCTACAGCGACCGGGACGATCGCGGCAGGAAGCGTCTTTGGGCGAGCGCCGGCGAGCCACAGCGCTGCGCCAGTGGGCGTATTGGTCACCATCGCCCCCAGTGTGTCCGGTCAGTGGCCGAAGCGGTTGGACGTTGCGAGGATCTGCTGGGACGGTCATTGTCTGGGTCCGGATGCCCCACGGCGATCGTGCCCACAGCGCGGCGCCCGTCGGGAATTCCAAAGCGTGCCGAAACCGCTGCCTCGTGCTCAAACTGGCCAAAGAAACAGGCGCCAAGGCCCAGCGATATCGCGGCCAGCAGCACGTTCTCGACCGCTGCACCGCCGTCGACCCACCAATAGGGCACCGACCACGCATCAGCAGACTCTCCGAGCCCGGTGTGGGCCTTGTCGTCATCGCCGTAGCGCTCGACGTAGGCACCCGGGTCAACGGTAGGAATGAGCAGCACCGGTGCGAGCAGGAGTCCCGGCCACGGAAAGCCCGTTCGGCGAGCCGCGCTCAGCGTGACATCCCAATAGTCATGGCACTGGTCGCCCGTGAGAACGAGCATTTCTACTGATGCGGTGTTTCCGGCGCTCGGCGCTCGCATCGCGGCGTAAAGCAACCGGTCGACGACGAGGGCCTCGACCGGGTCAGCGGTAAAGGCGCGAGTCATGCGCCGCTTAGCGAAAGATTCGAAAACGTCCACCCGAGAGCGGCGATTCGCTTACGCGAACTTGGCGAGTTCCTCGGACATTGCCCAACCGAACCCGATCAGCACGTCACCGTTGGCAGGGTCGACACCATCGAAGAACGCTCGGAGGTCATCACTGATGTCCTCTGGCTTGGAGGATTCAAAGTCGAAGGCGCACGGAAGACCGCCCTTGCCCTTAGAAGTGAACTTGCGATCCTCGTAGCGAAGCGGCGAGATGCCGAAGCGCTTTGCGAAGCGGCGTCCCCACGCACGCTCCTCACCCGATGCCTTGTGGTCCGGGCGAGGGACGATGTCATGGAAGTCGTTGAGCAGTTCGAAACCGTCGGGCGTCTGCATGCGAAGCCCTACGACTACATCCTCGTCGGGGAATGCCATCACGGCACGGTGCATGAGGTCGGTGACCATGCCTCGCATGATGGTGTCTCGACGAGATGAGCGAGCGATCGAACCCAAACCGACGATGATCGCTGGCGTGCCACCGATCCGCTCGAGGGTGTAGAACGCATAGCCCTTCAGCCGACCGTCATCCATGGCCTGGCAACACAAGACCCACTCTTCGGTCTCTTTCGACAGCTCACCAGCTTCGTACGGAAGCGGTCCATCTGCACAGAGATCAGCCATCTCTGAGATCTCCGCATCGCTGAGCGCGTTGCAGTCCTTTGTTTCAACTTCGAGTGCCATAGATCCCTCTGCCTCGCTTATTGGCCGCATGTCGCGTTTACGGCCGAGTTCAATTCCAGTCGAGAACCGGCCCTCAAAGCAAACTGGGTCGACAGGACCTTTCAGTCTTACACAACAACAGCGTCAGGTCCGAGCAGCACTCGGACCTCGGCAACAAGGCCATTTCCGGTGTCGACACGGTAGGTATCGGGCAGTCGAATGACCTGCTTACCGTCGAGATGCAAGAAGACGTCGGAGTCTCCCTGATGGTCGGTGAGCAACTCTTTCAACTCGTCCAAGGTCTTCGGATCTTGCGCGTGGGGGGGAAGCCGAAGACGCAGCGGAGCGGCTTCGGTCATCTGCGAACTGTCGAAGACCTCAAGGTCTTGCGCGATGAACTTGGAGATGTCGTCCCTGCCATCGAGGCGACCACGCACCACAACGATCGAGTCGTCGACGAGCTTGAAGCCGTGTTCGGTCATCGTCCGAGGGAAGACCATGACCTCGATCGACCCTTCAAGGTCTTCGAGTTCGAAGATCGCCATCAGGTCGCCCTTGCGAGTCCACTTCTTTTGCAGGTTGGTGACCACTCCCCCGACCCGCAAGAAGGCGCCATCGGCTTCATCCTCTAGCTCGCCGACGGTCTTGTCGCACCGGCGAGCCAGCGCGGCTTCATAGCCAAGGATTGGATGATCGGAAATGTAGAGCCCGAGCATTTCCTTCTCGTGTGCCAGCTTGGGCATTTTGTCGAACTCGATATCGGGGATTTCGGGACGGTCATCGAAGGTCGGCTCGTCGCCGAGGCTGCCAAAGAGCGTGGCTACCCCGATGTCGTGATCTTTGCGAGAGGACACGGTCCGGTCGATGATGGCCTCGTAGACGTTCAGCAAGCCCTTACGTGGATGACCCAAGGAATCGAACGATCCGGCCTTGATGAGCGACTCGATAGTGCGCTTGTTGAGGACCTGATAATCGACACGTTCGACGAAGTCGATAAAGGACTCAAAGGGGCCGTCCGCGTCGCGTTCGGCCAAGATGAACTCGACCAAACCCTCGCCCACATTGCGCACCGCGGAAAGTCCGAACACGATCTCGCCGATGGTGTCGCCCGACAGATCGGGCAACGGGTTGAAGTCCAT
>CAZTDG010000124.1:0-8708 GCA_964612655.1 uncultured Acidimicrobiales bacterium | reverse complement strand
GTCGGCGCGGCGGTGGTCGTCGTTGGCGCCGCAGTAGTAGTAGTTGTAGGGGCGACCGTTGTGGTCGGCGCGGCGGTGGTCGTCGTTGGCGCCGCAGTAGTAGTAGTTGTAGGGGCGACCGTTGTGGTCGGCGCGGCGGTGGTCGTCGTTGGCGCCGCAGTAGTAGTAGTTGTAGGGGCGATCGTCGTGGTCGGGGCCGCCTCTGCGACGTCAAGCACAACGATCGGAATGGTCGCCCGAGTGATGGTGTTCTCATCGGTCACCGCCACGATCACCTCGTAGCGAGACTGGCGCTCAAAGTCGAGAGGGCGCGCGAGCGAGATCGTACCATCAGCATCGATCTCGAAGTTGCCCGCATCGCGACCTTCGAGGGCGACTCGCAGCGCATCCGCGTCAGGGTCCGAGATTGGCACCTGCGCCACGGTTGTCCCAAGCGTTGCCGATTCGGAGATCCGCGCATCGATCGCCCCAATTTCGGGAGCGTCCTGCACCCCGTTTACCACGAGGCTCACGACCGCCCGAGACTCGCGTCCAGCGTCGTCGGTCACCGTGTACTCAAAACTGTCTTGGCCAAAGAAGTCCATCGATGGCGTGTATCGAATCGCCTCACCTTCGATTACTGCCACGCCGTTCTCCGCGCTCGAAACTTCGCTAATCCACCCGACAGGAGTGCGCGCGTCGTTGTCGAGGACGGGCAGGAGAATCGTCGTGTCCTCATCCAATGTGAAGACATCGTCGGCCGCATTGAGCGTCTGGACTGCCGGCTCCTCGAACGCAACGACCGCTGGGGGTTCGGTCACGGCGGGGGCGGCAACGACGGCCGCGACCGCTGCGGTCGCGGTCGCTACCGCGGTGGCCGCGCCGGTAGCTGCTTGAACGGGGATCTGGGCCGAACCCGTAAGGTTTGCCAGCCACCCCCAGGGGCCAGCGATGGTCTGGAGGTCGCCCAGGCCAATCCGCAGGAAGGCTGACACGATCTTTGGATCGAATTGCGAGCCCGCACACGAAACAAGTTCTTGGCGAGCTACCTCTGCCGACAATGGGGCCTTGTAGCTTCGGGCGCTCGTCATCACGTCGTACGCGTCTGCGACAGCAACGAGGCGACCAGGAAACGAGATGTCCGTGCCGGAGAGGTCAACGGGGTAGCCGTCGCCGTCGAAGCGGGCGTGGTGCTGCTCGGCGGCAAGAGCCCACTCCCCTAGCCAGTCGGCAATCGGTGCCAGATAAATCGAAGCCTTTGCTGGATGAGTCTTGAGAATCTCCCACTCCTTAGCGTCGGGACGACCGTCCTTGTTCAGGATCTCTGAGGGAACCTCCAGCTTTCCAACATCGTGCAGTAAGGCGCCCCAGCGAAGCTTCTCCATTTCCTCACCGCTTATGCCCAGCTCCTCACCGAGTAACTCCGAATACGCTCGAACACGCTCTGAGTGGCCCCGTGTAAGTCGATCATGACGGTTCATGTCCTTGAGCAACTGGACGAGATACTCCGAGCGCAGCGCACCGGCCGAGTCATCGTTAGCCTCAACCGCCTCCTGCAGTTGGCGGAGCATTTTGGCGGAACTACCGCGACGCAACGCAGCTCGCGAACGCGAGGGTGCTTGATCGGGAAAGACCAGGCTCAGCGCCATCAATCCCGCAACCGGAATCAAGGCACGAGCTGCCCGAGCCAGCACGTAGAGCAGCACGTTCGCTGCGACGAAGACCAACCCGATCCACAGCCACCGGTTGACGCCCAAATCTTCAGGCGGAAACCATCGCCCCATTGCGAGCGTAAACAGCAGCGAAACCGCGAGCGGAAGGACGACGATCGCTCCACGTAGTGCAGCCGCGAACCTCGGACGTCGTTGCCAACGACGAACCGGCTCACCGTGTCGCTCCGCGCCCTGGGTCGGGCCGCTACTAGAAGGCATCCCCTAATATCGGCAAAAATCGCTACTACTAGAGGTGTCGCCCCCTAATTTTTAGGGGCTATGGCCGGTGATCGCCCTCGTCGCGACCCAATCCCATAACGCTTGTCGCTCTTCTGGCGTATCGGCATTTCGTGTAGCCGGGATTTTGTGGACACTCCGCTGCTTGCGATCATGCCAGAACTTTCCATTGGACCGAGCGGGTTCGGCGTCCGATGCCAGCCACACGAGCGTGTCGGCCCCCTGTGCCGGCGTTCGCAGCACGGGCCCCATCAACCTGGCGAAGCCCGGGATCGCATCGTCCACCCCAGGCGTATCTACCCAACCTGGGTGCAGCGCGTGGAAGGTGATTTCAGGATGTCGAGTGGCCCACATCTCGTTCAGCGTCACCTGTGCTCGCTTGGCCTTCGCGTACTGCTTGGTGCCGTTGTAGCTGGCTGCGGGCATCACCAGGTTCGAGACGCTGAGCGCAGCGCCGTACATGCCACCCGACGACATGGTTAGCACCCGAGCGCCGCCGGTCTTGCGCAGTCGATCGAGAAGCAGTCGCGTCAGCAGAAACGGTCCGACCACTTGGCTAGCGATCGTGACCTCGGCTCCGGTCGTTGTGGTCTGTCGCGGATTTATGAGCGCACCCGCGTTGTGCACGAGGACGTCGAGGCGATCAAAGCTGGCAAGGCACTCTTCGGCGAGTATTCGTACTTCGTCGAGTTCGCCCATGTCCGCGGTGATCTGACTGATGCGCTGATTAGATGTCGCCGCCATCAACTCCCGGACCGCGGCGCGGTTCTTCTCCGCTCGTCGTCCCGTGATGAGGAGTGTGGCTCCCGCCGCGGCGAAGTCGCGGGCAGCCGCAAAGCCAATGCCCGAGGTTCCGCCGGTCACGACGATTACTCGGCCGGTCAAGTCATAGCTCGATACCGGCTTCCAACCATCAACTCGACTTCGAACCTCGTAGCCAACCCGGGAGAAGCTCGTGACCACCGGCGCTTCAATCACCTTGTCGACCAGATCACGCATCATCTTTCCGTGTTTAGCCGCTCGGAGTGCAAGCTGTCGCACCCTATCGCACCCTTTGTTAGCTCGGACGGAGCCACCACGCCCACAACGAGTTCTTCTGGATGCCTGGAAGCGCTTACGGTTTTCCGTCCGAAACTGGCTCGAATGTGTTCGGCTGCCCATAGCTCGAATCCGGATCACCACGATTGCTTAGCGTCCTCGGCTAGAGTCAAACCTCGATCCAACTAGAGGTTAGAGATGCACGTAGACAAAGAAATTCTCCGCCAAACAATGCTGGGATTGGAGGCTGAGCAGCTGTCGGCCTCGAAGGCCAACTACCAGCAATATCTGGCCAACGCGCAGCTCAATCAGAGCGATGTTCGAGATGCCCAGGACCAATCTCAAACGCAACAATTCGGCGACTACGCCGAGCTGTTCGACGCTCCCATCCATACTCATGAGGACGCCATCGAGTTCATTAAGGGCCTCGACTTCTCGGCGACGAACACCGTTCAGGCGGGAGCCGTCGTGAACTGGGGCGGGCAAAACTTCGTGATCTCGGCACTAACCGACGAGTTCGAATGCCAGGGTCAGACCTTCATGGGTATCTCTTGCGATGCCCCTATCACAGGGGCACTTTTGGGCAAGGCTGCCGGTGACAGCTTCGAGGTCGCTGGTGCCACGCACCAGATCGACGACGTCTACTAACTGGTATTCCCGCATGAACTAGTTCTTCAAGCCTGGACCCCGACCCCAGCGGCCTAATCCTCCGACGAAACAGCTTCGCCGTCGTCGTCGCCTTCCCACCAATGGTGAAGGCCATGTTGGGCTCCCGTTATGTTCACCATCAGAACCGCAGCCACTACCCCGGCTAGTAGCTCTGCGATCACATAAACGGGCCACTGCTCCCAACGCACGCCATCTCCGAAGATGCTTTGGATGATCATCGGCCCGGATACTCGCACCGGGTTTAGCGATGCTCCTGTGACCGGGGCGATCGCGATCACGATCGAGAACAAGACACCGCCGATAGCCAGTCCAGCGAACCCTGCGGCCGCTCTACGGTGGATCACGCCAACAACCGTCGCCACCAGCACGAACGTGCCCACGAATTCTGCGGTGAAAGCCTGCCAGACCGGGACGTCGTCGCTATAGGAGTTCACACCAAGTCCGGCGTCGATCGCATCCGTGCCAAGCACCCCGATAATCACGATCGCTCCGAAAGTGGCCCCGAGTAGCTGAGCAATCACGTAACTAGGAACGTCTTTCCAAGCAAACTTGCCCGTGACCGCCAGCCCCAGAGTCACCGCTGGGTTTGTGTGGTTGCCCGAAACAAAACCAAACGCGTACACCGACGCCGCAACAACTAGGGCGAAGGCAAGGGCTATGAAACCAAGTTCAGCGATCGTGGGCTCGGCATCGCCTGTGCCGTTGAACATGATCGATGTCGCGGGGATTGAACCAACCCCAATGGCGACTAGAAATGCAGAACCCAGAAACTCTGCGCCGAGCCTCTGCCACAGCTGATAACCCATCATGACCAAAGCCGCTAGGAGAGCGTCGAAAGATCAACCGTCGAGCGCGCTGCCCATGGTTTCTTTGATTGCTTCTTCCTGAGTCGTGACCAGGTTGGTGAGAAGTGGCCTCTCCCGCATTATCTCGGCCATCTGGAAGCAGTTGTAGGCGACAAGCCGTGCGCCACGGTTCGTGTAGACGTGCGTGGGGCCACCAGCATCGAGGTAGCTGGGTCCTGGACCGGCGTCGCCCACCCAATAGCAGTCCGAGTTCGGAGGGACCACCAATCCAAGGTGTACGAGGTTGTAGAGCGTTGTGGCACTCGCGTCGTGCGCACCATCTTCGTTGCCCGTCACCACTACGCCTGCAACCTTGTTATAGAGCGGAAACTGGCCTTTGTCGTTCATTTCCCTATACGTGCCGTCGAGGCGCTCGATAACAAGCTGAGCCACCGAAGAACGCACGCCGAACCAAATAGGCATACCCATGATGATCACGTCAGCCGCCTTCATCTTGGTCAATATCTGAGGCCATTCGTCACCGTCGCCGAGATCGCTCTCGACTCCGAAGGGAACGTTATAGTCGACGACTCGGACGATCTCGGTCACCGCGCCCCACTGCTCGAACAAATCCATCACTTTTTCGAGCAATGCGCCGGTGTGCGAACGCTCCGGCGACTTGTTCAGCGTGCAATTCAGAGCCAGAACCGAAATCGGATTTTTGCCAGTCATGTCTATCTTCCCTGCTCGTGTCTACTGCGGTCAGCGCAGCGAGCGTAGCAGCAGCGAGGGTGACTTCACTGCCCATTACGACGGTCGGGCGTTCTGGCCAACTCCGGTGTAGACCGCTTCATCGTCCCCCGACACCAGCCGCGTTCGCTTCATCGGTATCGATATGCATCTCTAGTGAATAGTTCTCGTGAACACCGATGAGCACATCGCCAAGAATGAGGCCGCGATCACCGCCGACTATTTCGACAGAAACCTCGTCGCCATCAGAGGCACCAAACGCTTCAGCTTCCTACCAATTTATGCCGACTCCAGCGACTAACTTGTTGGCGATGTCTGCGTTGAAGCCTTGCCCAAACTCGCCAAATTGTGTGTCTACTCAGGCCGATCCAGGCGACTCGAAACACCACATGGCTCCCCTCACGCTCAATACCGATCCCACAGCTGCCCTCGATGAAATCGCCGTAGCGGTCACAAAAGCTGGTGGAGAAGTAACCGGGCGAGACGACTCATCACTCGATTCGGTGTTCACGAGCGGACTATTTCGCTTCAAAGACGACGTTCGTTTCGAGGTCGACACCGCGACAGCAAAAGTTCATTTCCGAAGTGCGTCGCGTACGGGCCACTCCGACCTCGGAGCGAACCGCAAAAGGATGGCAGCGCTCTCGGCTGCTCTGTCCTCTCTCATCTAGGCATTTGGACGCGAAAGGGCCCCGAAGACTCTCATCCTCGGGGCCCAAATCAGTTCTGCGTTACTTCTAGCGTTAGGCCAGATCGAAGCGATCTGCGTCCATGACCTGAGCGAACGCGGCGGCGAAGTCCTTGGCAAACTTCTCGCTAGCGTCGTCGGCCGAGTACACATCGGCGATCGCGCGAAGGATCGAGTTCGAGCCGAACACGAGGTCGTTGCGGGTACCCGTCCACTTCACTTCGCCGCTGGCACGGTCCTTGCCTTCGAATACGCCTTCCTCGCCAGCCGCCGACCATTCGGTGCTGTCGAGATCCATCAGGTTCACGAAGAAGTCGTTGCTCAGTGTGCCTACGTTGTCGGTAAGGACACCATGGCCATCGGTGGTAACACCGAGCACGCGAAGTCCAGCGACGAGTACAGACATCTGCGGAGCGCTGAGACCGAGGAGCTGTGCCTTGTCGACGAGCAGGTGCTCGGCGACCATCGCGTTGCCCTTGCCCAAGTAGTTGCGGAATCCGTCCCACTTTGGCTCGAGCCATGCGAATGACTCTTCGTCGGTCTGCTCTTGGGTAGCGTCGCCACGGCCGGTGCTAACCGCAACCGAAACCGTGTTGCCACCCGCAGCCGCCGCGGCTTCGACAGCCGCTGCGCCACCGAGCACGATGAGGTCGGCCATCGACACGTCGACACCGACGCTCGACTGCACGCCCTCGAGTGCGGTGAGCACTCGGCTCAGCTCGCCGGGATTGTTTGCTTCCCAACCGCTCTGTGGTGAGAGGCGAATACGAGCGCCGTTGGCGCCGCCACGCATATCGCTTCCGCGGTAGGTCGAGGCTGATGCCCATGCGGTGCTCACGAGGTCAGTAATACTGAGGCCGGCGTCCATGATTGCGGCCTTGACCGTCGCTACGTCGGCGTCGCTGAGGGCGTTGCCAGCAGGAATTGGGTCCTGCCAGATCAGCTCTTCGCTTGGAACCTCGGAGCCGAGGTAACGAACCGCTGGGCCCATGTCACGATGTGTCAACTTGTACCAGGCACGTGCGAATGCATCGTCGAGAAGCGACTGGTCGTCGCGGAAGCGCTGGCTGATCTCGTTGTAGATCGGATCCATCTTCATGGCCATGTCGGCGGTGGTCATCATCGGTGCGTGGAAAACATCGGCGCGATGGGCGTCAGGCACGGTGCCAGCAAGTGCAGGAGCGTGCCATTGCTTGTGACCCGATGGGCTCTCGGTGAGTTCCCAGTCGTTGTCCATCAGGGTTTCGAGGTAGTTGTTGTCCCACGTGGTTGGTGTGGAGTTCCAGGCACCTTCGAATCCCGAACCGGTGATGTGCTCGCCAATGCCGGATTCAAAGTCGTTCTTCCAACCGATGAGCTGTTGCTCCATCGGCGCGCCTTCTGGCTCAGCGTTGACCATGTCCTCGGGGCCAGCACCGTGTGCCTTACCGAAGGCGTGGCCACCAACGACCAGCGCAACGGTCTCCTCGTCGTTCATTGCCATGCGGCCGAAGGTTTCGCGGATGTCACGGCCTGATGCGACCGGGTCAGGGTTGGCGTTCGGGCCCTCTGGGTTCACGTAGATGAGACCCATCTGCACGGCGCCGAGTGGCTCCATGAGATCGCGGTCGCCGCTGTAGCGCTCGTCTTCGAGCCAAACGTTCTCGGGACCCCAGTAGATGTCTTCTTCGGGAGCCCACACATCTTCACGTCCGCCAGCGAAGCCGAACGTCTTGAAGCCCATCGATTCGAGAGCGACGTTGCCGGTGAGGATCATGAGGTCAGCCCAGCTGAGCTGGCGGCCGTACTTCTTCTTGATCGGCTCGAGGAGAAGGCGTGCCTTGTCGAGGCTGACGTTGTCGGGCCAGCTGTTGAGCGGAGCGAAGCGCTGCGTGCCCGAGTTGCCGCCGCCGCGACCGTCGTGGGTGCGGTAGGTGCCGGCGGAGTGCCATGCCATGCGGATGAAGAACGGGCCGTAGTGCCCGTAGTCGGCTGGCCACCATGACTTCGAGTCCGTCATGAGAGTCGTGAGGTCGGCCTTCACCGCTGCCAGGTCGAGCTTCGCGAATTCCTCGGCGTAGTTGAAGTCATCGTCCATCGGGTTCGACCGCGCCGACCCCTGATCGAGGATGTTCAGATTGAGCTGGTTTGGCCACCATTTTTGATTGGCGGACGAGCCGACTTCGTTCTGGTGGAAGACCGGGCACTTTTCCTCGGACATAGCTTTCCTACATTTCTGTTGTGACTAGGTAGTCGTAGTTAGATGTTTGTTTTCACGTTGTCGCCGAGGCGATTTCGTTCGCTGCAACGCAGGTCGCACAGTAGCCCCAGTAGACGACCTCTGCTTCGTCAATGACAAAGCCGTGGTCGTCGTCTGCGACCAGGCAGGGTGTGTACCCCACCGCGCAATCAACGTCGAACATTATCGAACAGCTCCGACAGATCAGATGGTGATGGTTGTCATCGACTCGGTCCTCGAAACGTGCGGAGGATCCTGCGGGCTGAATTCGCCGGAGGATGCCCTTGTCGACCAGGGCTGTAAGGCCGTCATACACCGCTTGTTTCGAGATCGAACCGATCTCGGTCTTCACTGTCTCCAATATGTCGTCTGCTGTTGCGTGAGGATGACCGCCGACCGCGCGCAGAATCGCCAAGCGTTGCGCAGTGACTTGCAGTCCACTCGATCGAAGCTGTTCTTCGGGGGTCATCGGCGAACATCCAATCAGCAAGTCTGGACTAAGTCAAGTATTTGTTTTGTGCCGTATTCGGCAAAGAAGTCACGATCCCTGCGCCGCTTGTGCGCTGCATCTGTCGGCGCCACGACCAACACGCTCGCGCCATTGCGAATCGCTGGTGCAAGCTCCGCTCGGA
>CAZTDG010000123.1:0-9043 GCA_964612655.1 uncultured Acidimicrobiales bacterium | reverse complement strand
ACCGCAAGACCCAGCAAGAGATGCGCGAGATCAGCCAGCTCGATCGTGACTTTGCCCGAGTGATTCGCCAAGGCCGACCAAAGCGCCGCTAGTCAGACCAAAGAAGCGGTCCCGCGGGACCGTTTTGGCTGGCTAGGTCAAATGGACTGGGGGGTCTCCCCTATATTCGAGTTCGCCTAATTCGTCGACACTTTATGTATGGCAACGAACTCAACTCTCCACACGGTTTCTTTCATTCGTCGGGGCATCTTTCTTGCGGTGGCGGCTATTGCTCTGGCGGCATGCGGTGGTGAACCCGACACAGTCGCTTCGGAGACCGTCATCTTTGAGGCCGTTACGGCCCAACCTGAAGCCGTGGCAGTAACGGCGGTAACCGAAGCGCCAACCACAACCGTTTCCGTGGAGACGACGACAACCGTTGCCGAAGCGACCACCACGACAACGACGACCTCAATTCCGGCACCGACCACCACGGTCGTCACGCCCGCACCGGAAACGACCACCACGACCCAGGCTCCAGCAACCATGACCCGACCCGAAGACGTGGGCGCGGTTGCCTCGGACGAACACGGCTTCATGGTTGTAACAGCCGCCGACGATCCACTGAACGTGCGACTCGGCCCGGGCGTCCGCTTCGACGCCATCGACCAACTCGAGCACCGCACGACCGGAATCAGCACCGCCTACACCGTTGAGCTCGCATCGAGCGGACCGTGGGCGTTCGTCGAGGTCGACGGCGAAGAGCTGGGCTGGGTTCACGCAGGATTCCTTCAGCGATTCGGACACAGCGCAACGTGTTCACGCTTCGGTCCAACCAACGAGGATGCGTCATTGGTCTTGAGCACTGAAGCCGATGTCGACCAAGACGGAGCTATCGATCAAGTCGAGGTCTTCACCGCCCAATTCACCCCCCAAACCGCTCTCATGTGGATCGAGATCGCCTTCGCGAACGGCGGAACTACCGCCGGGATTGCTGCCGAGACCAATTCTGTCGTGCACTTCCCCGGCGTCAATGACCTCCGCATCGGACGCCTCCAATACCTGCCCCACGACGGACCTCTCGAAATCTCGGTGAAGACCGAACAAGGCGCTTCACATAGCGGATGGGCAGTCCTCACCCTCGATAACTGCGAGCTGGTGCCGACAACCCTCGGCGGCAACCCCTTCGGGTACGCGGTCGGCGCCTCAGCAATCGCATCCTCGGTGAGTTGCTCGTTCGGGGCTCACGGCGAGCTGACCTTCTCCACAACGGTCAGCTACTTCAACGACAACGAGTCGATCGCCAATAGCTTCGAGCTGCGAGGCACCGAGTGGAGCCACGTCGGGTCGATCAACGGTGAGGCGATCCCGGAACCCACGGCGGCAATCCCTACCACCTGCCCAGGAGCCTAAGCGGTCCCGCGGGACCGTTGCCGGGGGCGCTCCGCTAGGAACCGTCGAAGGCCAAGACCCAAGGCGGCGTTGACGGCGACTCGCTCACCAGGGCCTCGAACACGGGTGCCAGCTGTTGACTCGCTTGCACCGTGATGTGCCACTCGTCGCGCAACAGGTACCCCGAGCGGTCCTCGCCGATACGGGGATCGCACTGGAGGCCGTCGCACCAGACCGGCGCAATGTCGACGACGTTGGCACCAGCGTCATGGGCTGCCCGGTGGATCCCAGCGAGACCGACCCGCTGTGCCTCAAGATCACCAGGGTCGACCGGACCGGCACAGTTCAGACGTGACCACCGGAACGACGGGCATGCTTCGGGGTCCCATCCACTCGAACGCGGTGGCGGGTGGACGACGAACACGTCGATATCGTCTTCAACGAAGTCGGTCACGGTGCGGGCCAACCCGTCGGCAAGCACTTCGCGCTTGCCTTCTTCGGTCGAGTCCACTGCATCAAAGGACCGACCAAATGCCGAGAGATCATCTTCGACGTAGCGATCGAACGCGTGGCCGATGACAACGACATCGACCGCTTCGGTACGCAGGCGTTCCATGGTGTCGTCGAGGAAGTTACGACACGCCGAGTTCTCGCGGCCGTCAAAGGCAACGGTGAGGTCGGCGAACGGGCAGGCGCTTCGGGTCGCGACGACCACGTCGTACCCGGCCGCATTCATCCCGGCGATCACACCATCGGTCAGGTGACCGGCATTGGAATCGCCTACCAGAGCCGCGGTGCCAACGGGATCGTCGACCGAGAATCGACACGCCACGTCGTAGTCGTCGGGCGCTGGTCGGCTTCGGTCGCAGCCGAGTTGCACGTCTCGGTGAAAGTCGAAGGCCAGCTCAAAGGCTTCAACGTCGTCCTGATCGACCAGCGCAGTCCGCACCGACCCGACCGCAGCGGCTACGACGATCGGCAAGAGCACACACACCATCGCCAATCGGATCGTTCGTTGCGGCGTGACCGAATCAGCGAACCTGACCGGGTTCTCGACGAGACGCAAGGAGAGTTCGGCGAGTCCAAGTGATGCAACTCCAGCAATTGCGAGAACGACTGGAGATCCGAGTGGGGTGAAGGCGACGAGTGCTCCCGTAAAGACAATCACCGGCCAATGCCAGAGGTACCAACCGTAAGAAAGCTCCCCTATTCGCTGCGGTAGGCGACCGCCGAGCACCCGGCCGACCGGACCCTCGTTTCCGCCCATCAGGAGCAACAGGGTCGCTACGACGGGAGGAATCGCCGCGAGACCGGGGAACGTGGTGGCGTCCCCATAGAGAAGACCGCACGCCACCAGCACCACTGCTCCAGCGATGGCAGGAATTCTCGATGTTGTCGAGACCCGGCTCGACCAGCGAGTCGATGTGCTCACGAGCGCGAAGAGTGCCCCGGCGGCGAACTCCCATGCACGGGTCGGGGCCGAATAGAAGGCAAATGACTGGTCGAGTCGCACGACTCCGAATCCGAACGATCGACTCAACCCAACGAACCCCGACGTCAGCGCCACCGACGCGCCCAGCGATGCGATCGAGCCCACAACGAGCACCGCTCCCACCGTTCGGCGACGGTCGATGCCCACACGCTTGGCCACCCACCAACTGAAGAGGACCGCGGCCGGAAAGACGAAATAGAACTGTTCCTCGATCGACAACGACCACGTGTGCAGCAGCGGGTTGAGCTCGGTGCTCGTGCTGAAGTAGTCCTCTTGCTGGAGAGACAGGTACGTGTTGGCGTTGAACAGGCTCGCCATCATCGAGGTGGTATTTCCCAGGTCGAAGCCCCCGATGGGTGCCAGGAACGTCGAAGCGATGAGCACCACGACCAGCAGGACAGCAAGGGCGGGCAGCAATCGCCGGATTCGGCGCAGCATGAAGGCCCGAAGGTCGATCCGGTCGGTCTCCTCCAGCTCGCGGAGCAGACCCAACATGATCACGAACCCGGACAAGACGAAGAACACGTCTACGCCAATGAAGCCACCAGGCAACAAGAACCCGGCGTGAAAGAACACGACGGCGGTGACCGCAATGGCGCGAAGTCCTTGGACATCGCGTCGGTGGCCACGGGAACGTTTCACCCTGTACCAGTCGGCAGGTCCACGTAGGTCTAGAGGCCCATGGGTTCCGCGGAACCGTTCTCCACGCTGACTCGGCGGGGTTTCGCTACAAAATTTCTCGAAGTTGGGAATGAAGATGGCCAAGTTGCGTTGGATGAACTTGAGTCCACATCACTTAACTTTATTTCTAGGAGAATAAACATGTTTTACAACACCTACGCACCCGGCAGTTTCCGGAACACTTCGGGCCTCGACTACGACGTCGTTCGCACCGAAGATGGCGTCACCCTCTTCGTCGACATCCCCGGGATCAACCCCGACGACGTCGATCTCACCGTCGATGGCCGCAGCCTTCGTCTTGCCGCAAGCCGCACCACTTCGATCCCCGAGAACGCCAAGGTCGTCTCCCGTGGTCGACGTAACGGCGACCTCAGCCAGGCGTTTCAGCTGGGCGAGCAGCTCGACGCTGAGCGCTTGACCGCTGACTATGCCAACGGCGTTCTCATCGTGACGATCCCCGTCGCCGAGTCCGCCAAGCCTCGCAAGGTCGAGGTCGGCATCGGCGCTCCCGCCATCGATGCTGCCTCCGACGTCGTTTCCGACGCCGCCTAGCTAACAAATATCCTCACCTCCCGCCCTTAGTGGTGAGGTTTCGGTGCCCCAGGTCTGTTTCACACATACAGGCCTGGGGCGCCCCTCGTTTTGGGCCCCGACAGAGCACCTAACCGTCTAAACCGCAGTCCACACCTGCGGCAATAGTTCTGTGCCGGGCCGGTCGCCTGCCTGCAGGCCGTGCGCGGCCATGATCTCGCTGAAGTCGGGGTCCATACCGACGTCACGGTTGGCGATTCGAACGTCATCACCGAGCCACTTCGACGTGAAGACTTCAAGGTTCCGCTCGGGGTCGAGCAACCCCGAACCGCCGTGCAGGATCCGACTGTTGAAGACCACGCAATCGCCTGGCTCCATGTCCCAACTCACTACACCGAAGGCTTCCGGATTAGCGCTGATATCCGGGATGTCCGCTTCAGCGGTCGCGGTGAAATCGCTGCGATCTACGTCGATCTTGCCATCGGGGTTCAAGGTGCCGAAGTCGTATTGGTCGAACACCACTTTGCCGAGGTGTGAGCCGGGAACGAATGCCAGCGCGTTCTTCGCTTTGACCGGCACGAGGGGCATCCACACGGTGCAGGTGTCGTGGCCCGAAACAGACCAGTACGGCTCGTCTTGGTGCCATGGCGTTTCGAACTGTGAGCCAGCGGATCGAGCAAAGACCGCGTCGAAGAAGAAGTTGATGCTCGACGACCCGAGCAGACGCCCGGCGATCTCGGCGGCCGGGGATTCGAAGACGAACCGTTGATATTCGGGAACGTCGTGCCAGGCCATGCTGTCCCAGAACATGGTTCGGCCGGCATCGTCACGGTCCCATACCCGGGCCCGCGGTGTCGGTGCGGCTAGGTGACGCGACAGGCCCGCTCGCAACAGCTCGACCCACTCGGATTCGAACATGTTCGAAAGCATCACGACGCCGTCACGACGAAAGGTATCGATCTGGTCGGCCGAAATTTCCGGAGTAACTGCACTGTTCGACATGGCCGAAACCTAGCAGTCGCCCAACTCCGGGCTAGCGTCTGCCGATGAGCTCAACGATGGCGTGGCGCCAGCCGAAGTGGCAAGCGTTCACGGCGATTGCGATCACGTTCATCACGATCGTCTTCGCAACAGCCTTTGCCTTTCTTGCGCTGCCGCGAATCGCTGAGGACTTCGAAGTCACGCTGAGCACGGTCGGCTGGGTGGTGATCATCGAGTCGCTCGTGATCGCAGCCCTCTTGCTGCCGCTCGGCGGCCTCGCCGATCTCCTGGGCGACAAGCGAGTGCTTAGCCTCGGCGTGGCGGTCTTCGGGCTGGGGGCCTTGTTCACCGGACTCAGCCCGACCTTCGCCGTACTCATTGCCGCCCGCGTGGTCATGGCGATCGGAAACGCTCTGGTGCAGTCGGTGGCTACGGGAATTCTGGTGGCGGTGTTCCCGAACGAGGAGCGCGGCCTCGCGCTAGGCGCACAGACCACGGCCGTTGCTGTGGGTTCGGCAAGCGCCCCTTTGCTCGGTGGCATCGGCCTCGATGCCCTCTCGTGGAACACCATCTTTTTGTTGCTGGCCATACCCTCGGCCCTGTCGCTGGCAGCGGTCCTCGTACTCATCCCGAACCATCAGCTTCGTGAGGTGACCAGTGACCGAACGTTCGATCGCTGGGGCAGCGTGCTCTCGGCGCTCGCCGTCGCAACGCTGGTGGTCACGATCAGCAACCCGTTCTCGCTCGCATGGCTTTCCCCGGGGATCATTGGTGGTGGTCTCGCAGCGGTCGCCTTGCTCACCATGTTCATTCGGTGGGAACTGCGCGTCGAACATCCACTGCTGGAATTGCGCCTGTTCGGGGAGCGGGTGTTCCGCACGGCTGTTGCGATTCGCGGCTTCGGGTTTCTTGCCTCCTCCACCACAACGCTGCTTCTGCCCGTCTTCCTGCTGAGCTTTCTTCAGATCAGCGCCGTGTCCGCAGGCGTGATCATCGCGCTGGTTGCAGTCGGCCTGGGCGTCGGGGCGCACTACGCCGGGCGGCTCTACGATCGCATCGGCCCCCGCATACCGACGATCATTGGTCTGGTCCTACAGGTCGTCGTGAGCCTCGGATTCGCCTTCTCGACCGACACCACACCGCTGGTTCTCATCGGTGCCGGGTCTGCGGTCGGGGGCGTCGGTCTCGCGCTATGGAACGTTACGAACAACGGCGCAATGCTCGGAGCGACACCACCTGCGTTCCTCGGCGTGGGTGGCGCCTTCACCAATGTCACTCGCACCATTGGCTCCGTGGTAAGCCAAGCATTGGCCGCAGCGATCGTCACCGGGGTGATGGCCTCGCGAGGTTTCGATATTCCGCTGGGCGAACTCGCAGACACGCCAGGCGCGGGTCAGGCCTTCAACGCCGGTTGGCGCGTCGCCTACCTCGTGGCCGCCGCAGTGTCGGCGGCACTCATCCTCGTGGCCACCCGCCTACCTGGGACAGTTAGGGACAGTCGCTAACTGTCCGTCACGCGTTCGCGGAGGCTAGCGGAAAGACTCCAGTTGCTCGAAGACAAGGCGTCCGTCGTACGTGGACGCAATGATGTGGTCTTCGCCAGGGAAGACCTCTAGCGACAAGCGACCCCCGAGGACGGCCATGTCGGTCGAGGTCTCGCGCATCGGCTCAAGCCATGGGGTGTCGTTGCCACCCACATAGAGGCGGATTGGAATGCCGGTCAGGTTTTCCATGGCGTCTCGGTCAGAGCCACTCGATGGAAACCCAGGGAACGTAATGAGCGACTGCAATCGATCGGGGTTCTGCGCGGCGAACCGCCATGAACTCAGACCACCGTTGCTCATACCCGCTACGTGAACAGCGCCACCCTCGGGTGTAACCCATTGGTCGATCCAGTTCGCGAAGCTGCCCAACACGTCTTCGGAACCGTCGTGGAACAATCGACCATCAGGAGCGACGGGGCTGACCACGACCCAACCGAGGCGTAGCGCCTCTTGCATGTAGACCGAGTTGATCGTCGACTGGGTGACGGACAGGTCCTGTGCACCGGGAGGGAACGCCAGTAGAACCGGCGCGGTGTCACCTTGGGTGAATCCCTCGGGTGTCACCGCCACGTAGGTCACCCGGGTCTCGCCGATGTCGACAAATCCAACCGCCGAGCCACCCGGGTTCAACACCAGACTCGACATCTCGAAGCTCGCTAACGCCTCGGGCGGGCTACCTACGCCACACCCTGCCGCCATAAGAGCCAATGCCACCAATACCGCTGAAATCCTCGCCATGCAATCTCATCGACGCCCCCGGCTTGGTCTTGAGCGAGACGTTTAGACCGTGGAGTCGACCAGTCTTCCGAGGAGCCCCGGGTTTTCCCGGCTCGCAGCCCGCACGCCAATGAAGACCCCGATTGCCGAGAACAGCACCGCTTCTGGCCAGGCGGGGCCCATCTCCAAGAAGTTCGGGCCTTCCTGGCGCCCGGCGAGCTCGAGCAGCAGCGTGATGCCCAACATAATGGCGAGGACGATCCCGCCCGTCTTGGTCGCAAGCGACGAGTCCGCCCGACCTTGGGTGCGCAGGCTTAAAGGGCCAGCAGCTGCGCCGATGAGCGGAGCGAAGTGGTAAGTGAGGGACGGGTTGCGCCAGGCGAGAATCACCCAGATGACACCAACTCCCCCGCTGACCAGCAACGCACGTGCCATCGAAGGTTGTTTGAGCATCGCCTAATCCTCCAACCGATCCCGCAGGATCTGTCCCTTTGACACGAACAATTCACGCCCCTCGCCTAGGAGGTCCAGCCGGTGCACGAAGGCGGCCAACACCAATAGCCCGACGGCTTCCATTCCCAGACGCAGGCCGAGCGGCCGTACGAATTCGTTCACCATTGCCCCGCCCAGCACGTCCGACGTTCCCAGGAATGGCCACCAAAACAGATCTGCGTCGGCCCAGGTGGCGTCCAAGACGATGTGCATGAACAACCCGATCGGCAAGCCGAGCCATTGACGGCGAACGAGGCGCCGGTTCTGGGTGGTGAGCATCACGACCGTCAGAACTACTACCGGAGCGAGCAGTGTGTGGAGCACCCACGGCCCGCCGATGAACCCTTCGATGCCGGGAAGAACCGCACCCAACATCACCAGGCGATAATCGAGTGCAGGTGAGGAGAAGACGATCAGGACTGCAGCGAACGACAGCCCGAGGAACCAAAAGAACATCTCTGGCTAGCTGAGCTTGATCACGAGGCGACCGCAGTCGACACAGGGTTCCACCGTGCCGACGGGAAGATGCTTCCAGCGGTCGAGTTCAACAGCCGACATCGCCACCGGGCAACCACCGTTGTGAGCCGGATCGAATTCGATAACGGCGTCGGGGCCATAGGTAATACGCAGCTTGCGATAGTGCTCGAGGTTCTCGTCGGGGATACCGCTCGCCGCGTCGCCTCGTTGTTGTTCGGCGTCGGCGATCTCGGTATCGAGTTCACCAACAGCGGCATCCAGCGCCTCCTGGTGTGCGGTGCGCTTGGCCTCTAGTTCGCCCGCAATCGCCTCGGCCTGCACTATCTGTTCATCGAGAGGTTCGATCTCTAGGAGCAACTCGATGGATTGGTCCTCTAACCCTGATTGGCGAGTCTTGAGCCCGGCGATCTCGTCGCCGAGAGCCGTAGCCTCTTTCGGGCTCGTGACCGAACCGTCGTAGAGCTTTGCTTCGAGGCCAGCCGCCTTAGCCTCCACATCGCTGGCGTCGGTTTCGAAAGCCCGTTGACGTTTGCGCAGTTCTTCGCGCTGAGCCTCGGTTTTGGAGCGAGCGCCAGCGAGCTTCTCTAGCTCCGCGTCGACATCTGCGATCAAGGCCCGTTCGGGCAGATTCTCGTGACGAAACCGCAGCTGATCAAGCGCGTTATCCAGCCGCTGCACCTCAAAAAGACCAGCTAATTCACTCATGATCTCCAGAGGCTACTCGGATCAGGTTGCGTCGTCAGCCTCGGGATTCGCG
>CAZTDG010000122.1:0-9047 GCA_964612655.1 uncultured Acidimicrobiales bacterium | reverse complement strand
AGGTGAGCGACAGCCCTTCCCAGTCGTGATACCCAATCTCGCCATAGAGCATCGAGGTGTCTTGCACGATGTGTTGGAATCCGTCTTTCAGTGCCGTGACGGCCAACGCGTCGGGGACGTGGGCATGGAAGACGACCTTCCATTCGGGGAAGTCGTTGTGGATCGCCGAGTGAATCACGAACCCGGCGGTGTTCACATCGGCAGGTCCTTCGAGGACGGTTCCGTCGCTGTCGACCTTGATGATGTTCGATGCGGTGACCTCGTCGTAGAGGAGCCCGAACTTGTTCAAGAAGAAGTCATGGTCCGAGCCGGGCACGCGCATCGTGATGTGGTTCCAGACCGTGTCGTCGTAACCGAAATGCGAAGCGAGGCGATACATCGCTGCCAGGTCGACCCGAGCTTCCCATTCCTCACCGGTGAAGCTTCCGGCATTGGCTGCGGTGAAGTCGTCGCTAGTGACCTCGTAATTCTTGGTGCGTTCGGTGTCGGTCATGATGAGGTTCCCTCGGAGAGAATGCAGTCGTTTTCGACTTCGATCAAGCGGGCCGCCAAGCAATGTGCGGCGCGCGCCCCGAATTCGTTCTCGGCACGGTCATAGAGTTCTGCGACGCGTTGGGTAAACGGCAGATCGGCGCCCATGGTTTCCGCGAGTTGCATGGCGAGCCGTAGATCCTTGGCGGCGTGTGAGAGCGGGAAGGATGCGTCGTAGCTGCCAGCGAGAATCTCGGGGCCGTACGCGGTGGCGCTGTAGCTGGTTCCGGCACTGTTGATGATCACGTCGAGCATCATCTCGGGGTTCACGCCCGCCTTCGCCCCCAGGATCAAGGACTCGATCAACGTGACGGTTTGGGTGTAGCACAGCGTCACTTGCGCGATCTTGGCCGCGAGACCAGCGCCGGGTGGTCCCAGCGCATAGACCGATTCGCCGATGTCGTGGAGTACGGGTTCGACTTTGGCGAAGTGCTCTGGCGTGGCGCCAACGAAGATCGACAACGTGCCAGCGAGTGCGCCCTCCGGGCCGCCCGAGACCGGCGCGTCGATCATGGTGACTCCAGTGTCGGCGGCCCGAGCGTGCAGTGCGTGGAACGTGTCCGGTTCGTTTGTTGATAACTCGACCCAGACGTCGCCTTTCGACGTCGCCGGAAGAATCTCATCGGCAATAGCCGAGATCTGTTTCGGACCGGGCAGGGACGTGAAGGTGAGCTCGGCGTGTGTCGCAGCTGCGGCGGCGTTCGTAGCCCCAACAGCACCGTGGGCTTGGGCTGCGGCGACCCGGTCAGCGTCGAGGTCGACCACGTGCACGTCGTGGCCCGCGTCCACCAGGTTCTTTGCAACCCCACCGCCGATATTTCCAAGCCCGATGACGGCGACGCGCATCAGTCGGTCAACCCATCGGACAAGGTGAGTTCTCGGGCGTAGTGCAGGTCGGTCGCCCGGCCGTAGTAGCTGATCGAATGGTGGGGCCGGTTCATCCGCCACGGATCGTGCACATAGGTGGGAAGCGCGATGTAGCGGGTGGTGTCGCCCACTATTCGAGTGACTCGATGCATCGAAAACCGGCCTTTGAAAAGTTGCAGATCGCCAGGCAAGAGGTCGAGTTCCCGGATGTCGTCACGGCCGCCTTCGAGGATGTGCCGGACATGCTCGTAGTTCTCTTCGCCCGGTCGGCGAATGTCGGGCACGTACTCAAATACGCCTCCCGATTCGGCTTTCTGAACCAGGATCGACACCGTGAATTCGTTGCCGTCGAAGTGCCATGGGAAGTAGTGGTCGGTGTCCATGACCCCATAGGGATTACGCCCGAGCGGATCAGCCCACTGGTAGATGGGGCGTTCGGTGCCTAGGCAATCCCACACGAAGTGGGTCATGACGTTGTTGTCGTAGATGGCGTTGAGCGGGGAGTGCTGGCTCAACAGATCGGAGTTGATGAAACCACTCTTGCGGTCCTGAAATGTGTTGCGGGGGTGGCTAGCAGCAAGCTCGGGATCGGGCTTCGACGCATACGGGTTGTGGCTGTCCGCGGCCCAGAACGTGCGGTCGCGCAACTGCTCGGCTTCGGCGAGCATGGTCGCGATCATCTCGGGTCGGATGAAGTCGCTCAGGCGAAAGCACCCGAACGCATCGAGCTCCTCGCGGGCCTCGGCAACAACCTCGGCTCGGAGCGGTGAATCGAGACGCTGAATCGGGTACCGGTCTAGATCGACGATCTCTTCGAGGGACGGTCGGCTCGGCGTGCCGAGGTCGGCTGCCGTGACAAGGTTCGTCATGGCGAAATTGTAGGACTCGACTGAACGATCGTCCAGTGGCTTGGGCTCGCCGCGCGTGGCCGCCCAACGTCAGGCCGGCGCGAGTTCTACGAGAGCGCCGCGGCCACGTCGACGGCGTCGATGCCGCAGGTTTGGGCGGTCAGATCGAAGAACTCTTGAGGCGGTGCGCCGGCACTAAGGAACTCCTCGGCTTCAGGGATGCTGCGTGCGCTCAGCCAATCGCCGACGGAGCCGACGGTGCAGGTCCAATCCCGGCCGAACAGCACCGGATTGGTTTCCGGAAGCCAACTGTTGATGACGTCGGGTTCGCAACGAATCAATGCGATGAGTTCCGCGGTGCCTTCACCGGTGAAGGGAACGCCCTCGGATTCGAGACGTTCGATCACACAGTCAGCAGCGCCTTCGAGGTCCTCCACACCCAACTGGAACGAGGTGACGTCCAAGTTGTCGGTGGCTATTTCGAGGTCGGTGCGCTCATCGATGGTGGTCGTGGGGATGTCGGCTTCGGCCGGTTCGTCGGCCGCGTCGGCATCTGATGCATCTGTGTCGGGTGCGTCGTCCGCATCGTCGGCCTCCGGCGATTCCTCCACAGTTTCGGGCGTGGTGGTGGCGGCAGTAGTCGCGTTTTCGTCGTCGCTTGAGCAGCTAGCCAGAATCACCATGGCCACTAGCGAAGCGAATAAGAGTCGTAGAACTTTTCGGTCTTTCATGAGGTGTTCATCCTACGGCTGTCCGACTTGTAGTTGGGGGCACCCCCCAACGCCAAGAAACCTCTGGAAGCAAACTTCTAGAAGCCCATTTGTCGCAACAACTTGTCCGCGATGTCGCCATAGGGCGGGTACAGCAGGCTAAGTCCGGTGCGTCCGGCGATCTCGCGTTGGGTAAACACACCTCGGAGGTTCGACAGCTCGTCGAATCCGGCCTTGCCATGCACTCGACCGATGCCCGAGGCCCCAACACCGCCGAAGGGTAGATCGTGTTGGGCGAAATGGGCGAGCACCTCGTTGATCGCGAGTCCACCTGAGACCAGTCGGGTCTGGGCGACGTCGACTTCACGCTCCACGTTGGAAAACAGGTACGCAGCTAAGGGGGCATCACGTTCGTTCGAATGCAGGATCGCCTCATCGACGCTCGTGACCGAGACCAGCGGCAAGATCGGCGCAAAGATCTCTTCGGTCATCACCTGGGCATCCTCGGGGGCATCGAGGATGAAGGTCAGCGGGAAGTGACGGGGGTGATGGTCGCTTGGAAGGTCGGCCGACAAGACCGTCGCACCACGGGCCCGCGCATCGGACACCATCGCGTTCGCGCGTTCGAAGGCGTGGTCGTTGATGATCGTGGTGTAATCGGTGGTGGATGCGCCGTGGGACTTGGCGAACCAACGGGTGGCCGCCTCTACGAAGTCCATCCGCTGGTCAGGATGCAACAGGACATAGTCCGGGGCGATGCATGTTTGGCCCGAGTTGAACGTCTTGCCCCACGCAATTCGGTTGGCTGCAGCCTCGATCGGGTATGTCGGGGAGATGATCGTGGGGCTCTTACCCCCGAGTTCGAGGGTCACCGGCGTCAGGTTGGCTGCCGCCGCTTGAGCCACGAGTCGCCCCACTCGCGTGCTGCCGGTGAAGACCAAGTGATCGAACGGTAACGCCGCGAACTGTGCTGCCAGGTCGGCGTCGCCGCCCACGACGGATACGAGGTCGGGGTCGAACGCAGTTTCGACGAGCCGGGCGATGAGGGCGCTGGTGGCAGGGGTGAACTCCGACATACGGATCATCACCCGGTTGCCCGCAGCGAGTGCCGACACCGCCGGTTGTAGGGCCAGGTCGACCGGATAGTTCCACGGCGACATCACGCCCACGACTCCCTTGGGCTGGGGCACGATCGCGTTCGATGCAGGACGAAACCACAAGTCGGTGCCTCGGCGGCGTGGTTTCATCCACGACCGGAGGTGAGCGGTGACGAAGTCGATTCCTCCCACGACGCCACCAAGGTCCGCAATTCGGGTTTCGACCTCGGGTCGGTGGCCGAAGTCCTCTGCGATCGCACGGGCGATGGCATCTCGATTGTCGATCACCATCGACCGCATCCGTTCCAGGCGACGGATTCGGGCCTCGCGACTCGGGTAGGCGTTGATCTGATGGGCAGCTCGCTGTTGGGCGAGTAGGCCCTCTAAGTCAGGGCCGGTCTGGCTGGCGGTGTGCGTGGCGCTTTGGATGTTTGGGGGCGGTGCCGTCATTGAATTCTTCTCATTGGGGTCGCATACGGATCGCTCAGGGTTGCGGGGAACCGGGTACGCCCACCCTAGAAGCCGCCGAGATACACATGTGCTGCAGACCCCGACCGGTGGCGCGGGCCGTATACTTATAGCTATGGCCGCCAACATCGAGGTTCGTACCGATCTCGGCGTAGATGGGATGACGTGTGGTGCCTGCGCGGCTCGAGTGCAGGACCACCTCGACAAGCTCGATTCGGTCGGACAGGCCCAAGTCAACTTCGCCACCGGGCAAGCCACCATCTTGCATGACGGGTCGCTCGACACCGCAGCGCTGTCAGCCCAAGTGGTCTCCTTGGGGTACTCGGTTATCGAGGCCGAAGAACGAGACCTCGCCGAAGAGCGTCGAGAAGCCGACCTCCGTCGCCGGGTGATCTTCGCACTGTCGCTCGCTATCCCGGCGATGGTCCTGGGCATGGTCGACGCATTGCACTTCGATGGGATCCGCTGGGTGTTGGCCGCGCTCGCCACGCCGGTGATTCTTTGGGCGGGCTGGCCATTTCATCGGACGGCGTGGAAGAACCTGCGTCAGCGAGCCACGACCATGGACACCTTGGTGTCGATGGGTTCGCTGTCGGCGTTGGTGTGGTCCTACGTGGTGTTGTTGGGCGGGATCGGCGAGTTTGTCTACTTCGAGACCGGCGCTATCATCGTGGCGCTCATCTTGCTGGGGAAGTGGTTCGAGCATCGGGCCAAGCGTCGTTCGGGCGACGCGATTCGCGCTCTTGCCGATCTCGGCGCAAAGACCGCACTGCTCGAGGATGGACGCGAGATCGCACTCGATGACCTGGCGGTCGGCATGCGATTCATGGTGCGCCCCGGCGAGAAGATTGCGACCGATGGTGTGGTTGTCGACGGTCACTCGGCGGTCGACGCATCGATGGTCACTGGCGAACCGGTTCCCGTGGGCGTGGCGCCTGGCGACGAGGTGATCGGCGCGACGATTAACACCAACGGTGCGCTCACCGTCGAAGCGACCAAGGTCGGCGCGGACACGACGTTGGCTCAAATCATTCGTCTCGTCGATGAAGCCCAAGGCGGCCGTGCCGAAGTGCAGCGCCTCGCCGACCGGGTCTCGGGGGTGTTCGTTCCGCTGGCCATCGTCATCGCGATCGTCACGCTCGTTGTATGGCTAGCGATAACCGGCGATGTCGACGCGGCCTTCACTGCAGCCGTTGCCGTGCTCATCATCGCGTGCCCGTGTGCGCTCGGACTCGCGACGCCGCTCGGAATCATGGTCGGCACCGGGCGAGGTGCACAGCTCGGCGTGCTCATCAAGGGTGGCGAAGTACTCGAAGACACGCGGACGGTAGACGTCATCGTGTTGGACAAGACCGGAACCGTTACCGAAGCCGCAATGACCGTCACCGAGGTGCTCTCAGACGGTCTCCCCACCGACGCAATCGCGAAAGTGCAACAGCTCGCAGCCTCTGTTGAAGCACGCTCCGAGCATCCGATCGCACGAGCCATCGCCACCACGGCGCCCGATCACTTGCCGGTCACCAACTTCGAGAACCTCCCCGGTCTCGGAGTGCGGGCCGATGTTGACGGGCAGCGAACCCAGGTCGGGCGCAACACGATGTTCGCCGCCGTTCCCGATGCGCTCCAAGCGCTCGCGAGCGCTGCCGAGGAACAAGGCGCAACGGTGGTGTTCGCCGGCCGCGAGGACCTCGCCGAGATCATCTTCGTCGTCACCGACGCGGTCAAAGCCACATCGGCCGACGCTGTCTCCTCCTTCCACGAGCTCGGCATGGCCGTGACGTTGCTGACCGGCGACAACGCCCGCACGGCGGCCGCTGTCGCTAGTGAGGTCGGTATTGGTTCGCGCCCTGGCGACGCCGTGATCGCAGAAGTTTTCCCCGACGACAAGGCGGCAACGGTCGCGCAACTCCAAGCCGATGGCCATCGGGTAGCGATGGTGGGTGATGGCATCAATGACGCTCCCGCTTTGGCCCAAGCCGACATCGGGATCGCAATCGGCACCGGGACCGACGTCGCGATCGAAGCATCGGATCTGACCGTGGTCTCTGGTGACCTGCTGGCCGTGGCCGACGCGATCGGCCTGTCGCGAGCCACCTTGCGGACCATCAAGGGCAATTTGTTCTGGGCATTCGCATACAACGCCGCGGCGATTCCGCTAGCGGCCTTCGGTGTACTCAACCCAGCTATCGCGGCGGCGGCAATGGGATTGTCCTCGCTGTTCGTAGTGTCGAACAGTCTCCGGTTGCGCCAGTTCGCGAGCACTCGGTGAAAGACCTTCACGCAGCGGTGCAACAAACTATTCGAGACGTCGAGGCTGTCCTCCAGGCCCTCGATTCCAACGATGCGGATCTACGGGGACATCAACGACAAACCCTCGACATGCAGCTTCAATCACTTCGGGTGGTCGATGGGGAACTTCACGAACGAGTCGTCACTCGCCGAGTGTGGTCTCTCGGCGAAGCGACGGTGCCGGTCGTACGAGCGCTGCTCAAGGCGGCGGGCAAACCCAAGATTGGGCTGCCCGAAGGTGTTGTCGACCAAGCACTGGGCTCTGTTGCAGGTCTCCGTCGAGAACTCATCCGTTTCGCCGAAGGTCGCTAACTAGTCCCGTTAGCCCCTTTGGGGAATCTGTGGTCGAAAAACGGGCGCTAGTAACGGTGTGCGGTAGCCGAAATGGGCCACAGATTGGTTTCACGAGTTGGGTTGTCACCTAATTGTCCGACGAAGAATTAAGCTCGGAACAGGTCGCTTAGGAAGAGAGATCCCATGGCCGGTGGACTAGTAGGACTACTCGATGACGTTGCGGCGCTCGCAAAGCTCGCCGCAGCATCGATTGACGACGTCGGTGTAGCTGCAGGCAAGGCCAGCGCGAAGGCTGCCGGAGTGGTCATCGACGACACCGCAGTGACGCCTCAGTACGTGCAGGGGCTTGCGGCCGATCGTGAGCTTCCGATCATCAAACAGATCGCGGTTGGTTCACTTCGAAACAAGTTGCTCTTCATCGTTCCTGTCGTGTTGATCCTCAATGAGTTCGTCCCGCTTCTCGTCGACATCATCTTGATCTTCGGTGGCTTGTTCCTCTGTTATGAGGGCGCGCACAAGATCATCCATGCCCTCATCAAACATGACGATCACGACCATGACGTACCCGATGTGGTCAAGGGGCCAGATGCCGAGAAAGAGACGATCGCCGGCGCGATCCGCACCGACTTCATCTTGTCCGGTGAGATCATGGTGATCGCCCTCGACGGCCTCCAAGACGACAACCCGGAAGCATCGTTCATCTTCTTGGCGATCATTATGGTGATCGTCGCTCTGCTCATCACCGCAGTCGTGTACGGCCTCGTAGCCGCCATCGTGAAGATGGATGACGTCGGACTGCGAATGACCCGCACCGACAGCGAAAGCTCGCAACGTCTCGGTCGAGGGCTGGTGAACTTCATGCCGGTCTTGTTGAAGTGGCTCACCATTATTGGCACCGGTGCCATGCTCTGGGTCGGTGGCCACATCCTGGTGGTGGGGGCCTACGATCTTGGTTGGTTTGCTCCGGAAGACTTCATCCACGCAGCCGAAGAGCTCGTGATTGGCGTAGCGGGTGTGGGCGGACTCCTCGCATGGCTCGTGAACACCGCAATCTCGGCCGTAATTGGCTTCGTTGTCGGGTCGATCGTGGCGACCATCGCTGACAAGATCAAAGAAAGCCGCGGAGGAGCCAAGACCGCTCCTGCCGCTGCTCACTAGAGCGCACTGAGTAGAACGCGCCGAGCCCAATTTCTCCACGCTCAAGCGCGATCGCGATGGGCTGCGTCGACAGAACGGCCCATATCGGCGAAGCTGGAGTAGTGCGAGCGCGAACTGTGCAGCGACGATGGCTGTGCCTCTGGACCATTTTCCTCGCCATCGTGCTGGGTGGGTGCGCCTCCAGCAGCGACTCCGACACCCTCGTGGTCTTCGCTGCGTCATCGCTAACCGATGTGTTGCCGCCGATCGCCGAGAGCTTCACGCTTTCGACAGGTACCGAGGTAGAACTCAACTTCGCTGGGAGCTCGGCTCTGCGTGAGCAAATCCTCGATGGTTCGCCCGCTGGAGTCTTCGTCTCGGCCAACCCGGGGATCATGGCCGAACTGGCAACGCTCGGCCTGATCCGCCCATCGATTCAGCCCGTCGCAACCAACTCGATCGTCCTAGCGGTACCCACCGACAACCCCGCCCAGGTAACCGACCTCGAGGCGCTCACCCAAGACGATCTGATCATCGGGTTGTGTGCACGAGAGGTTCCCTGCGGCCAGCTCAGTGTGGATGTGCTCGAAGCGGCGGGCATCGACCCTGCCGTCGACACATTCGAACCGAGTGTCCGGGCCCTCGTCGGCAAGGTGGAGCTGGGCGAAGTTGACGCGGCGCTGGTCTATGACACCGACGTGATTGCAAGCGGCGACCTGACGGCAATCGGGGAACCGTTCACCGACGCCGGGTCGACGGTCTATGTGGCGGCCAGCTTGGTCGGTTCCGGTGGTGACTCCGATCGC
>CAZTDG010000121.1:0-9081 GCA_964612655.1 uncultured Acidimicrobiales bacterium | reverse complement strand
GAGCAAGCTAAAGAAAGTACTTCGCTTCGTTGGTGACTGGGATCAGTACTTCACCCACACGTACCAGATAGTCGACGCGACAGGTTCCGTCAGACTCGGGCTCACCCGCCCGGCAAAGTTCGTGAAGTCAAAGGTGATCGTCACCGATGACCTCGGCGACGAGATCGGACAAATCGTCCAGCAAAACTGGTTGGGAAAAATTCGCTTCAACTACGTCGTGAACGGCGAGACGATCGGCGGAATCTTTGGGGAGAACTGGCGTGCCTGGAACTTCTCGATCAAAGACGCACAAGACCAAGAGGTAGCGCGGATCACCAAGACTTTCGAGGGCCTTTTGAAGACCGCCTTCACGACGGCGGACAACTACGTCCTACAGGTGCATCAGGAGCTGCCGGATCCGCTGCGGCAATTGGTGTTCGCATCCGCGGTCACCGTGGACACCGCGCTGAAACAGGACGCTCGGGGCGCGGGCGCGTTGTCGATCCTCGACATCTAGTTCTACGCGCAGTCGAGTATCCGATAGGACTCTGCCAGGCGGCTCGGGGTCTCGCCGCTGCCGAAATGGTCAACGCCAGATTCGGTGGCAACTACGGAGTGACGCTCACCCCACTCGCGCATCAACTTCTCCAGATCGAACTCCGCATCACGCTTCGCCACCTGCGATGCATGCGAGCGCAGGGCTCGCATCTTGGAATCGAACGAGTCGGTGATGTCGACGAACAGATTCTGCTCGACCGCCGAGATCCACATGTGCGGCACCGTGTGCGGCTCATAACCCTGGTCCAATAGTTCGGCGGTGAAGGCCCTCGGATTACGAGCGTCCGGGTACACCGCGCGGATCGCTGCTTCGCCGGTTTCGACATGATCGGGGTGGCTTCCGTACGTGCTTTCAAAACGGCGATAGGGCGGATGGGTGATCACCACATCGGGCTTCTCGATGCGGATGATCCGCGAGATGTCGCAGCGCAACTTCAGATCGTTCTGCACCATGCCATCGGGGTGATGCAACCAGTGCAGCTCAGTGACTCCCACCTCGGCGGCTGCTGCGGTTTGCTCGGCTTCTCGCATTGCAGCTAGCTCGGTGGCGTCGACGGTCATGTCGTCCTCGCCCGCTTCGCCCGAGGTGACAAGGCAGTAGGCGACATGGCTGCCAGCTTTGGTCAACTGGTCGACGGTCCCGGCGATGCCGAAGTCGATGTCGTCGGGATGCGCGACGACAACCAGCACTCGATCGGGGATCTCGATCGGTCCATCGGCGGTCAGAAAGTGTCCGTTCATACGCCCAAACTACGCGGTAGTTGGAGCAGTTCAATGGTGCAGGCCGACAGCTTCTCGCCGAGAAGTCCTAGCGGGCCTCGAGTGGGGTGAGCCAACCGTGGACGTCCTCGGCCTTGCCGGTTTGGACGTCGGTGAGTGCCTCTCGCAGCTTGAGGGTCGTGGGGCCTGGTTGACCGTCACGAACATCGATGTGCTGTCCGTGAGCGATGACCTTGCCCACGGGCGCGATCACCGCTGCGGTTCCTGAGAGGAACATCTCGCCGTGTTCGGCCCACGCCTGCAATTCGCTGACGGGGATGCTGCGCTCTTCAACTTCCATCCCCAGGTCTTGAGCGATCTGGATGATCGACTTGCGGGTGATGCCGTGCAGGAATGAGTCGTCGAGGTTTCGGGTGATGATCCGGTCTTCGTCGGCCAAGAAGAAGTTCGACGCACCGGTCTCGGTAACGTCATCGCCGCTCGCGAAAAGCACCTGGTCGGCAACGTGATCGCGTTTGGCGTCGAGTGTTGGGCCGAGAGCCATCACGTAGTTGGCTCCGCTCTTCACCGAACCGAACTGCGGTGTCGTCCTCGGCGTCTCGGTCTCGATGTAAATGGTGAGCGGACGAACGCCACCGGCGAAGTAGTCACCGACTGGAGAGTTGATGACGTAGAGCAGACCATCGATGCTCGGTGTCGCGGCGGCACCGATGTTGGGTGCGGTTCCGATCATCGTGGGGCGAATGTAGAGCGAACCGGGAGGGTCGGGCGTGAACGATGCGTTCGCGGTTGTGGCATCGATCATGAGCTGACGAAGAAGAGCCGCGCTCGGCGGAACCATGCGCAGTTTCTCGATGCTCAACAACATGCGCTGAACCGAATCTTCGAGACGGAAGATGGCCACCGAGCCGTCGACTTGGCGATGCGCCTTCAGCCCCTCGAAACACTCGCTCGCATAGTGGAGCACGTGGGTTGCTGGATGGAGAGAGAAATTCTCCAGCGGCTGAGGCCCCGAGTAGTCATAGTCGCCGTCGTGGTACTTCGCCACGGTCATGTAGTCGCCGAAGAGCGTGCCGAATGGAGCGCTAAAGGGATCAGGCTTGTCACTCATCGCCCTTTTGTAGTCGCTGGCGAGCGCTTGCGCCATGTCTTGATCGAAGTGATAGAGAAGTAGCAATGGATGACATCACCACCGAGCACATCGCCGTGGACGACGAGGGTTCGGTCCGTGTGATTCGAATCGATCGGGGCTCGGTGAACGCGCTGCCCTTTTCCACCTGGGAACAGCTCGCAGCGACTATTGGCGCGGCAAGCGCCGACGCCTCTATTCGGGCGGTGGCGATCCATGGCGGCGACGGCCGGTTCTGTGCCGGAGCTGACATTGCGGAGCTGGCCACTCCTGACCCCGATGCCGACGACGCCGCGATGTTGACCGTCGTCGGTCAGGTCGCATCGGCCATCAAGGCATGTCGAATTCCGGTCATCGCCGCGGTCGATGGCCCCGCACACGGAGGTGGACTCGAACTAGCCATCGCCTGCGATATCCGGGTGGCAAGTGATGGGGCCTCCTTCGCTGCGTCGGGGGTAAACGTCGGGCTTATCGCGAGCATCGATTCGTTGGCCGCTGCCGTCGGCGACACGGTGGCTCGACGCATGCTTCTCACCGGAGAACGAGTCGATGCTGCCACGGCGCTGCGGTGGGGGTTGATCACCGACATCGTGGAGGCTCCGCTAGATGCCGCCCTCGCTATCGCCCAAGGGATCGCCAAGAAGCCGCCACTGGCAGTCGAAGCAGCGAAGGCCGCACTCAACGCGCTGCCTACCCAATCTCCAGAAGAGCGCCACGCCGCCACAACCGAAGCTTTCCGATCGCTTATCGCCACCGCCGACCATCACGAGGCCCTCGCCGCCTTCCTTCAAAAGCGCTCCGCCACCTACGACCGCACGTAGCTAGCTATTCGTTTACTCGCCTTTCGATCTCGGCGAGCAACGCGTCGAGGGGGACTTCGCTCAGCGATCCGAATTCGACAGCTTCGTCGCCATCTGCGGGCACCGTGCTGTTTCGTACCAGGGTGCCGAGCGGCCGAGGATCAGAACGAAGCTGCGAGCAGTCCAGGTCGAGACCGGTTCGAGACTCCACACAGATCTCTCCGGTGAGTTCTCCGCTGGCGATGCTGGTTTCACTTCGTGCGACGAATCGCACCTGATCCTCCCGGCCGATCGTGACGCGACTGGTCCCCGATTCGGCGGGGGTCACCTCGTAGATACGGTCTGCCTCGGCGAGGTCCTGGCCGTAGAGCACACGAATGCTGTTCTCCAGGGTGGTGTTTGCTGCTTCGGGTTCGGGCAGGCGATACAGCGTGGCCTCAGGAGCCTCTCCGTTGACGATCGTGTCGAGGCGCACTTCGAGATATGCCGTGATCGTCGACGCCGACCCGAAGCTGGTTAGTGGCGTCACCGCGTAGGGAACGCCGTCTC
This sequence comes from uncultured Acidimicrobiales bacterium, assembly GCA_964612655.1. GTDB lineage: Bacteria > Actinomycetota > Acidimicrobiia > Acidimicrobiales > SHLQ01 > SHLQ01. The sequence continues at coordinate 5,346 of CAZTDG010000121.1, read as the reverse complement.
GGGTGAGAACAAACTCGGTCGGGTTACTGAAGTTTGGATCTGACTCGTCGACCAGAGCCTCCCCAACCTCGGTTTCGTCGCCGCCGACCTCGACGGTTCCCTGCAACGAAAGCGGGGAACGTGAGGGGCGCTCGGAGACCAAGAACCCGTAGCTATCATTTACCGACTCACGGATACGTTCGGCGATTGCAAGGCCCGCGACTGGGCCCGGGTGGTCGCTTGCCTCAACGGCATCGAGTACAGAAACCTGGTAGTTCCCGTCGTCGTCTACACCGAAGACCACCGCACCGTCGGGAAGGACGGGCTTTGAAAGATCGAATCCTCTGCGGTCTCCGATCGGCACCACGAGACGAGGCACCTCTTCGCCATCCACCTCGGTGATGTAGCCGTAAATGTCGTCGCTGCTGAAAAGGGCATCGGAACCCGCTACTTGCGCAACGACGTTGCTGACTTCGCTTTGACGGAACCCGAGACCGACCGAAGGGACGGCCGACGTAGGGAAGGATGCTCGCCGAACGAGACCAGCGTCATCGACACACACGACGCTCTCGGTCCACCGGTTGCGGATCTCGGCTGCCGTGCTGATGTAGCTGCACCATTCTTCGCCGACGCGAGTGGGCGAAGAAAAGTCACCGACGACGCCCGCCAGGGAACGTCGGATCTGGAACTCCGCTTGGTCGAGGGCAATCCGCTCGTCGTATGAAGGACGAGCCTCTTCGACTTCGTTCAGTTCGGCGACGAACTCGATGCGGCGTTCATGGTCTGCTCGGTTGAACGCAGACCATATGTTTCCGATGCCCACATCAGATCCAATACCGATCCCGGACAACACCCCGCCCAGGATCGATAGCCCAAGTGCGCCAGCTGTTACCTTTCCGACGAGTGAGTATCTCAGCGCGAGTGCGATGACTCCGAGAACGACGGCGCCCGCAACGTAGATCGGGAACAACACCTGAAAGATTGAGTGCGCGAACCGTGCGGTTCCGTCGAACCCCAACGCGGGGAAGATCCAGAAGAAGAACAGCGCAAAGATCGCTGCAGCCGTCAGCCCGATCGCTGCCACGAGCAGCACGATCGCTTGAATCGTTTCTCGCTGTGATGCGTCGCCAACTCGATGCGCCAGCGTCTTGTTGCGGCCGCCCTTGTTTGCCCCGTTTTCCGATGAATCCCTACCTGAAGTCGCCATAACTACCATTATACCACATTATTATGGTGTTATTCAAGTGGGACACCCGGTAGTCACAACGACTTCAACGACTTGGGGCCTGAATTACACCACGACTGGCAGGAACTCTGGAAGAGGTGCGGTGTGGAGGACCGTCAGTCGATCGGTGCTGCGGGTGAGGGCGACGTACAAGAGGCCCGGACCGTGACTCGATGCGAGGATCTCTGCTGGCTCGACCACAACGACAGCGTCGAACTCCATCCCTTTGGATTGACCCGGGGTAAGCACTCGAATGCGTTCGTGCTCTACATCGATGTTGTCCATCGCCAGAATGGCAACCTGGCCACCATCGATAGCGTTCGCGTATTGATTGGCCCGCTTTACGGCACGGGCGGCGAGTTCTTCACCCTCTACCTGTACGACCTCGACCGGATGCCCCGAACTCCGAATGGCGAGCGGTTGGGTTAACCCCGAATCGATCTCTCGCAGAACAGCTGACGCCCAAGGCGTGATCTCCTCTGGCGAGCGGTAGTTCGTCGACAAATCGAAACGCCGCACGTCGCCCAGCTCTTCGGGAAGGAGCTGGTCCCACGTCGCAGACTCCCCCACCGTTCGCTGCGCCACGTCTCCCACGATCGTCATCGACCGGCCTCGCGCCCGACGGCTGACCATACGCCACTGCATGGGTGTCAGGTCTTGCGCCTCGTCAACGATGACATGACCGAACCTCCACGCACGCTCACCCCGAGACCGTTCCTCGATCGTCAGGGTGTTTGCGAGCTCTAGGTAATCGTCGCTCTCAAGCTCGGCGATCGGGAATCCGTCTGGGTCGGTGACGACCTCGCCGGTTACCTCGTCGCTCACCGGGTAGCTGAGGTGCATCTCCTTCTTCAGTGCCGAGCCGGTCGACTCGTTATCGATCCCCATCAGACACCCCCGTCCTCATCATCATCGCCCTCACGCCACGCATCGAAGCTCTCGACTTCGACGGGGCCAGGTTCGGGGTCGAGCTGATCTTCGTCATCGAAGTCCTCGTCGTCATCGCCACGCTTCTCATCGAGCTCGAAGACATCCTCGGTGTCGGCGAACTGGTGCTCCATGTCGGACTCAACACCGTCGGCCTCCGCCGGGTCTCCCAACAACCACAACAACTCATCGAGAAGAGGAACATCGCTAGTGAACCACCTGCGACGCCACAGCTCTCGCTCGGGCATCCTGTCGCGAGCGAGCAGATCGACCGCCTCGGGAGCCATTCCCGCAGCCTCACACGATGCCGCCAACAAACCCTTGGACCCGAGTAGGTCGTTGAGCATTTGCTCCGGGGTCAGCACCGGCCAGTGTTTCTCACAGAAGTTGACGACATCGGGAGACTTCATCAGATCGTTGCGAATGTCATCGCGCCCTTCGAACCCGGGTTCGTGCAGTTCGGCGACTAGGCGATCGAGCACCAGCCCTCGGAGGCGTCCCGCGCCGCTGTTGTGGGTTGCTTGTCGATGGGCGAGCGCCATAAAACCCTGGAGTTCCTCCGCAGCGACGACCACTCGTCGACTTCCATAGAACGCGACCAGCTCTTCGCTCGGCTGACGCTGTCTCAGGTTCACGGCGTGGGCGAGTAGATCGGCCATGGCTCGGGTTCCCTTAAGTTCGGCCACCGCCTCGGACTCGTCAGGGTCGGTAAGCACTCCGGGAAAGAGCCGGTCCGGCGTGACCGAGATAACGCCGCTCTCGCCGAGCGAGGGCAATACATCGGAGATGTAGTTGAGGAATTCGTTGCTTGGCCCGACGATCAACACTCCGGTTTCGGCAAGCGCGGCACGATCGGCGTAGAGAAGATAGGCGGCTCGATGTAGCGCCACCACCGTCTTTCCCGTTCCCGGCCCGCCCTGCACCAGCAACGGGCCCTTCGCGGACGATCGGATCACGGCATCCTGTTCGGACTGGATGGTTGCCACAACCGACTGCATCCGGCCGTCAGCTCGCTGCGACAGCGACTGCAGCAACGCGGCCTCACCGCGAAGTGCCTGGTGATTATCGATGGCGTCGGTATCGAAGATCTCGTCGCTGTAGTTGGTGAGATCGCCGTCGGTGTAGTGCAGGTGACGGCGATGCGTGACGTCCATGGGTTCCAACGGCGTCGCCCGATAGAAGGCCTCGGCTGCGGGCGCTCGCCAGTCGATCAGGTAGACGTCGTCGCCTTCGATCACGCTCATTCGGCCGATGTATTCGATACCGTGCACTGCGCGGTCGAGGCGTCCAAAGGCCATCGCATCGCCAGCCGATTCGAGTTCGCGAACCCGTTTCCAAGCGAGGAGGACGCGAGCCGATGCGGCACGAGCCGTGGCGGCCTCAACCGCAGCTTCGGAGTCCTCGTCTCCGAGCTCGGCCTCGGTTTCTCGTGGCCCTTCCTCGGAGAGGAGCGACGCTTCGTCAGCCAGTCCTGTTGCATAACTGCGGGCTCGATCGATGTGAAGCCGATGCACATCGCGAATTTGTCGAACGGCGCCACGTTCACGATCGAGTTCGGTCAGCTCATCGCCGTCGAAATCGCTGATCGCAAGAGGGTCGGCCACCTACATAGCCAACCACGCGTGGGCGCCATTGACGCACATTGGTGACGCTCGTATCTCAATTCTCATCAGCTCCATGGCAAGCTCGCGTCATGAAGATCGGATTTGTTGGTTTAGGAAATGTTGGTGCCAAGCTGGCGGGATCGCTCGTGCGCAACGAACTCGATGTCGTCGTACGCGACCTCGACGAGAACGCGGCTCAGCCACTCATCGATGCTGGGGCGAGTTTTGGCGAGTCCCCAAAGCAGATGGCTCAGGACTGTGATGTGATCATCACCTGCCTGCCATCGCCCCAGATCTGCGCGGAGGTAGTCGAAGGGGCCGACGGCATCCTCGAGGGCATCGGGCCGGGCAAGGTGTGGATGGAAATGTCTACGACCGACGCCGAGGAAGTCCAACGGCTGGGAGCGCTCGTCAAGGAGGCGGGCGGCGAACCCGTCGATTGTCCCGTGTCTGGGGGCTGTCATCGGGCGGCGACAGGGAACATTGCGATATTTGCCGGATGTGAGCGTTCGACGTTCGACAAAATCTTGCCCATTCTCACCACGCTTGGCCGGCGAGTCCTCCACACAGGCGACCTCGGTTCCGCCTCGACCTTGAAGGTGATGACCAACTACCTCGCAACTGCGAACCTTCTTACGGTCTCGGAGGCGCTGACCACTATGGCCGCGGCGGGCATGGACCTCAACACCACCTATGAGGCCATCGCGATCAGCAGCGGCAACTCGTTCGTGCATGAGACCGAGGGCCAGATCATCCTCAATGGCAGTCGAGATATCAACTTCACGATGGACCTCGTCAAGAAGGACATCGGGTTGTTCCAAGAGATCGCCGAGCGCCACAACGTGCCACTGGAGATCAGCCCGCTGATGATCGACATCTTTGACGACGGAATCACCCGTTACGGCGACCGGGAGCTCTCCCCGAATATCATCAAGCGTCTCGAGGAAGCGACTGGGCTCGACGTGCTCGCTCCGGGTTTCCCTGCCGAGATGACCGACGACGAGCCAGAAGAACCTGGTTACGAGGTCATTCCTACCGGTCGTAGCTAAGGCCAAAAAGAGCCAGGCCGGCTCGACTCCGAAGAGTCGAGCCGGCCTGTTCTCAAACCTGAACTATTGGAAGTTGCCGTTGACCTGTACTTCAGCGAGCGACAACGTACCTGGGTTGCCCCGGAGCTGAACTCGTACGTACTGCCCGGAAGCGGCGGTATCGATCATGGTGTTCACTCCCAGCATTCCATCGACCGAGTAGGTGGTCACGCTTGGATCGGCCTCGAGTTGAGCCAGCGTACGGAAGGTCATGTCGGTATCGGAGACGAACACGACGACGTCGGCAAGACGAAAGGTGCAGCAGTTGTCGGTGCGGTTGAACAGATCGATGCTGGAGATGTTCGCTGATGCTCCGAGATCGACCTGCCACCACGGCTGGTTGGTGCCAGCTGCTGTGTGGGTCACCGAGTTGTCCCGGTAACGGCCGTTCGTGTTGCCATCAACGGCCCGTCCAGCTACGCCACCGAAGCCCGTTGAGGACTGTGTGGCGGTCTGACCAACAGCCAAGTTGACTGGTGCTGGCGCAGGTGCTGGGGCCGGAGCAGGAGCTGGAGCTGGAGCT
>CAZTDG010000120.1:0-9294 GCA_964612655.1 uncultured Acidimicrobiales bacterium | reverse complement strand
GCTGATTGTCGTTTGCCTGATTCGCATCAGGAGTCGAGTCAACATCGTTGCCGTCATCGCTCGAGATTTCCGCCCAGTTCACAAACTCGCCCGGGGCAACAGAATCTGCAGTCAACGTGATTGGAATATCAACGCTGCCACCAGCAGCCAGAGGGCCACCCGTAATCGTTGCCGTGCCATCACCATTGTCAGTCCACGCAGCATCGTTCAACACGAAACCAGCAGGCAAGAAGTCGGTTACCTCAAACGTCGTTGCGTCAAGCGTTCCCTGGTTCTCGACAGTGATCGTAAACGTCACGTCGGCGCCCTGTTCAATGATTGCATCGGTGGTGTTAGCAAACGTGTCGGAGGTGTAGACCTTGGTCAATGCGAGGTCGTAGTTTGCAACCGAAACGCCAGCAGGGTCTTGATCGTCCTCATCGCCAGCGGTGTTATCGGTGACATTATCGGTCGGGTCACCAGGAGCAGCAGGCTGATTGTCGTTCGCTGGATCACTATCGGGAATCGAGTCAATATCGATGCCGTCGTCCAAGCTGATCTCAGCAATGTTGACAAAATCACCCGGCGAAACCGCCACAGCAGTTGTCGTAATTGGAATATCAACGCTCTGACCAGCAGCCAACGGGCCACCGGCAATCGTTGCGGTGCCATCACCGTTGTCGGTCCATGCAGGATCGTTCAACACGAAACCAGCAGGCAAGAAATCGGTTACCTCGAAGTTGTTCGAGTCGACAGTTCCCTGGTTCTCAACAGTGATCGTAAAGACCACGTCGGTTCCAAGTTCGATGGTCCCATCAGTTGGATTACCAAACGTGTCAGAAGTGAACACCTTGGTCAACGCAAGGTCGAAGACCTGAACGCTGATCGGCGCCGGGTCATGATCGTCCTCATCGCCAGCGGTGTTGTCAGTGACATCATCGGTCGGCTCGCCCGGACCAGCAGGCTGGTTGTCGTTTGTCTGGTCCGCATCAGGAGTCGAGTCAATATCGACGCCGTCGTCGGCAGAGATTTCGGCCCAGTTCACAAAGTCGCCCGGCGCAGCGCCAGCAGTCATCGTGATTGGGATGTCAACGCTGCCACCAACCGCAATCGGGCCGGTTCCAATCGTTGCAGTGCCGTCGCCGTTGTCGGTCCATGCAGGATCGTTCAACGTAAAGCCGGCAGGCAAGAAGTCGGTAACGTCGGATCCTGCGGTGTCGATCGTTCCTTGGTTCTCAACAGTGATCGTAAACGTCACGTCGCTGCCAGGAGCAATCTCACCATCGGTTGTGTCACCAAAGTCATCAGAGGTGTACACCTTCGACAGTGCAAGGTCGAACTCACCGTCGACGAAGCCAAAGTCCATCGTGTGGTCGGTCTGAGTTGCGGTGAAGCTGATCGTTGGCAAGCCGCCCACGAGTGCGCCGTCGTTGTCATTTGCATCGTCGGAGCCACTGTCGGTCGTGGTCAAAAAGCCCATGCCGTCGTGTGCGCCACCAGCAGCAAACACGCCACCTGCGTCGTAGTTGTCTTGAGCAACCTGAATGACGTAGTCGCCGTTGCGCTCAAAGCCAGCAATGTCGTCGGTGTGGAAGCTGTAGAGGCCGTTTGCGTCCGTGGTGGTGGTCGCAATGACGTTGCCTTGGTCATCGAGCAATTCGATGACAACACCGTCGAGGGCTTGCTCGCCCGGGTCGGCAATGCCGTCCCGATCGGAGTCGAACCAGACGTAGTCGCCAACCTCGATCGGAGCAGCGCCACAGAGGGCCTGCAAGTCACCGACACCGGAGGCCTTCTCGAACGTGCCCTCGGGTGTCGCGTCTCGACCGTCATAGAGGCGGTAGCCGCTGAGATGTTCGCCCTCGGTGTTGCCACCGGTGGTGTCATTAGCGAACCACTCAAGACCACCGGATTGCCATGTGTTCCGCCCATTGACCGGGTCAAAGGTGTTGGCAACCGTGTACGGACGACCAGGAATTACTTCAGCAGATCCCAGTGCGGTTTCTTCGTGGGAATTTAGATAGTTGTCGCCGGTGAAGGTGAAGTCTTCGCCGTCGAATGGGAAGTTGTAGCCGCCTGCGCCATCGGGCTCTGCCTGAAGGAGATCTCCAGAAGAAAGCACCTGGTCCACGGGGTAGGTGACGCCGTCCCGCTCATAGAAGGCATTGCCGCCCATCTGGTGTCCCCAGATGTCCATGATACCAATGACGAGGTTTCCACTGGAGTCAACTTCAATATCGGAGAGGAGCGGCTGAGCGTAGGTAACACCGTCGTCTCGGAAACTGCCATCGAGGTCGGTTGCAAACGGCGGCTCCGTGGTCCATGGGCGCCAATCGGTCAAACCGACGTTTCCACGGTTGTTGAGGCCACGGCTGGTGGTTGGAATTGGAACGTCGGTGAGAAGCGAGAACGATCCGCCACTGAAGGTGTAGATGTGCCCAGACAGTTGCGTTGGGTCACCGAGGGGAACTGGGTTGTTGTGATCGACAGGAGCTGCGTTCGGGTTGACGGTGGACTCAGCCGTGCAAGTCGCTGAAACGACCAGGTCGCCATTGACGAAGCCAAGGCCGAACGGGCGAACATCAGCGTTTCCGCAAGGGATTCCAGGCAAGGTCGCAGCGTTGATCGGAGTACGGACAACGCCGGCTCCGGCGGTGCCGTTCGGGTTGACCGGAATCGCCACGAGCTCGCGGGTTCCAAGATCAACGGTGTAGAGAGTCGTGCCGTCGGGAGAGAGCTCAACGTCTCCAAGGCCAGAGCGACCTACGTCGTCATATGCTGCGAAGTCATTGAGCCAACCATCGGTTGCACCCGAGTGAGGATCTGATGCTGTTGGGTCGGTCGTGAAGAACGGAACGACATTGTTCGCCGCGTCGATTCGGTAAATCGTTGTCGGGTTGCCGGTTGGGCCAAGCTGTGTGTGGCGCTTTACGAACGAGCCCACAAAGATACTGTCGTCAAAAGGGCTTTGGTCGAGGCCGTAGGTGGAGCCGACCTGGCCGAGGGTTGCGCGGACGGTGTATGGATCGACCTGCCAATCAAATCGATCGTTGTTGTTGGTACTTTCGTTGTCTACAGCTCCGTCGATCACACTGACGATGGCAGGTTCATTGTCGTGATCTGCGACGTTGCCGAAGAGGAAACAGGTTGTTGCGAACTCAGGCTGGTTCTCGCAGAACGAATGAGGAGCCGAGATACCGGTGCTGCCGACCGGGCCACTTCCACAGGTCGCTGCGTCGGGCACGTGCTGGGTCAGGCCATCGGAGTTCGGGCCCTTCGGCGTCGGTAACCAGCCGTTTGGCAAGCCACTGAAGTCGATGCGAATCGGGAAGTCGGTCGTATCGAGGGCAATATCCCAGTCACCAGCCGCGTCGGTGGTGTCGGTCAACGTGGTACCAGAAATGGTCGTGATCGTGACGGTGATTCCCGGGACAGGATCATCGTCGACGGCCGCAAAGGAGTTCGAAACGTGGGAGTAATCCTCCGTGATCTCGCCATCATGGTCGAAGTCGTGGAAGACCGTACCGCCACAATTGGTCGGCGCTGCCGAGGCGGTAGTGGCCTGAATGGCCAAGCCCGCTGCTCCGACTGCAAGTATCAGCAGACTTAGCGCAACGTTTCGGAGAATCTGAGTTTTCATCTTGGCCTTTGTCCCGCTCGCTGTGAACCGCAGCCGGCGGCCGCGGTAGCGAATCAGACACAACAGCGTTGCAGTAACTGATTTGCTAGAGGACTGTTCGGCCTAGCAGGGCATGAAGTAAGCCGATCTGCTCAAATCCCCGTAGCTCGAAGTGAACATTCCAGAGGAGCATCACATTGCGTGGTTCATCAACTTCAAATCCTGCCGAAAGTGGGCAGACACATCAATAGAAGCTGATCTACACGTCCAGAACCTAGAAAGACGCCGACTCGATTGTTAGGAGTCGCTGCTGAGTGCCTGGTTCAGGTTGCCGGACCGTAGACCCTCAAGGTCCAAGGTGACATAGCGGTATCCGGCATCCTTGATCACCTTGACCACCGCGTCTCGCTGATCGAGAACCGCGGAGAGTTGAGCGAGGGGAACTTCAAGACGAGCGGTGTCCTCATAGTGACGCACACGCACACTGGAGAAGCCCAACTGTTTCAAACCGAACTCCGCACCTTCGACGCTGGTGAGTCGCTCAAGGGTTACGCGTGTCCCGTACGGCAGACGACTGGCCAAACAGGCTGCCGCGGGTTTGTCCGCGGTCACCAAACCAAAGTGTCGGCTCAGCGAACGAACGTCTGCCTTGGTCATGCCGGCATCCACCATCGGGAAACGCGCGCCGCGCTGCATAGCGGCGTGTTGTCCGGGGCGATGGTCGCCCAAGTCGTCGAGGTTCACGCCGAGCACAACGGTCGCGCCTCGAACTTCTGCCAGGGGGACGACCGCGTCCATGAGCGCGTCCTTACAGTGGAAACATCGCTGGCCGTCGTTGATTTGGTACGCGGCGTTCTCCATCTCGAGGGTTACCACCTCGTGCCAGTCCAAGCCCCACGCTTCTGCGAGCTCAGCACACTCGTGGCGTTCCGCTGTGGCGAGCGACGGAGAAACCGCAGTAACCGCTGGAGCATTATCGGCGCCGAGCGTGTCCGCCGCGACGTAGGCCAGAAGTGCCGAATCCACTCCCCCGCTAAAGGCAACGACGACACGTTCCAGTCCGCGCAGTTCGCTGCGCAGGTTCTCCAACAAGTCCACACCTCTAGTCTGCTTGCCTAGCGTCGGTCCTCCACCACCGGCGGCCATTCGTAGAGGTATTGCATCTCGGCGACGCGCAGCAAACCGCTCGACTACGGTCGGGCTATGAGCACTATCCCAACCGTTGACGCAAACGACCTCGCCTGGCTTACGACCGAAGACATGATCGAGGTCGACCGGGTCATGATCGAAGACCTTCACATCGAATTGATCCAGATGATGGAGAACGCAGGCCGGAACTTGGCGCTTCTTGCCCAAGCCTTGTGGACGCCAAAATCGGTCGCTGTCTATGTCGGCCCAGGCGGAAACGGCGGCGGCGGGCTCGTCGCAGCACGACATCTCGCGGTGCAAGGAGTAGAGGTCGAGGTGATCACCGTCGCCGACGTGGAAAGATTCACGCCGATCCCGCGCCATCAACTCGACATCGTCGAGCGCATGGGAATCCCGGTCAGAACGACGGGTGAGCTCAAGCCCGATGGCGTGATCGACGCCATGCTCGGGTATTCGCTCGGCGGCGCTCCTCGTGATCCGATTCCCGCGGCCGTCGAGGCGATTGCCGATACACCAACGATCGCGCTAGATGTCCCGACCGGGGTCGATTCGACGACCGGCGAGACACCCGGCGCCTTCGTCACCGCGCAGGCCACCCTCACGTTGGCTATGCCCAAGGATGGTCTACGAGGCCACGCAGCCGTTGGCGATCTCTACTTGGGCAATATCTCTGTACCGCCATCGGTCTACACCGGCCTAGGTAAGCCATCGAGCCCACCATTCTCCCAGAGCCCGATCCTGCGGGTCGTGTAGTCAGCTCAGCCGCGAGCGAACTAGAGCGCGGTCTTCTCCGAGGCCACGTACCGCGAGAGATCGGCTACCCGTTCACCGAGCTCAGCGCTGGCGGCTCGAAAGTCGTCGATGTGGGGAGCTTTGAGGTGCGCGTCGAGATGTTCTTGGCTCTCCCACTCTTCGAACAGGTAGAAGAGTGACTCGTCCTGGAAGTCGGCGCTGAAGGTATAGGAGATGCAACCATCTTCTTTGCGGGTCTCGGCCATCACGTTTGCCATGGCGACAATCGCCGGCTCACGGTGTTCGGCCTCGATTCGAATGGTCCCGGCAACAATGATCATGAGATGGCCTTCTTCCGCGCGGCGACGTCGGTCGCAATAGCGTCACGATATAACGCGACGAGGCGCTCTGTCATGGGACCGCCTCCGACGCCATCGCCGATCACCCGACCGTCGACCTCGCTGACCGGGGTGAGTCCGCCGAAGGTTCCGGTTACGAACACCTCATCTGCGGCGTAGACGTCGGTGAGCGAGAAGTTCTTTTCGCGCGCGATGATGCCAGCGTCTCTTGCGACTTCGAGGATGAGTGCACGGGTGATTCCCGGGAGGTTGTACATGCCCGTCGAGGTCCAGACCTCACCCTTGCGAACGATGAAGAAGTTCGTGGCGTTGCACGTTGCGACCGCGCCGTTCACGTCGAGCATCAGCGCCTCGTCCGCCCCGGCACCCACCGCCTGGATAAGGGCAATTACTTCGTGAAGCTTGGAATGGCAGTTCAGATTTTGATCGAGCACGTCGGGGCCCGGTCGCCGCACGGTAGCGGTGAACAGCGAGATTCCGTTCTGGGTGACGTTCGGGTCGGCCCGTTTGTGCTCGGCGATGATCACCACGTTTGGGCCGCCGATAGTGTTTGACGGATGTTGCGATGGCGTCTTCTTCGTGCCTCGAGTAATCATCAAACGTACGTGAACGTCATCGTCCATGTCGTTCCGGTCGACGGTCTCTCGGAGGGCAGCGACGATGTCCTCTCGACTCCCGATGTCGAGATGGATCGCCTTCGCTCCGGCGAAGAGGCGATCGAGGTGGCGGTCGAGGAAGGCGAACTCGCCATGGTGAAGCCGGATTCCTTCCCAGATGCCGTCGCCGACCAAGAACCCAGAATCGAAGACCGAAATCTTCGCCTCGTCCCGCGGAAAGAACTCGCCGTTGATGTAGATCTCGACGTCGTCATTGCGGGCGTCGACCACCGCAGCGTGGGTGCTCTTCGTCATGAGGCCTGCCCCGCTTCGAATACCAGACGAGCAGCAGCAACGTCTTCGAGGGCGATACCTGCGGACTTGAACACCGTCACTTCTTCCTCGCTCGTACGGCCGGGGTGAACGCCGGCGATCAACTCTCGAAGGTCCGCAACGATGTCGTCCATGGCAATAACTCCAGATTCGAGCGGCTGGGAAAGGTCCCCTGCGATGACCCCGTCAGCACGAGTGTCGGCGACGATCGTTGCGCCGCGAACGACATCGTCGTCGGACTCGCGCATCGCTGGCGTAAACGAACCGATGAGATCGACGTGGGTCCCCGGCTTGAGGAGGCGGCCCTTGATAAGCGGGTCGGTTGCCCCCGTGACGGCGCTAATGACGTCGGCCTCGGCCACCGCCACATCGATGTCGTCGGCGGGTCGCGCGTTGACGTTGTGCGTGATCAAGTGGTTTGCGACGCGTTGGGCCTTCTCCGGGTTCCTGCCCCAGACCTCGACGACGTCGTAGTTGCGTACCGCCGAGTGGGCCAGTGCGGCCATCGGAGCGAGAGCTCCGGTGCCGACGATGAGTAACCGGCGTGCATCAGTGCGGGCCAGACGCTTGGCCGCTGCCGCCGAAGCTGCAGCTGTTCGTCTTGTGGTCAGCTCGTTGCCGTCACAGGCTCCCCGAAATACTCCAGTAGCCCCATCGAAGAGCAACACGCCAGCGTTGATCGTCGGTAGCTCCTGTGCACCGTTGTCTGGGAAGAACGTCACCACCTTGATGACGATCACCTCGCCCACGACCCAACCCGCTTTGAGCAGCAGCGAGGCGTCAGCACTGCCAGGAACCGCAACCGAATGAACGGTGCGTGGTGGCGCGTAGGCCTGGTCGTCGGTGAGGGTGTCTTCGATCGCTTCGATCAATGCATCCCACGGCAAGGCCGCCGCAACGGAATCGGGGCCGAAGAATTGTTGTGGTTCAGACATTCAGAACTCTTTCTCAGTCGAGCAAATCATGACATGGTGATCTGAAGGATCGAGCATCGTGGTTCGGCGGCGAGCAACTTCCACGTCGTTGCTCTGGGGATGGAGACGGCATCGCCTTCCATCAGCGCACTAGTGCCACCATCGAGACCAGTATCTAACGCGACCTCGCCCTCGAGCACGAAGAAGAGGCATAGCGTTCCGTCGTGGTGACCCGAGAGGTGATGATCAGCGCTCGATTGGGTTGATCGAAGTACACGGACTTCGCCGACACCACCACTCGCCACGCCGATGCCGAGCACACGTTCCACCCAGCCATGGGCGAGTTCGAGCCACTCCGCTTCAGCGTCTTGACTAAAACAGAATCGCTGGCCGCCGAAGTTACGTGTGGCCTCGACGGTGTCGGTGGGAAGGTCGATGGTGTGCTCGACGAAGGTGGGATGTTCGGCGGGAGAGGCCACCTCGATCACTTCGCAGTCATCTGCGCTCTCCAGCACACGATGACGGATGTGTGGGGGTTGGAGAACGCAATCACCAGGCTCCATCCAAAACGGGTCGCCTTGATCTTCGTAGACCACCTTCACCCGTCCGGACTTCACGAAGATGACCTGGAACGCGATGTCGTGGTGGTGAACGTAATCAGCAACTGGACCTGACCCTGGGATCGCGATGTGGCTGGCGATCACGTGACCGCCATGACGGTTTGGGATGAGGTCTCGGTAGCCCATGCCCGCTCGACCAGCGTCCCCAGAATCGTTGCGCGGACTTCGGTGTGTGAGCACCAACTCATCGTTGACCACCCCGTTCGATTTCTGAATCGATCGATCGTGGCCTTCTACGAGCAGTCGCAACCGATCATCGCCCTTGCTCATCTCGGCCATGGTCGGATTGTCTGCAGGCATGATCACATCGAGTCGGTAGCCCTGAGCTCGAAGCTCCGCCATCGCAGCATCGAGGTCACCCTCCACCAGTCTCGACTGCAACTCACCGTCGGGCGTTGCCATGCCTCGAACCCTATGCCAGCACCCAACGACGGGCGAAGCGGACGAGTTCGCTAACAGCGGCTCTGACCCCGATTGGTGAGGTCGGGCCAAAACGAGCGAGAGGCCCGACCATGTGGCCGGGCCTCTCTACGTTTCGTTTCGTCCTAGCGAGCTAGGACTACGCAAGCGTTACTTACGATGCGAAGACGAATACGTCGAGCTCTGGGTCGGCGCCATCGACGCCGTAGGTGCTGACCTGGAATGATGCAGCAGCAGGCTCGCCAGCGTCTACGAACTCATATGGGCCACCGAGGCCGTCGTAGTCGATGTCTTCGCCAGCGTTAACAAGCTCGATGCACTCAGCAAATGAGGTGCACGTGGTTCCGCCACGAGTGACGTCGTTGACCTCAGCTGCGATTGCCTCGCCACCGTCGCTACCAGCAACAGCCGCCGCGAGAGCGGTGATGATGGTTGCGTCGTAGGTCTCGGCACCGAAGATGATTGCCTCGTCCTCACCGATCTCTGCCTGGAGGCGATCGATGAAGTCAGGGATGTCGCCGGTGTCAACCGAAGGTGCGGTCTGGCGGAAGCCTTCGAGGATCGATGGATCTT
>CAZTDG010000119.1:0-9303 GCA_964612655.1 uncultured Acidimicrobiales bacterium | reverse complement strand
ATACCAAGATCAGGGGCCGCAGGCACACCAAGATCTGGAACAGCGAGATCCGGAATACCAAGGTCAGGGGCTAGTGCAGCAGCACCAAGGGTGGCTGCGCCGGCAGCAGCGCCGACAGTGCCGGCAGTTTCGATTGGAGAGAGACCAGTGGGTTCTTCGCTAGCGAGCGGAGTCGGCGTCGGTACCTCAGCGCTCTGGGTCATCGACTGAATTGGCGCTACCTGAGGAGTGTTGGCACTCCCCCCAGGAGATCCGTTCCACTCAGCCGCCATGGCTGCGGGAACGCGAACTGCAGCGATCGTGCCGCCCTGGCCACCTGGGGCCAGGCGAACATCAATGCCGAGCGAGTGGCTCAGGCGAGAAACGACCTGCAAGCCAATCGAGTGAGAAATGGTCATCGTCGACGTTGGAGGCGTGGCAAGCAACTCGTTGAGTGCAACCAGCTGCTCCGGAGCGATACCCGTGCCGTGATCGATGATCGAGACGATGTAGTCACGCGTAGTCGGGTCGATCCCGCCGGTGACATCTACTGCGGTTCCCGGAGCGGACTGCTGGGTCGCATTCTCCATCAACTCCGCAAGAAGGTGCGCAAGGTCTTGTGCACGATGGCCAGGAACGCTGAGGTCTTCGAAGGACACAGGAACGATCCGGCGATAATCCTCTACCTCGCCAATAGCCACTCGGAGAACTTCGCGGAGCTCCACTGCAGGCCCATGGCGCTCTGGGGTCTTCGCATCGGCGAGTACGAGCAAGCTTTCGGCGTTGCGACGCATCCGGGTAGCCAGATGGTCGACGCGGTACATGACAGCGAGTTTGTCGGCGTCGCGTTCTTCGGCCTCGAGGGTGTCGATGGCTTCGAGCTGTCGATCGAGAAGAGATTGGTTGCGGCGAGCGAGGTTCACGAACGTGTCCGAGATTCCTCGTTGAAGTTCCGAGACTTGACTGCTGAGCCCCACTGCGCTCTGGCGAACAGAGCGCAAGCCTGATGCGACCTCACCGAATTCGTCATCGCCGATGCCACTGATTGCACGCTCATCGTCGAAGCCCTCCGGCACTGGGGTTCCCGTGCGCAGCGAGGCTGCGAGTTGAGGAAGGTCGCTGTCGGCAACACGAGTCACTTCTTCGTGAAGGGCGGTCAGCGATCCTGAAATCGACTTAGATACGAACGCAATGGCACCAAACATCAATAGGGCGCCGACGGCTAGTCCCAAGCCTCCGATGGAGAGGTTGCCAGAATCAGACGTCACCTCGAGCACGAACAGCACGAGAAGGACGAGCAGTGGTCCTAGTCCAATCAGCGCCAGCTTGGCACGTAACGAGAGGTTTTGCAGCATGAAATTCCCCGATAGCAACACGGTTGTACCCGGTTCTATCGGTTCACGCTCTAGACAATTAAGCGGTAACTCAGAGTCGTCTGAAGAGATCTAGTTAAACGAGTGAATTAGCGCCTACCGCAGCGGCTGATCTGTTGGGGCAACTGGTACTGGCAACGTGGAATCGCCAACCAATGCGGCATCTATGGCCGCCGCACATGCACGGCCTTCCGCTATCGCCCAGACGATCAGCGACTGACCGCGACCCATATCGCCGCATGCGTATACGCCATCGACGCTGGTGCCATATTCGTTATTGCGGTCGACGTTGCCGCGATCGGTCAGATCGACGCCGAGCCCTTCGAGCAATGGCGAACGTTCAGGTCCGGTGAAGCCCATGGCCAACAAGACCATCTGTGCGGGGAAAGTTTCCTCTGTCCCATCTATTGGAACAAACGTTGGGCGACCATCCACGATTTGGGATTCGACCCGGACGGTTTCCAATGACGAGACGTTGCCGTTGTCATCGGTTGTGAAAGAGACAGTACTAATGGCGTACTCGCGGACATCTCGGTCTTCTACCTCGATGGCTTCGAGGTGTGCCGACGGGGTACGCAAGACCAGCGGCCAGGCAGGCCATGGATTTCCCGTAGCCCGCTCGGCTGGGGGCTCGGGCATGATCTCGAACTGTCGCACCGAGGAACAACCGTGTCGAAGCACGGTGCCAAGACAGTCAGCACCGGTGTCGCCGCCACCAATGATGACAACGTCCTTGCCCTCAGCGCTGTTGGGATGTTCGTCGAGGTCGCCGAGCTGCACAGCATTGGCCGGCGGGAGGAACTCCATCGCCTGGAAAATGTTGGTTGCATCACGTCCGGGGATTGGCAGATCGCGCCACTGAGTAGCGCCACCGGCGAGCACGATGGCGTCAAAGTCCTCGGAGAGTTGATCGGTGGTGACGTCCTCGCCGACGTTCACGCCGGTCTTGAAGACCGTCCCTTCAGCTTCCATCTGCTCAAGACGTCGATCGATGAAGTGCTTCTCCATCTTGAACTCCGGGATGCCGTAACGAAGCAACCCGCCGATTCGAGGAGCTCGCTCGAACACGGTGACATCGTGGCCAGCACGGGTCAGCTGTTGGGCCACCGCAAGTCCTGCGGGCCCCGAGCCCACGACCGCGACCGACTTTCCGGTCTTGGCTGTCGCGATTACCGGCGTAACCCAACCTTCGGCGAAGGCTCGTTCGATGATCTCGATCTCGATCTGTTTGATCGTCACCGGTGGTTCGTTGATACCGAGTACGCACGACCCTTCGCAAGGCGCTGGGCATAGACGACCGGTGAACTCCGGAAAGTTGTTCGTGGCGTGCAACCGCTCGGCCGCCTCGCGCCAATCGTCGCGGTAGACGAGGTCGTTCCAATCAGGAATCAGGTTTCCGAGCGGGCATCCGCTGTTGCAGAACGGGATGCCGCAATCCATGCATCGTGATGCCTGTCGATTGAGCTCTTCGCCGTCGAATGGTTCGTAGACCTCTTTCCAATCGAGTAGACGAACCGGGACCGCACGCATCGTTGGCGTTTCGCGATCGTGGTTGATGAAGCCTCTTGGGTCACCCATTCTTTGCTCCCTCTTGCGCTGAAGCCATGACGGCTTCCATCTCATCGGCGCCGGTCGCCCGGGCGTGGGCGGCAGCTTCTAGTACTCGCTTGTAGTCGCGTGGCATGACCTTCGCGAAACGTGCCTTGCTCGAATCCCAATCCGCCAGGATCCGAATACCAACATCTGAACCGGTCTCGATGATGTGACGATCGATCAGGCCGCGTACCGTCTCGAAGTCTTCGTCGGAGGGGGTTTCGAGATCCACCATCTCTCCATTGACCAGGCTCGGGAAGTCGCCGCTCTCGTCGTAGACGTAGGCGACACCGCCCGACATGCCCGCAGCGAAGTTGCGGCCCGTCGAGCCGAGGATCACGGCGATACCGCCGGTCATGTACTCACAACCGTGGTCGCCGATCCCTTCAACAACCGCGTCAACGCCGGAGTTGCGAACACAGAAGCGTTCGCCGACTCGGCCTCGCAGGAACATCTCCCCCGCGGTCGCGCCGTAGCCGATCACGTTTCCGGCAATCACGTTGTCCTCAGCAACGCACGCCAGGTCATCGGGTGGACGAACGATCAATCGACCGCCAGAAAGCCCCTTGCCAACGAAGTCGTTGGCATCTCCGAGAAGGCGGATGGTGATGCCCTTGGGCATGAAGGCTCCGAGGCTGTTGCCCGCTGAGCCTTCGGCGTTGATGGCGATGGTGTCGTCGGGCAAGCCCGCTGCACCATGGGCCTTTGTCAGGTGATAGCCGAGTTGGGTACCGACGCTGCGGTTCACATTTCGGATCTCGGTGTTGATCGTGATCGGGGTGCCACCGGCAATCGCGGATCCAGCGGTTCGAAGCAGTTCGGCGTCGAGCGCCTCTTCGAGACGATGATCTTGTGCACCGTCATGAGACCGGCTCTCACCTTCGAGTAGCGGCGGGACGTAGAGGATCGGCGACAGGTCCAGACCATCGGCCTTCCAATGCGAGATCGCGTCGGTCATGTCGAGGGCCTCGGCGTGTCCGATCGCTTCCTCGAGAGAACGGAAACCGAGCTCGGCGAGAATCTCGCGCACCTCTTCGGCGATGTACTCAAAGAAGTTGACAACGAACTCAGGCGTCCCGCTGAACTTCTTGCGGAGTTCGGGGTCCTGAGTCGCAACGCCGACCGGGCAGGTGTTGAGGTGACAGACGCGCATCATCACGCATCCCATAACCACCAGCGGTGCGGTTGCGAAGCCGTACTCGTCGGCACCGAGCAACGCCGCGATGACCACATCTCGGCCGGTCTTGAGTTGTCCGTCGACCTGGACCACGATCCGGTCGCGCAGGCCGTTCAGCAGCAGGGTCTGTTGCGTTTCGGCGAGTCCGAGTTCCCACGGCGATCCGGCGTGCTTAACCGACGTCAACGGCGATGCGCCGGTGCCGCCGTCGTGGCCGGAGATCAACACGACGTCAGCGTGAGCTTTCGAGACGCCAGCAGCCACGGTTCCAACGCCGAGCTCGCTGACGAGTTTGACGTGCACCCTGGCAACAGGGTTCGCGCTCTTGAGGTCATAGATCAGCTGAGCCAGATCCTCGATCGAGTAGATGTCGTGATGCGGCGGCGGGCTGATGAGGCCGACACCGGCAGTGGAGCCGCGGGTCTTCGCGATCCACGGGTACACCTTGTGACCGGGTAGCTGTCCGCCTTCGCCCGGCTTCGCGCCCTGGGCCATCTTGATCTGGATGTCGTCGGCGTTCACCAGGTAGTTGGAGGTGACGCCGAAACGGCCCGATGCCACCTGCTTGATGGCGGAACGCTTGGAGTCACCGTTCGGAAGGGTCTCGAAGCGAATATCGTCTTCGCCACCCTCACCGGTGTTGGACTTGGCGCCGATCCGGTTCATCGCGATTGCGAGGGTCTCGTGTGCTTCGGCGGAAATCGATCCGTAGGACATGGCTCCGGTCGAGAATCGCTTCAGGATCTCGGTGATCGACTCGACCTCGTCGATAGGAATCGACTTGCGCTCAGAGTCGAACTTGAACAGCCCGCGCAACGTAGAGAGGTTCGCGGCGTGATCGTTCACCGCGCTCGTGTACTGGGTGAAGATGTCGTAGCGACCATCGCGGGTTGCGTGCTGCAACTTGTAGACCGTGTCCGGGTTGAACAGATGGAACTCCCCCTCACGACGCCACTGGTACTCGCCGCCCACTTCGAGGGAACGGTGTGCCCGTCGCGGATTGGGTGTCTTGGGGAAGGCCCGTACGTGGCGCTTCTGCACTTCTTGTGCGATCACATCGATGCCGACGCCGCCGAGTCGGCTAGCCATACCGCCGAAGTACTCGTCGACGACTTCGCTCGA
Source organism: uncultured Acidimicrobiales bacterium (assembly GCA_964612655.1). Classification (GTDB taxonomy): domain Bacteria; phylum Actinomycetota; class Acidimicrobiia; order Acidimicrobiales; family SHLQ01; genus SHLQ01. Next base: position 4,059 of record CAZTDG010000119.1, on the reverse strand, counting down.
CAGACCAATGACCTCAAAGATCTGGGCACCCGTGTAGGAAGCCACCGTGGAGATACCCATCTTGGACATCACCTTGAGGAGGCCCTTGTCGACGGCCTTCACATAATTCTTCTGCGCATCGGCCAACGTGACGTCGAGACCATGGGCACCGGCTTCGACCATTTCGGCGATCGTCTCGAATGCGGTGTACGGGAAGACGGCTCGGGCACCAAAGCCCAACAGCGTTGCGATGTGGTGCACTTCTCGTGCTTCGCCCGTCTCGACCACGAGATCGGTCCGCATCCTCGTCGCCGAAGACACGAGGTGATGATGAATAGCTGCGGTCGCGAGCAGCGCGGGGATTGGCGCGTGTGTAACCGAGACAGCTCGGTCACTGAGAATCAGCACCTGTGCACCGTTGGCGACGGCCTCGTCGGCTTGGTCTCGGAGTCCAGCGACCGCCGCAGCCAAGCCCTCGCCGCCCTCGTCGATTGGGTAGACGAGATCGAGCACCACACTCGATACCTCGGAACTGCCCGGCAACAACCGTGGGAACTGATCCGGGGTGAGCACCGAGTGACCAATCCGGATTTGTTTCGCAGGATCGGCGCCGGGGTCCAGCAGGTTGCCTCGCGGACCGAGTGTCGTGCCGACCGCAGTGATCAGTTCCTCTCGAATGGCATCGAGCGGCGGGTTCGTAACCTGAGCGAAGAGCTGTTGGAAGTAGTCGGGCAGCAGTCGCGCGCGCTCGGAAAGCGCAGCGATGGGCGTGTCGGTTCCCATCGATCCGAGCGCCTCTTTGCCGTTCGCGATCATCGGCTTGAGCAACACCTTCAGCTCTTCGTGGGTGTAGCCAAAGACGAGCTGTTGGGCGGGAAGCGGCAGATCGTGGCGTCGATCATCGTCCTGTTCGGGCAGGTCATCGATGTTGGTCAACGCAGCGTCAAGGATCTGGCCGTAAGGGCGAGCGTTCGACACCAATTCTTTGATCTCGTCATCGCGAACGATTCGACCCTGCTCGGTGTCGATGAAGAAGATTCGTCCCGGCTCGAGCCGTCCCTTCTCGATGATCTTGTCCGGGTCGATGTCGACGACGCCGACCTCCGAGGCCATAACGACCAAGCCATCGCTCGTCACCCAGTAGCGCGACGGACGTAGACCGTTTCGATCCAATACCGCGCCGATCATGGTGCCGTCGGTGAACGAGACCGATGCCGGTCCGTCCCACGGCTCCATCAACGTAGAGAAGAACTCGTAGTAAGCGGTCCGCTCGGGAGACATCGACGCATGGTTTTCCCACGGTTCGGGGATCATCATGAGCACGGCTTCGGGCAGCGTGTAGCCCGACAATGTCAACAGTTCCAGGGCCTCATCGAAGCCCGCGGTGTCACTTGCCCCAGGCGTGCAGATCGGGAAGGCCTTCTCAAGGCGATCGCCAAACACATCGGACTTCAGCGACGACTGCCGTGCCTGCATCCAGTTGCGATTGCCCTTGATCGTGTTGATCTCGCCGTTGTGTGCGACGAAGCGATACGGGTGAGCGAGCGCCCACGCCGGGAAGGTGTTGGTAGAGAAGCGTGAGTGGACAAGCGCGAGGGCCGATTCGAATCGTTCGTCGGTGAGGTCCGGGTAGAACACGCCGAGCTGAGCCGTCGTGAGCATGCCCTTGTACACGATGGTGCGTGCCGACAATGACGGGAAGTAGACGCCGTCATGCATCGACGATGCGCCACCCATCGCTTCGTTGGCTTCGTCTGCGCCAGCGGGAAGATGAATGTCATGTTCAAACCGCTTGCGCGCGATGTAGAGAACACGGTCGAGTTCGAGTCCTGCGAGATCGCCGCTCGCTGAGGTGAAGAACGGCTGGCTGAACGATGGCATGGTGAGCCGCGATCCAGCGCCGATGGTTTCGGGACGTACCGGCACGTCGCGCCATCCGAGGACCACGAGGCCTTCCTCGACGGCGATCCGTTGGATCTCGGCCTTGGCGCTTGCGGCTGCACCCGGGTCTTGAGGGAGGAACCCAATGCCGGTTGCATACGTGCCAGGCTCTGGAAGCTCGAAGTCAACCACGTCGCGTAGGAACCGGTCAGGCACCTGCAGGAGGATGCCCGCACCGTCGCCAACCTCAGGATCAGATCCCGCTGCTCCACGATGTTCGAGCGCACACAACGCGCCGAGTCCGCGCACCACGATGTCGTGGCTTGGGCGACCCTGAATGTCGCATACGAAGTTCAGCCCGCAGGCATCATGTTCATTGGCAGGGTCGTAGAGGCCTTGCCGCGGGGGCAATCCGTCAAGCATTGTCGTCCAGTCTTGGTTCTCGTGAATCGGCAAGTGGGACGACGTTGGCCCAGCCAGTTGTCTCTAGATTACCGGCGCGAAGTTCCAGTAACCAACACCAAGGGCGGCTCCGGAGAGGCCATTATGTCTATATGGCCAAGGATCCAACGGCGCATCGCGCTCACGCTCTGTCACTCGCTCGGTTCATCGATACGTCGCCGTCGCCGTTCCACGTCGTGCAGACTGGCGTCGAGTTGCTCGAATCCGCGGGATACGCCGCCGCCGAGCCAGGGACCAGCGGCGGGCTTACCGGCACTCGTTACCTTCAGCGAGATGGATCACTGCTCGCGTGGCGGGCGTCGAGCGATATTGCTCCAGGGGCGCCCATTCGCCTGGTCGGTGCACACACCGACAGCCCGAACCTGCGTCTGAAGCCAAACCCTGATGCCAATGCATACGGCTACCGTCGCCTCGGCGTCGAGGTATATGGCGGAGTGCTACTCAATTCATGGCTCGACCGGGACCTGGGCATGTCTGGCCGGGTGCTGGTGCGAGACGGCTCTGGCAACGCAACCGAGCAACTGGTTCTTGTCAACGAACCAATTCTGCGCATCCCGCAGCTCGCGATTCACCTCGACCGAGAAATCTCACAAAAGGGGCTGCTGCTCAACAAGCAGCGCCACCTCGCCCCTATCTATGGCCTGGGCGACGAGGGAATCTCTGAGGTGATCGCCGAGGCTGCCGGAGTCGGTGCATCGGACATCCTCAGCAGCGACCTGATGCTCCACGACATCACGCCGAGCGCGCTGATCGGCGTCGACGCTGAATTCATCAGTGCGCCGCGGCTCGATAATCAACTCTCGTGCCATGCGGCGTTGACCGCGCTCACCGGGGTCAACAGTGACGATGCGGTCTCGATCGTGGCGTTGTTCGACCATGAAGAGGTTGGTTCGGTCAGCCATACCGGCGCTGCGACCGCCCTACTCCCCCGCCTTCTCAGTCAGATCAACACCGACCTCGGCGGCTCCGAAGGTGATCTGGCCAACTCCATGAGCAACGGTCTGTGCGTTTCGGCCGACAACGCGCATGGCACCCACCCCAACTATGCCGATCGCCACGAACCCGAGCATCACATTGCGCTCAACGGTGGTCCGACGTTGAAGCACAACGCGAACCAGCGCTACACCACCGACGCCGCCACGGCTGCAGAATTCCATCTCGCTGCCGAGCGTGCCGGGGTGCGCACCCAAGCGTTCGTCAATCGCACCGATCTTGGCTGTGGCTCCACGATCGGCCCGACGTTGGCCGCATCACTTGGTATGCGTGCCCTCGATGTCGGTTGCCCGCAGCTGGCGATGCATTCGTGCCGAGAGCTCGCGGGGTCCCAAGATCCGTGGGATATGACGATGCTGCTCGCCGAACTGCTCCGCTAGGTCAACCCAGTATTAGTCGACCCAGTGCTAGCCAACCCCGCCCTAGCCAAACCAAGGGCCAATTCGAAGTTAGAAGGAGTGACGGTGGGGGCGAATCTTGCGTAGCGACCGACGTGGCGCCGCGAACATCAACAAGACAGCGAACAATTCGAGTCGGCCGACCAGCATGAGGAATGCAAGGACTATTCGCGCGGGCGCCGGAAAGGCGTCCAGGAACGTGGCGGTCGGTCCCGCGGCACCGAGCGCTGGCCCCATGTTTCCGAGCGAGCCGATCACTCCGGCGAGTGACTCTTCTAACCCGCCTCCCAGCAACGTCACCAACAAGAAGCCGCCGACGACGAGTGCGGCATAGGCCATCATGAAC
>CAZTDG010000118.1:0-9392 GCA_964612655.1 uncultured Acidimicrobiales bacterium | reverse complement strand
GCTACTCATTGGTTGCGTCGCCTGGTACCGCTACTACACGTCCGGAAACCTGGAACGCCGTGGTGCCATTTTCCATGTGCACCAACGCCTTGGCGAGCAGAAGTACGAGGGTCTTGAGCGAGAGCTCATGACGATCATCCACGACCGCACCCAAGAAGAAAACCTCTCCTACGAAGCGCTCATCGCTCGATCTGCAGTCATCGACGTTCAGGACGGGACGTTCGACCGCGAGGCGCTGAACTCACTGCTGCGCCAGACCGCCCGAGACCGGTTCGACAAGGGCGTCGCGGTCGCTGCGGCGTTCGACGACTCGATGGTCTTCCGGCCGATCGGCGAAGGCGTCCACATGTCGATCAGCCCGATGCGTGATGTCGAACAACCGGAACTCATTGTCTGTCGTTTCGCCAAGCAAGTAACCCTCATGCTCGAGGATCTGGAAGAACTCGACGAACTCGAGGACGTCGACGAGGCACACACCCTGCTGTTCCTCGTGGCACCAGACCGGCCGGTCGGCCTCGACCTTCGTTTGGCTGGGCACATTGCCGAGGTCGTACAGAGCGATAACTTCACCGAACGCTGGCTCGGGGCAACCGACGAGAAGACCTTGAACGGCGTACTCATGCGCGACGATCACTTCTACCACGGACCTGTCGAGACGATGCCGTTCCTGGTCGAGCAGCTCGGACGCACCATCGGTGAACTCGAATTGCCCGAGTCGTGCATCCTCGCCCTCATCGAGCGCGACGGCGAACTGGTCATCCCAACTCCGGGCGTCATGCTGTTGGCCTTTGACGGCGTCGCGATCATCGGCGAACCCGATGACATCGCAATGCTCAACGAAGGTATGGACCCGTTCGAAGCCCGGCACGCAAAACTCTCGGCAGCTCGAAGGGCGGCCAGCTAACCGCCGCTGGCCAACCGAGGCGGCATCGCAATAGTTGCTAGCTCATCGGCCGCGACCACGTCGTCGTGGAACTCGCTCGCTTCTTCAGCGAAGACGTCGTTGTTGGGATAGCGGGCGGAAAAGTGGGTGAGCACCAGTCGGCGAACCCCGGCCTCCGCTGCCAGTTCAGCCGCCTGATGCGCTGTCATATGCATGTACTTCTCCGCCAGCTCTACCTCGCTGTGGAGGTAGGTCGACTCGATGACCAACATGTCGACGCCCTTGGCCAGTTCGAGGGCTCCCTCGCACGGCAAGGTGTCCATCACAAACGCCATCGACTGACCGCGTCGCGGACGCGTGATCTGATCGGCTGTCACCCGACCCTTGGGCGTATCGAGCCACCCTTCAGCGAGAAGACGTCCCACGTCCGGGCCCTCTATCTCGAACTGCGCCAGTAGCTCGGAGTCGACCGATTCCCCGTCGGGCTCATCGAGGCGATACCCAAAGCAGGTGTCGCGGTGCACCAACGGCTGAGCGCTCAGCTCGATTTTGCCGAGCGACGACTGTGGCCCTGCCTCGGTTACCGGACGCATCTCTACGTTGCTGCTGTCGTGAAAGATCGAAGCGTGGCGTAAACGGTCGAAGTACTCCTGACCGTCACCCGGATAGAAGATCGGCAGCGGCTTGGAGGACTTCGGCGAGGAGCCGTTCTCAAACGATCGCCGCTGGATGATCCCGGGAAGTCCGAGGCAATGGTCACCGTGAAAGTGCGTCACACACACCGCCGTCGCCTTCGCGATCGACACGCCGGTCAGCGTGCATCCACGCTGTGCCCCCTCGCCCGGGTCGAACAAGATGAGTTGGTTGTCCCACCGAAGGGCGTAGCTGTTGTGTGCGCGATGGCGCGTGGGCAGCATCGAAGCTGTTCCCAACACGATTAGTTCCCGAGCCATCGAAGCAGTGTAGAGCCGACCCTGGGACAGAAAGAGGGCCCAGTCCGAAAGACTGGGCCCCCTCCCGTTGCTCGGCGGAAAGCAACGAGAATGTGTTCGTAAGACAATGTTCGGGGCGATCGCCAGTTTTGATTAGCCCGCCCGGAGAGAACTAGCGATCGTGACAACGAGTCCCTAGCAACACCGTTACGTTCGCGTCGCAGGACCCCAGAATGGGGGCGGCGCTACGGGCTCAGCCGTTCGCGTTCCCAATCACCACTGACCCGCTGATAGCGAACACGGTCGTGCAGGCGACTTGGTTGGCCTTGCCAGAACTCGATCTCTTCAGGCACGACTCGGTAGCCACCCCAGAACGGCGGTCGCTCAACGTCGGTTCCCTCGAAGCGTTCGGTGATTTCGGCCAGACGTTCCTGCAGCTCGTGGCGACTCGAAATCGGTGAGCTCTGGTCGCTAGCCCAGGCGCCGAGCTGGCTATCCCGGGGGCGCTTGGCGAAGTAGGCGTTGGACTCGGCATCGGTGACACGTTCGACCGAACCTTCGATGTGGACCTGGCGGTGCTGGGAGAGCCAGCTAAAGGTCAGCCCGGCCAAGCCGCTCGCTTCGAGGGCCTTGGCCTTCGCCGAGTCGTAGTTGGTGTAGAACACCCACCCGTGATCGACGGCGCGCAGGAGCACGTTTCGTCCCCTGGGCCGACCGGAGCCGTCGACGGTAGACAGCACCATGGCGTAGGGTTCGCCCTCCCCCGCTGCCGCGGCCTCATCGAACCAGGCCCGGAACGCAACGAATGGATCGATGTGTAGATCGGCAACGTCTAGCCCGTCCACCTCGTAGCTGACCCGCTGGTCGGAGAGATCCATGTCGATAGCTTGCCAGCCATACGGGCGAAGGCGACGACTCTCCGAGCAATCGACAAGCCAACGGGTTCGGGGTCCTAGCGTGTGGGGATGCATCGGTTCCACCAATTCGCCCTCGTCGGCCTCGGTGGCGCCCTCGGCGCTCTGGCACGCCTCGGCATGACGACCTTCGGCGACCCGGGAGTCGTTGGCACCTTCATCGCAAACATCGCTGGCTCCGCCGCACTCGGGCTACTGGCCCACGAGCCGCGCCCCGGTCAGCTGCGCTGGTTCGCCGCCACGGGCTTCTGCGGTGGGTTGACCACCATGTCGACCTTCGCGGTGGAACTGGTGACCGGGGTGTCGGTCGCTCCGCTGTGGATAGTTGTCGCCTATGCGGTGCTCTCGGTCGGGGTGGGATTGACAGCGTTCAGCTCAACACGAAAGCTCGGCCCGAAACATCCGATGGCCGCAGCGGTCTTGGGTCTCACCGCCATCGCCGCGCTCACCGGGCTGACGGCTGGCCTCGTCGACGTAGCTGGCCGCTCGCTCGACGTAGCCATCGGGTTCCTCATCGCCGCTGGCCTCGGCGCAGGGGTTCGAGGCGTCCTGAGTGCGGGAGAGAAGTTCGATCAGCAACTGATCGCTATTGCTGGCATAAACATCGTGGGTGCGTTCGCTCTCGGTGCGCTCAGCGGGCTTGCCGATCCCGGGCTCTTCCCAGGATCGTCCGGCGGCATCCTCACCACGCAGCAAGGCGCAGACCGACAGTTGATCCTCGGTGTTGGGGCGTTGGGGGCCTTCACCACCTTCTCCACCGCCATCTCCCAAATCGAAAGCATTGCTCGCACGAACAACCGACAGACGAGCGCCCTAGTCGGCATAGCGATGCTCGTCGCGATCATCGGAGCGGCCGCGCTCGGTCGGCTCTTCTAGCCCGACTAGATCATCCAGTAGCCCTCGACATTGCGCAGGTTCGTTGACTCTGGGGCGGGCGCCTCGGCACCGATGAGGTCGTGGCGCACCTCACCGATCCACTTCGCGTGCTGGTACTCGTGATTGATCATTGCGCGCACCATGCCGAGGGCGATCTGGGTGAGTTGTTCGGGGGCACCTACGTCGCCATCGGCGATCCGCTGCACGGTCGCCATCGTTTGCTCGGCGACGTCAGCCCGAAACTGGAGAATCTCGCCCACCGGCGGAAGTTCACCACGCTGTTGTTCGACGGTGGCCGAATCGAACAGCGCATCGAAGTCTCCGTTTATGCTCGGCGTCGCGGCTGTCAGGTTGCGGACCATGAAATGGTTGACCGCCCCCTGATGTCCGAGATGCCAGCCAATCGCGCTGCTGTTCTCATTCGGGCGCCACAGAACCTGGTCTTCGGAGAGATCGTCGATGAGCGCCTCGCTATAGCGGCGTGCGATGCGTGCCTCGGCTTGGAGATCCGGTAAGTCCATCGGCAAATAGTAGTTGGTTGGGACCAGGCCCGAACCGTTCACGAGGTGGGGATGAGCGCCTCGGAGACTGCCAGCTCGAATTCGCCCGGAGCGAACGTCGAGTTCAACGGCACCGAATCGATGACGCTCTGCACCTCGGTATCACCCACACACCACACATGTAGGCCCTGGGGTGGAACGATCCACGGATCCGATTGCAGCCCAGAGCTGTTCAGGAAGGCAATGAATTGCGTTCTCGTGCTGTCGAAGAGCACCGGCTCACCGAGCGGATCGTCACCTTGGGTCCACGTCGACTGGATCGCGAAGCTGCGGTCCAGCTCGAATTCGATTCGCTCCCCATCGCCGACTTCGCCGAGCAGCACTGCGTTGGCAAGCTCCACACGGGTCAGTTGCTCGCCGCCGATCACCTCGACTGCTTCGGGACTCTCCACTCGAACCGCTGACGCCAACGTGCCCATCACGACGAGATCGCTCTGGTCAGCCAACGACACAATGTCGGGAGCCGGCTCGTAATCGAATACCGGTGAGCCAGAAGCGAGCAGCTCCGCGATCGACGACGAATCAACACACTGCACCGGCGCCGAAGCCACCGAAGGCTCAATCGCCGTGTCGGCTCCAGACCCGCACGCTGCGGTGAGCAACGCGATGGTCGCCAGAACTCCGAGTATTCGCAAACGGAGGTCCAACCGTTGCACTATCGCAGTCATCTGTGCTCCCCATACCTCTAGCGACTCTGCCTCTGACGCTAGCCCACGGTCGTTCCATGAATTCGCCGGGGACCCCTCTGGGCATTGGCCAGCTACGTGTTGCTAACCTGAGCGCTCGTAATAGAGCGAACCGAGGAACCCCGAATGCAACCAGTGGCGATCGCCGAATGGGACAAGCTTGAAAATCGCGAGCCAGCAGCGGCTCGCGTGTCGAACGTCGACCTGGTCATCATCCGCTACGACGACGGTGGTGACACGACCAATCATTCGGTGCTCTTCGGGCGCTGCCTCCACCGTGGCGCGCTCCTCGCCGATGGCCACATCGTGGGCGAAGACATCATCTGCGGCCTGCACGGTTGGGACTACCAAATTCGTACCGGTGTTAGTGCGTACAACAACGTCGAGGTCCTGGAGAAGTTCTCGTCGTGGATCGAAGACGGCCAGGTCATGGTCGATGCCGAAGAGGTTCTCGCATTTGAGAAGATTCACCCGCAGCCGTACGACCATGACGCCTATCAAGGCACCTACCAAGACGTGCACGGCACCCCAGACGAGCCCCACGTTGCGCTGATTCGCAAACTGGCCAACGAAGGCCTCTCGAAGACGGGCCACCACGGCCCGGTCACCTCAATGGGCGTGCCCCGTGACCAACTGCCGCTGTGGGACGACATCCAGTTCGTGACCGCGCAGCTCGCTCGTCGCCCATTGCTCGACGATTACCCCGTCTCGTCCGAGACCGTGATCGGCCCGAACGCCGCCAAGCCGCTGCACCTCGACATCCCGATGTTCGTCAGCGACATGAGCTTCGGTTCGCTGTCCGAAGAAGCCAAAGTTGCACTCGCCAAGGGTGCCGACCTCGCTGGCACCGGCATCTGCTCGGGTGAGGGAGGCATGCTCCCCGAAGAGAAGGAGGCGAACTCCCGCTACTTCTACGAGCTCGCGTCGGGCCGATTCGGTTGGGACCTCGAAAAGGTCAAAGATGTCCAGGCCTTCCACTTCAAGTTCGGCCAAGGAGCCAAGACCGGTACCGGCGGCCACTTGCCGGGTATCAAGGTCCAAGGAAAGATCGCATTGGTCCGCGGCCTCGAACCTGGCAGCGACGCTATCAGCCCGTCCACGTTCCCCAACCTCACCGACGAAGACGCGTTCAAAGCCTTCGCAGCCGAGGTCCGAGAGGCCTCCGGTGGTGTACCAATCGGCGCGAAGCTGAGCGCCCAACTCATCGAAGACGACATCAACGCGGCGCTGCGTATCGGCGTGGACTACATCATCTTGGACGGCCGTGGTGGCGGCACCGGTGCGGCTCCGACGATCTTTCGAGACAACATCAGTGTGCCGACGATTCCTGCTCTCGCCCGAGCACGACGCCACCTCGACGAAGCGGGTCGCGACGACATCACGTTGGTCATCACCGGCGGGCTTCGCACCCCGTGGGACTTCGCGAAGGCCCTCGCATTGGGCGCCGACGCGATTGCGGTTTCGAACGCGGCGATGCAAGCGATCGGCTGCATCGGCATGCGAGCCTGCAACTCCAACAGCTGCCCGGTTGGCATCGCCACCCAAAAGCCGGAGCTACGCGCTCGGCTCCCAGTCGACGAGGCCGCCGAACGCCTCGGCCGGTACTTCGAATCGGCCACCGAACTCATGTCGGTCATGGCTCGAGCTTGTGGCCACGATGCCCTCAGCAAGTTCTCGACGACAGACCTCACCACGTTCGACCGCGAGATGCATCACCTCACCGGGATCGCCTACGGCGGCGTAGCTACCTAACTAGGACTTCACTCGACTCGACCGGCACGCCAACAGTCGGAGCGGTTCTCGTTCCGACGATTGGATCGCTAGGCCCGTGCCGGTACCTCGTGGTTCGGGTCGCCAACGAACTACCAAACGAGCTTCAATGGGTGGATGGCCGACCTCGTCGATCCGTACTCGCCCATTTGCCCGCATCACATTCGGTTCGAGGTAATGCGAATGTGGTGGCGCAATCTGACGTTCATCCATTGGCCCGTAGAACCCTCAGATGTGCAAGCGCTGCTGCCCGAAGGCCTCAGCGTGGACACTCATGAAGGTCAGGCTTGGGTTGGCCTTGTCCCTTTTGAGATGGAAGTCCAACTGCCCGGGGGCATTCCGATACCGCGCGAAGGCCGGTTTCCCGAGACCAACGTGCGGACCTATGTCGTTGGACCCGACGGCACCCCCGGCGTGTGGTTCCACTCGCTTGAAGCGGGTCGGCTGTCGGCCACCGCGATGGCGCGAGCTGCGTACGGCTTGCCGTACTTCTGGGCTGACATGTCAGCAACCGCGGCCGGACCAGTCTGGGCATATCGTTCACAGCGTCGTTGGCCGGGCCCGAAAGGGGCGAGCAACGAAACTGCAATCGAGGTCGGGGAGCGGATTGATGATGCGGACCAGACCCCGCTCGAACATTTCCTGACGGCGCGATGGGGGTTGTTCTCAACCTTTGGGAAAGGCGACCGCGAGCGTCTGCTGTATGCACCTGTCGAGCACGGTGTCTGGCCGTTGCATCAGGCCACGGTTGTTCACCTGCGCGACGAGCTAGTGACATCGGCTGGATATAGGGCCCAGGAGTCCGAACCACTCGTGCACTTCACGACGGGCACCGAGGTTCGCATTGGTCGCCCGCAACTCGTTCGAACTTCCTAAGCAAATAGCAAGATTGAGCCGTTCGGACCACCCTTCGGGAGCGCACGGAGGGCCGTCGGACGCTAGGTTTGATTTATGGTGAGCGCTTCCGAGATTCCCGATCCGAACAAAGCACTTTTCGCTGGGGGTGAAGCACTCACATTCGACGATGTTCTCGTCGTCCCCGGTTACAGCGAAGTCCTACCCGATCACGTGGACACGACGACCCAATTGGGGTCGATCGAGCTTCGAGTGCCGCTGCTGTCAGCAGCGATGGACACCGTCACCGAAGCCCCGTTGGCCGTAGCTATGGCTCGGGAGGGCGGCATCGGCATCTTGCACCGCAACCTCTCACCTGAGGATCAGGCGGCCGAGGTCGACCTGGTGAAGCGGGCTCAGGCGGGGATGATCACCAATCCAATCTCGCTTCCGCCGACGGCTACGCTCCAGGACGCCGAGAACCTGATGGCAACGCACCGCATCAGTGGCGTGCCGATCTGTGAAGCCGACGGACAGCTCGTCGGGATCTTGACCAACCGCGACGTCCGATTCTGCACTCCAGACGAGTACGCCCAACCCGTCACGTCCTACATGACCAGCTCCGGGCTCATTACCGCACCCGTCGACACCACGCTCGAACAGGCCAAGGCGATCCTGCACCAGCATCGGATCGAGAAGCTTCCCCTCGTCGACGACAAGGGCCTCCTCGCTGGCCTCATCACGGTGAAAGACATCGACAAGCGAACCGAGAAGCCAAACTCGTCGCTCGATGCTTCTGGACGTCTTCGGGTCGGAGCGGCCGTCGGCGTCACCGACACTGCTGAACGAACCGAACTCCTCGCCGCCGCTGGCGTCGACATGTTGGTGATCGACACCGCACACGGCCACACCGCCGGCGTCATCGAGGCCGTACGTACGATCAAAAAGGGCTGGCCCGAGATCGTTGTTGTGGGCGGCAACGTCGTTACCGCCGAAGGCGTCGACGCACTCGTCGAAGCGGGAGCCGACGTCGTAAAGGTGGGTGTCGGTGCCGGAAGTATCTGCACCACCCGAATCGTTGCCGGTGCGGGCATGCCACAGATGAGCGCCATCTATGAATGCGCTCGTGCCGCCCTCGACCATGGCGTCCCGATCATCGCCGACGGTGGCGTGGTGACTTCGGGAGACATCGTGAAGTGTTTCGCAGCTGGCGCTCACGCCGTTATGGTCGGCAACCTCCTCGCTGGTACCGACGAAGCCCCTGGCGAACTAGAACTCGTCGACGGTGCGATGTGGAAGACCTACCGAGGCATGGGCTCAGCAGGAGCCATGCGAGGCCGAGCCGCCGATCGTTATGGCAGCGGCCAGGCACCTGGAAAGCACGTCCCAGAAGGCGTCGAGGCTCGTGTCCGCTACGCCGGATCCATCGGTGATCTCGTCGGCCAAATGGCTGGAGGCCTGCGCTCTGGAATGGGCTATGCCGGTGCCGGCGATGTGCAGGCCCTGCGCACCCGAAGTCGCCTGGTACGGATCACACAGTCGGGCTTGCGGGAAAGTCATCCCCACGACGTCCATGTGATGCGCGACGAATAGACCGACTCGCGCCTTTGCTGCGGTAGCGTCTTTTGAGTGATCAATCTTCGAGACATCAACGATCCCGTATTTCGCGATGGCGCAATCGCCAAGGGCGCCACTGCCGAACAGCTCGACGAGCTAGCCAATAGCGAGTCCGATCGACGCGCCTTGCTGATCGAGGTTGAAGAACTACGGCAACGGTGCAACACGCTCTCCAAGGCAATCGGTAACGCCACCCCCGAGGATCGCCCGGCAAAGATCGAGGCGGCGAATGAACTGAAGCACGATCTGAAGGCCAGCGAGGCCAAGCTGGTCGCCGCGGAAGCCGATACGCAAGAACGTGCGCTGCAGATTCCCAACCC
>CAZTDG010000117.1:0-9409 GCA_964612655.1 uncultured Acidimicrobiales bacterium | reverse complement strand
GATGTCGGGTCGATAGCCATCCTCCGCGACGAGCGCTGCGAGTTGCCTCGCAGCGATTCCGTAGGTTGCCCAGTCCAGATGCTCGCGTTCCTCACTCATGGGCCATGAGGTTACCGAGTTGTTCGTCAGTACACCCCCGCCAGCCACCAGCTGCTGTTCTCCAGATACACCAACAGTGCTTGACCGTGCTCGTCGACGACCTGAAAGCGAGCTCGTCGACGTGCTCGTTCGGGGTCCCACCAACGCTCATCGAGCAGCCACGGACCAGCCCATGAGTCGACTCGGCGCCATGACTTTCCCGGGCGGCGAATGTAGGTGGGAGTGCCAGAAACCTCTCCCCTGCCATTCACTTCGATCATCCGATGTTGGGCATCCACTAGCTCGATGACGGTCTGGAAGAAGAGTTCTGCAGGCGATGGAGCGGGCAATTGACCAGGCCATGGTCGTTCGTCTGGTTGGGCCACACGCCGATCGGTCAAGTCGATCGACCCTGCGGGAAGAAGTTCGATCTGATCCATGGGTTCGCGACCGCCCCGAACTTCAGCGAGTTGCACCCCATTGACGCCAAGCAATCCTTCTATCCGAGCGACAGCTCGTCCCGCTCGTTGGTCGGCCTCGGTTTCCCCTCCCCAAAACCCGAGCTGACGGCCACCGGCAGCGATGAGGTCATCGGGGCGCAGTGCGAGCCGACTGAGACCACCGGTCGGTCGAATCCGGGGCGGAGCTTGTAGCCATCCATCGAGTTGCCAACGCACTCGATCGGTTATTGCACCGACCGACAGCGCGCCTTCGTGACGCCAGCTGCGTATGAAGTGCTCCCCATGTTCGCTCTCGGCCTCGACCGTTACTCGCGAGCACGCCGACCCTCGGCGTTCAAGCTTCTCGTTCAGCGCTACCGCTACGTTGCGAGCAGCGAAAGCGGCTTGGTCGATCCGTTCCACTGGGTGTTCGAATTCGATGGATACTTCCATGTCTTCGGGAGGGTCAGAGACATCAGCTCGTTGTTCGTCGAGACCCGAAGCTTGGCGATGCGCCTGCAGCCCAACATGGCCAAACCTTCCCAGCACATCAGCGGCTTCGAGCGCGGCAAAGGCTCCGAGTGTGTCGATCCCTAGCCGCCACAACACATCGACGAGTTCGGGGCGACCGAGCGTGGTGATCGACAACGGTTCGAGGAAGTCCGGGCTCGCGTCTGGAGCGATCACGTGAACCGCTCCGTGTCGATGACGGGTAGCTAATCGAGCTGCGAAGATTCCATCGGCAATACCGATGTGACACGTCGTACGGTCATCGAGAACGTCGGTCACGGCGTCATGGATCTTGACTCCAAGCGCATCGTCGCCACCGAAGTAGCGGGAAGGTCCGCGGGTGGGAAAGATAGCCGTACCTGCATGGGTGAGCTCGAGTCGCGGAGTGAAAGCCTGGACCGCAGCGGCGACCTCTTCAAAGGTCCGAACCTCTCGTGCCAAATCTCGTTCGGCAATGACGAGATCGGGGCAACGGCTCTGGGCTTCGCGACGACGCAACCCACGGGTGACGCCGATGGTTCGAGCAGCCGCGGACGACGCGATAACCCGATTGGCGTGCAGGACCGCTCCCGGGACCGCAGCCGAGATCCCCGAGGCGACCACTGGCCAGTCCGGACACCACACACAAGCCACTCGTTGTGGAGCGACCATCAACGAACGATCGTGAGGGCAGTGTCCTGCTCGGCGGAAATGGCCGGTGCGGAAATGGGGCGAACCGTTCCACAAACGTCAGGGACCATGAAGGTTCCTTTGCGCGGCCGGCCTGGTATTCGCCGCCCCGATGCCGTGACGTCGATCGCTCGAGATGCAAGCCGTCCGTGACCGTCACCCAGGCCACTCCAACCAACTGGACGCACATCGAAAGACACGTCGGCTTCGACCGGTAGCCCGCCGCTGGCTGCGTGGCGCCTGTTCGGCAATTGCATCAGCACCGTTCCGCGCTCTCGGCATCGAGAGATCAGTTTGCGAAACGCGCTCGGCTGGACTCGATGTCGTGGGGTTCCGTACACGATCACATCGACCGCCCCCACTAGTGCGCCCATCGTCGGCGCCCAACTTTGTGCATCCGTGCCCGAGACGACCAAGACCCGTTCGATGGACAGCCCGACCTCGTTCGCTGCGGTCAGATTGATGCCAGAAACGTCGACCGTAGCGATCCAGCCTCCGCTGCGGGTGAGCTCGCTGAGCAAGGCCCAGGCAAAGACACGCCCTGCTGGAGATCCAACCACGCTGGTGGCCCATCCCCGCTGTAGGCCTACCGCTGGTAGGAGATCCTGAAATGGTGGCGGAACGGCAATGAGCTGTTCTTTGGCCAATACCAACGGAGCGACATGGGCGAGGTCGGCGAGGTGTTGCTTCGATGGATTGACCATATGGCCAGTATCGAACGTTTGTTCGCTTTCTGCAACTCGCGTCGCTGGGCTTGCTTTTCCGCAGTAAATGCGTTTCAATCTATTTCAATACTATTTATTATTTCAGGGGTGAAATGATGTCTACTGGTACCACGTACTATGCGACCGAAGCGGAACGGCTCCAAGCCAACATTGATTCCTATCAAGGCAGCCTGGGCTACTGGCAGCGTGAAGAGGCACACTACGATGACCGTGCCGCCGCGTGTCGGGCGGCCGCGGCGGGAATCGATACCAACACCGACCCACTTGGGACCATCTTGGCCCCGGTATGGGGGCTACACACGACTCACACCTGGGAAGGCGGCGCGGCTACCCGGAGTAGAAATCGCCTAGACATCCATTCCGGCCGGACCACAGGGGCGATCACCACACTTCGCGCTCTCGCAGACGACCTTCGAGCAGAGGCGGAAAACGCCCAAAATCGAGCAAACACCGCTGGAAGCGAGGTCGGAAGATATCGCACGCTGATTTCCCACGCTCAAGGCGACCTTTGGGTCGAGCGAAACAAGATCTAACCCAGTCCCCCAAAGGCGGCGTGACATAGGTCAAAAGGCTCAAGTGCGATGCGTTGATGCCGACCACCGCAAGGATGTCTTCGATCCGCACTTCCCAACGGCGACTCCGGCGGATCGCCACCGTCTGCACCGTCATGCTCATTGCGACGATCACCCCCGCCGCAGCCCAAACCGCACCGGATGCCATTCCTGACGCCGACATTGACGATCTCATCGACTTCTCGATCGTCGGTAATCCCTACACCGACGACGACCCATGGGTTGACCCGGCACAGCTCGCTGGCCTGGACCCGGCGAATCTCGTGCCAGCACCAGAGTTCGACCCCATCGAATTCCACGAAAGCACGATCTTTGCCGCTGGGGTCGACCAAGTTGATACCAACAACAGCGAGCTAGACGCCATCACCGCCAACCACGTACGTACGCTGCAGGTCCTCGACACCCTCGATCGAGACATCGATAGCCTCGCCGCCGACATCGATCAACGGCGTCCAACCATCGACCGCCTCGTGGCCGAGATCGACCATGAACGCACCAACGAAGCGCGCCTCGCCGAAGAGATTTCCATTCTGGAGGGGGCGGTGACCGAGTTCGCCTTGCGGGCGTTCATCTTCGAAGACGACATTGAAGCGTTAGGAGACCCGAATGGCTCTTCGACCGAGACACGGGTCGTAAGCGACGAGGTCCGAGAAGACCAATTCGCCCAGCTCGATGAACGACGGGTCGAGTTGGCCGAACGAGAGCGGCAACGCCGCGGTCTCCAAGCCGAGCTCAGTGACGCTCGGGGTGTTCTGCGCGAGCTACGAGATGAGCGGCTCGCTCTTCTACAAACCCGCCGCGACATCGCCGAGCTACCAGCTCGTACCGAAGCGACATACCAGGTAGCCCTCCACGCCCGCCTTCCGAAGTTCGTTGCCGGAAGCAACATCCCACTGGTCGCACTGAACGCCTACGTGATCGCCGAACGGACCTTGGCCGTCGAGCAGCCACAATGTGGCATTCACTGGTCGATGCTCGCCGGGATTGGGCACATCGAGTCGTTCCACGGCCACTTCGCCAACTCGACGCTCGACATCAACGGCCACACGACCGAGGACATTCGGGGACCAGCGCTCGACGGACGCATCCTTGAAGGCGCCGAGTTCGTCACCGACGGCGAAGCGCCAGACCCGACCTCTCGAACCGAAGTCCTCCCCGTCCCACAGACCCCCGGCGTTGGTGAAGCGCCCACCGAGATCGTGCCGCCTTCTACTCCACCTGCGCCCGCTCCAGCCGAACCTGCACCCCAACCAGATCCCCAGCCCCAAGAATCCGGCGAAGCAGCCGCCGCTCCGGCTGACGAGTCGGGCGCAAACCCCGAGGCCGCAGAAGGCTCCGATACAGCCGCCCCAGCGCCACCGCCACCTCCCCGAGTCATTCGCCGCTTGGCGCTGATCGAAGATAGCGATGACGGCCTCCTCGATGGCGACACCGTCTTCGACCGTGCGGTGGGACCGATGCAGTTCATCCCCTCCACCTGGCGCTTGTTCGAACAAGACGGAAACCTCGACGACGAGCTAGATCCACAGAACATCTACGACGCGTCGCTGGCATCGGCTCGCTACCTGTGCGCGTCGACCTCGACCATGACGACCGTCGCCGGTGAGCTGCGCGCCTACTTCGCATACAACCACGATCAGCAGTACAGCCAGAACGTGTTGCGCACGGGTTCCCGATACCGAGCGCTCATCGATGTGCCAGCACCTGACGTCGCCACTGTGACCGACGGCGGAACGAACACCGCCGCGACTGTCAGCCCGATTGGGTTGGCCGATCCTGATCGAGATCCGCTCGCGATCGAGATGCAACTGCTGCAGCGTCAGCTCGCCGCACTCGACCTCCCCGACTTCACGATTGGGTGAGGTAACGGGCGTGCGCTCCTACAGTGGTGCCCATGCACGAAATCGGTGTCGGTCCACACCCTGAGCCTTGGCCCACTGAACCGCATTTCGATCCCGAGTTACTCGCCGAGGGCGACCGACGGAACGTGGTCGACAAGTACCGGTACTGGACTCGTGAGGCGATCGTCGCCGACCTCGATCTAACCCGCAATCCGTTGCATATTGCGATCGAGAACTGGGAGCACGATTTCAACATCGGCACCGTCGTACGCAACGCCAATGCGTTCAACACCGCGGGCGTCCACATTGTGGGTAAGCGCCGCTGGAACCGGCGCGGCGCGATGGTGACCGACCGATACCACCACGTGCACCATCACGAATCCGTCGAAGGTTTCGTGGAATGGGCGGCATCTGAGCAGCTGCCGGTGATTGGCATCGACAACCTGCCTGGTTCGGTTCCCCTCGAAACAACGACCCTTCCAGAGGCCTGCGTCATGGTCTTTGGCCAAGAAGGACCAGGACTCTCCGAAGCGGTGCGCGAGGTCGTCGAGATGGTGTGCTCGATCAGCCAATTCGGATCCACGCGGTCAATCAACGCAGGCGTCGCCTCCGGCATCGCCATGCATACCTGGATCACCCAGCATCAGCTGGGCGATATTTCCTAGCCTTCGACCTGCGCCATCAGCTCTTCATCGGTCGGAATCTCCACGCCCGGAACGTAGTAGGTGTAGAGATCGATGATGATCTCCTTGAGCCCCGAGGAGTCGTTGCCTTCGAGGTCGACGGTCACCACATTGGAGTTGATCGCCACCGAGGCCACCTGACCGGTCGCCAGAAGACGGCGAGCGAGCTCATCGGCGGGACGGTCACCGTGGATGTCTTCGCGAGTCACGAAGCGCTCGTGACCCATACCCGTCAACGCTCGGTTGAGCACGTAGCGGACGATGCCCGCACGATTCGAAGGCTTCTCAATGACCGACACCAACTGACCCATGCGGAGATTCTACCCGTCGGAGTATTTCTTCGTTCGATTGTGGTCGGTATTGGAGGGTCTAGACCTCCAGCGGACCGTTGACTACGCCGTGGCGATGACGTCGACGACGCGGTGACGAGGATGCTCTCGTAACGCCAGGATGCTGAGGGCTGCGGTCACTAGCCAGAGCACGGTATGTACGACCTTGAATCCGACGGTCCATTCGTCGCTTATCAAGATGATGGGACCGCGGATACTCCACCGCACAATTCCGGCAGCGGCCAAGACCAATAGCGGAGCCCAGTCCCAACGACGCCGCACCACACCGAATCCAACGATCACTCCAAGCCCCACGAAGATCGCCGCGATCCCGATAGCGCTGAGGCGTTCGCCGCCGACCAGCTCTTCGTCGACTACGGCGTTGCGGAGCCGGCTGCCCCAGATGCCAACCGTCCAGAGTGCGAGCACACCACGCCACGAAAGAACTGGAGGCTGCGCGGAATCAGAAGTCATAGGAAAAGCTGTCCTTGTCCGTCGTCGGGCACCACTCGCTTGATACCTCGCCATCGCAACGAATCCATGAAGGCCCAGCTTCGCCGGTGGATGGTGCTCGGCCCCTCCATCTGCAACGCGGAGCGGTGGCGATGGCATGGGTAACCCTTGTTCTCGGCGAGCGCGTAGGCCGGAAATTCCTCAGCAAGTCCACGCATGATTCGGTCGCGAGTCACCTTGGCAAGAATACTGGCCGCTGCGATCGAAAGGCTGACGCGCTCTCCCTTGACGATTGTTTGCGCGCGCCCATCGCCGAGGAAGTCCCACTTGCCGTCGAGCAGCACTCGGTCGGCGGTTACACCCAACCCATCGAGCGCGCGGCGGGTGGCAAGGCGTTGGGCATCGGACATCCCGAGCTCATCACATTCCCGTGCCGATGCGTGCCCTATCGCCCAGGCCTCACACCAGTTTGCGATGCGATCGAACATGGCTTCGCGTTCAGCCTCGGTGAGCAGCTTGGAATCGCGCACCTTGTAGATGCGGCGATCCTTGGGCACGACGGCAGCTCCAACAGTCAGTGGTCCAGCCCAGGCGCCTTTCCCGACCTCGTCGACACCGGCGACGATCGCATGTCCCGATTCCCAAAGCGTCGACTCGACCCGCAAACCCGGGGACGACTTCTTCAGCGAACCTCGGAGTTGTCGAACCTTGGTCACGACTGCGCATCCGGTGGAACGTTGAGCAGCACTTCGCCCGAGGATTCCCTCGACTCGAACTCTGGATCGAGAGCTGCGCACGTCAGGCGGTAGCCGTCTGGCATGTCACCGTTGAATTCCCACAGCAATGCTGGGCGGGCGCCATGCCATCGCAGCGCACACGAGAGCCGAGCTCCGGCAACGGGCAGCCGCGAGAAGCTCACCGGCTGGCCGTACCACGACCGGCGCATCCCTGGCAGCAGATCGATGACGTGACCCGATGGCGTGACGCTCACGCGTCGACACCACGACACCAGGCCGATCGCGAGCTGAGCGCGAACATGCGGGCTGTCTCCGCAGGAATCCCGCGTCCAGCGCCACGAGGATCCGGCGGCAGACCGGAGTGCGACCAGTGGCTCCGATGGCGTACCTCGTTGCATCGAGGCGACCATGTTGAAGGCGACCTGTTCTGGATCACTAGGTCGATCGCCGCTGGACTCTGCGAGGTGCTCATCGGAGGGTTGTGTCCATCCGTGACGCAGCAGTGCACGGGCGGTCGATCCGTCGCCGGGCTTGCCGACGATTTGAGCGGCGTCGACCGCGGCGTCGTGACCGTTGGAGATTTCTACGGCCTCGATCAGCGAGGTCGTGATGGCATTGTCTTTGCTAGTCGAAAGCACGTACCCGGCGACCGAGGCCACCGTCTCTCGCTCTCGAGTGAGCAGGGCCTGGCCATCTGTGGTGTCGACGACGGCGGCTAAGGCCGCAGCAACATCGGGCCAGCGAGCGTGCTCAACGTTCCCAGCCCGCAAGTTCCTGATCAGCTCTCCAACAATCTCGGTACCCGCTTCACCGAGGCCGGTCGCGCCAAGGGCACAAACCAATAGGGCGTCATCAGTGAGGCTCCAAGTCTGGTCGCCGAGTGGCCGTCGACGTTCACCAGCTGCACCTAACAGGCTTGATGTAAGCGAGGCGAACAAGTGATTTGGCCATGTCGGCAGGTCAACTTCACCGGCCGAGCCAACATGATGGGCCCAGCCTCGAACCACGGCATCGAGCGGGGCGGGAGCAATGGTTGCTTCCTCGCGACCGTCGAGTACCTGGATGGTGCGCTCGACCCCAGGTGTCAGGGGAATCATGGCCGCGAGCGACGCCCGCCCCTCGGCGTCGGACATCTCTTCTGAACCCGCACGCTCTCCGGTAGGTAGCGAGACGGATTCGAGGACGGCCGGACGACTTCGGTCGAGATCTAATGCGGTTGCCGAGTCTCCGGGCTCGCGCCCGAGATCAACGATTGGCCGCCCATTGGCGACGATGAACGTGCCCGTGCTGCGGATTGCCGAGATCGAACCGGCCGACAATCGCTCGAAGGGGCGCACCACAACGGCGGCGATAACGGCATCGTCGGTTTCGTTAGCGAGCTCGATATTGATACGGCCCTGACCGTCGCCTGACTCATCGGCCCAAGCCGTCTGAACAAGGTCGGACTCTCCAACTCGTTGGCGCGTTTCGACGATCGGCAACCCGTTGACACGGAGCTGGCGAACGCCGTCTCCGCTTCCCCCTCGCAGCCAGCGCTCACCAACGCCGAACCACACCTCAACGCTCAACGGTCGCCGATCCGGGTAGATAACGCCACGGTCATCGACTGCGCCGATCGACCCAATACCGAGGGTGTACAGGTTGTTCCAGACCGTCACGGCATCGTCGTCGATGCTGCTCGGTTCGATCACCGGCTGGGCACCACGCAGGCGGTCACGAAGAGACCTCATGGTCGAACCCTAGACTCCTGTCATGGCGCTTCCTCACCCGGACGTACCACCGAGCTCGTTCCAAGGTGCCGATGTCGTCGTGCTACCGCTGCGTTCGCTTCATCGAGGCAAGCAACGACTGCAGTCGGTCCTTAGCGAGTCCGAGCGCGGCGCACTCATCGCAGCCATGGCCGAGCGGGTGATGAAGGCTGCATTTGAGCTGCCGGTAGTGGTCGTCCACGACGACTCGGAGGTGGCTCCATGGGCCACCGAGCGAGGAGCCGTGGCCTTTCGTCCCCAAACGCCCGGACTCAACCACGCCGTGAGCGCCAGCCGGGATTTACTCGCCGCGCTTGGCGCCAACCGTCTCATCATCGCTCACGGCGATCTTCCACTCGTCGAAGACCTGCGCCCGATGCTCAGCGACAACGCCATCTCGATCGCACCCGACCGCCACGGCGACGGCACCAACGTCCTGTGTGTTCCGGCAACGCTCGGGTTCGACTTCGCCTACGGGCCTGGGTCTTTCGACAGCCACTGCGAGATCGCTCGCAGCCTCGGCATCGAGCCGCGTATTGTGTCGTCACCAGATCTTGCCTGCGACCTCGATCATCCCGATGATCTCGCCGGCCTCCCCCCGCTCCCCCAACTGCTCGAACAGGA
>CAZTDG010000116.1:5408-9411 GCA_964612655.1 uncultured Acidimicrobiales bacterium | reverse complement strand
GAGTTCAAATGGGACGCCAGAGTTGTTTTGCCATTCGCACGCGTCGTCTGGACCATCGGCCTGTTCGAACGTGACAGGGGGTCCCTGTGCTGTCGCTGAGGCGCTGGGGGCAAGAATCACAATCCCAAGAACAGCCGCGAGCAACAATTTGCGTGCCTTCATTGCCCCATACTTTCTTAGCTGCATGCCATCTGCACGACGCGCGAGATCATATCGCCACCGGATAGCTCTAGAGGAGCAGCTCAATGCTCCCCCAACGTGGCTTGATGACGTCAGCTCTGGATGTACGGGCGGTGTGTGTAGTACTTCGGTCGATCGTCCAAGCGAAGATGAAGCCAGGGAACGCCGCCACCAGATGTGCTGACCCAAACTGGAACCTCACTGACTCGCTGCTGGACAGCTAGAGCTGCTCGCTCGGCCACCGATTAGCGCGAAGGCAAACGAAGAGACTCCAGTTCGCTGCGTTGTTCGCCAAGCCGTCGGACGGCCCTAGCCGCCGGACGTTCGAGCAAGTGGTAACTCACCGTTGCGACCAGAGTCGCGACGGCCAAAAAGATCACGAAACGAATCGGGTTGGGCAACGACAGCTTTCGCACTGCCCACATCACCGGTACGTGAAGTAGGTACAGCGAGTACGAGATTCGGCCGACGAAGTCGCCGAGTTTGTTCGCCAAGACGGGCGACTCCTTGGGCACACCGAATAGCACGACGGCAAAGACGATGCTCATCACGACAAAGACTCGTGGGTCTCGCCACAACTGATGGCGTTCGCCGGTCAGCTCCTCAAAAACTCTTGGATACAGCAGCACCACCACCAGCAGCACGGAAGCATACGCCGGGTGTTGACGGCGTCGAAGTTGCGGCCACTTGCGGTAGATCACCCCGAGCAGCCCTCCGACAGCGAAGTACGGGATGACCTGCGGCAGTCGGAACTCGTAGGGAATCTCGCCCAACGTGCCGGCGAAACGGCCGGTAGCCACCAGCCCGGTCGCGGCGAGCAGCACAATGGCCGGCAGTCCGACGGAGGTCTTTTGGAATACCGCCCAGAGGACGACGAACACGGCGTAGAAGTGCATTTCGGTGGGGATCGTCCACAAGATGTTCTTACCCGAGAGAAGCAGGACATGGGACAACACCTGCGCTCGTGTCGGCAGGTCGTAGAGCACACCGGTAATGCCGATTCTCGGAAGAACGGCCGACAGCGCGACCACCACGGCGAACAGGGGCACGACCCGAGCAATCCGGGCAACAATGTAACGACGTAACGACGGCGCGGTAAAGGGTTGTCCCAAGTACAAATACGCCATCAAGAAGCCGCTCAAGATGAAGAACAACATCACGCCCAGTTGTCCAGCGCCACTCGCCGGAAACTCGCCGAGCCAACCGGTGACACCAGAAAAGTGCGACACGACCACGATCATCGCCGCTATTCCCCGCAGTGAATTCAACGATCGAATCTCGCCGGACCCTGAGCCCGCAATGACGGGATCGTGATCGGGCTCAGGCACCGCGAGATCCTATTGTAGTTCGGTACCCGCTGTCCTCACTGCATCGATCATTGCATCTCGTAGCTCCACCACGTGCAGTTGGCCTCGGTGCCACCAACAAGGAACGTCATGGAGATTGAATTGATGTTCCAGCGCGCAAACGGGTCTTTGTCGGTATCACCCTTGTTAGGCCGAGGCACTGCGCCTCACTGGTCCTGAGCCCGCTCCGCCACCGACGACACGATTCGGGGAGCCCCGAAGGACTCCCCGAATCAATCGAAGGGATCTCTAGTTAGCTGCGAACTACGCAGCTGGTGTTGTTTTCCCAGCCCCATCCGTCACCGTCTGAGTCAGAGGCGGCCGAAGCGCAGTACGGCCGTCCGTTCGGCGCCGTCGTCGGCAAGGCATCTACCGTAGACTGCGCCGCGTCAAGGACCGCGGCGAAGAGTGAGCTCAACGAAGCGTCAGACACGAGGCACGTGGCATTGTTCTCCCAGCCATAGCCGTCACCGTCTGGGTCAGAGGCAGTGCTGACACAAGCCGGCGGACCGCTCTGACTCACTGGAGTAGTAGCAACTGGTTCGGCCGCAACCGGAGTGGCAGGCACATCTTCTTGACCCGGCCCCGGGACAGGAACCTCTACCCATGGTCCAACGTGGTCGTCAGAGACGTAGCGAGCCCGCACGACATCTTCCTGCGTCCACACGTAGCGCAACACGTCGTCCCCGATCACGTTGGTGAAGTGCTCGTTGTGCTCCGAGTAGTGCACCTGGAACCGAGCCTCATCGGCGTCGAGCGGGAAGCAGTCGCGGGCGCCAACGACGTTGATTCCGGTGTCGGTGATTCGAACGACCGGCTGGAACGCCGAGTTGTCGCCTTCACCGATGACGTCGAAGAAGATCGGGCGGCGCCAAACATCCTTCGTCGCGCCAGCCTCTCCGGTGAGGTCTGCGGTGTTCGCCAGTTCGAACGAGCCCTGCCCCAGTTCGTCGTGTTCGAGCCAGGTCCTCTCCCCGTCGATCTCGTAATAGGCACTCAGGTCAGCACTTATCTCCACGAAGGTGGTACGAACATGCTCGTTGTTCCCATCGCCATCGGCATCAGAACACAGGTTGCCCTGGGTATGGAACAGTCGGGTCGGGGCTTCGACCACAAGCCCGATCTTGACCTCAAACAGTTCGGTAATCTCCAGCTGCGCGATTTCGAGATTGACTCCCAAATCGACGATCAGCTCCGCTGACGGCACGATCGTGAGCTCACCAGTGAATTGGGCGCCCAACTTGGGTGCACCTGAACTCGTGACCTCAAAGTCGCGTCGCTTCACATCTTCTTCGCAGCCCTCTTCGGTGCATTCCACGGTGGCTTCGTACGCTCCGTCGATGACGAAGGAATCTTCGACAAGCGATTCGACTCGCAGCTGCGCTTCAGCAAAGGCATCGACAGCAAGCTTCACATCAACAACAACGGCGAACTCGATGCCGATGACCTCGAAGATGGTGACGTCGGTTTCGAAATCAAGGAGGTTTTCGGTGTGCTCCCACAAGCGATCCTGAAAGCGAGCAGTTGCTTCGGCCGCGGCGTCAAGGTCGCCCTTGACCTCCGCAAGGACGTCCAAGCTCGCTGAGTCGAACTGGAGCCGATACGTACCCTGGAAGACACTGCACGGGTTGCGGCGCTGGGAGTAGTTGATCTCGCCTTCCAGCTCGAGCGCTGCCTCAACATTTGCATGTCCGGTCAGCGTCCAGGAAAGGTTGTCATTGACCTGCCCGGACCGATCGAGGCGAAGGTCCTCAGGGGTAACACGCCCGCCTTCAGAGAACGACCTCTGCCTCGGCTCCCAGCGACCACCACAGTCACCGCTAATGACGGCGGAAAGAAAGCTGCCAAATCCCCTCGTCGTACGAATGCGTGCGGTCGGTTCGCCGGTCTCCTCGGCCAACACCTCTAAGGCATAGTCCTCGAGCTCTTTATTTACGATGGCTGCGTCCGCGAGGTTCACAACCGACGGCTCGGCAAATGCAGCATCGAGTTGCGCCGAGGAAAGCGCCTCGAAGCTGGCTACTCCTGCTGGCAAGTAGTCGAGCTTGACCAGGTCCGGAATCGCTGAATCCCGCACTTCGCGAAGGTTGGTCACCGTCACGTAGCCGTCAACCTCGAGATAGCTCACCGTTGGAGCCTCTGAAGGCGTTGCTTGCACTGGCGGGGTCGTTGGTTCAGTCGTTTGCGAAGAGTCGTTCGCCGTGAGGGGCGCACAACTCACTCGCTCAACGGGATCCCAACCCCAGCCACCATTTTGTTCGGCCGAACTGTAATCACAGTCCTGGGTTGCTGCGCTGGCTGCCTGCGGCGAGGCGGCCAGTGTGGCACTCAACATTAGAAGCGCCATCAGCGCTGAAATGTACTTTTTCATCATTCACTCCATCTGTTTTATTCGGATGAATGAGTGACTTCCCGGCCTTTCACCGCTGTATGTCCCCCATTCGCCGACCAAACGCCACCGATCGTGAGATGGTTCC
>CAZTDG010000116.1:0-5308 GCA_964612655.1 uncultured Acidimicrobiales bacterium | reverse complement strand
TCCAAGACGAACCGGTTGGACAAGAAGGTTGGGCCGCATTAGACAGGCACATCCGAACCTCCAAGCGCCGACCCTCAGGGATTGACTAAGTTGATACGTCAGCCGTTGGTCTGCATACCAAATAGTTGTTAACACCCCGAAAGGACGCACGCCATGAAGATCCTCGCAATCCCTGCCAGCAGCAGCCAGAGCAGCATCAACCGTCAACTACTCACCTACGCTTCACGGCTGATCGAAGACGGCCTCATTGCGGATGCAACCGTGGAAATGCTCGATCTGAACGACTACGAGATGCCGATCTTCAGCGTTGACCGAGAACAGGCGAACGGCATCCACGAACTCGCCCAACAGTTCTTCGACAAGATCACTGCCGCCGACGCAGTGATCGTTTCCTTCGCCGAACACAACGGTTCCTACACCGCGGCCTGGAAGAACGTCTACGACTGGGCATCTCGCATCGACACGGAGGTCTACCAAGGCAAGAAGGTGGCCATGTTCGCCGCCAGCCCAGGAGGCCGTGCCGGTGCTGGAGTACTAGGCAGCGCAACCTCCGCCGCACCATTCTTCGGCGCGGAACTCGTCGGCAGCCTCGGTGTCGGAACCTTTTACGACACCTTCGACGGCGAAGCCGGCGAGATCATCGACTCCGACCTCAACGCCCAGTTCAAAGAGATCCTCGCCTCCCTCGCCAGCTGATCCCCAGCGAGTTGGATTCACTCGAGCCTGACTCGAACGTCAGTGTCCGCGCAGTGCGTTGCGGGTGATTTGAGCGACTTGCTCGTCGTCTGCGAGGCCGAACACCCAGTCGGTTGTGCCGATCGTGACAACGTTGTCGCCAACGGTCGCCATGACCGAGTTTCCGTTGCGAGCCCGCAGCAACGGATCGGGGTCATCGGCGAAAACCCGCTCGGCAATGAACTCCAAATCGCCCTGGTCACTGAGCGCGGCGATCGACTTTGGATACTCCCCCACTCCGACGTTGCCCGACGGCACCCAACCGACGATCTCGGTTGAGTCAGGCACGCCACGACGTAAGGCATCGTCGCTGGGTTGGGGCTGGTGGTAGTCGTCGAGGGTTAGTGGGCAACCGACCGTCTCGTACCCGACGATCCCCCGGTCACGCCCTACGACGTCGCCGTAGCGAAGCCCGGTGTCGGCGAAGAGCCAATGATCGGGCCGAGACACCAGATACCCGCCGACGCCTTGCGGTGTCGCCTGCCCAAAGCGGTGATACAACCCGAACGCCGATCCTGCCCCGAGCAACGTCCACTCCGGTTCACCCACCAATGGATCGGCCCACATGCCGGTGACTGGCCCTGGGTGCAGCGGATCGTTCTCCGCCTGATCGCCCGTCGACCCTGGGTCGTCGGGGTCCGGGAGGCTCGCGTACTTGTGACAGACCATGGTCGGCCCCGAGTTCTCTCCGGCGCTACGTCGTACTCGCCAGAAGATCGTGTTGCCCGAGAACGAGACGAGTCTCCCTCCACCAGCCACGTGCTCCTCAAGAGCAGCGCGTTCAGGCGCAGACCAATATTCATCGTGACCCACGAGCACCACCGTCTCGTACCCGGCCAACAAGCCCGGCACCGTCTCCAGATCCGAAGAGACCGCATAGTCGAAGGCGAACCCGTCGCCCTCGGCCCACTCCACAAAGCGTCGGCCGTGTGAATACCAGCCCGTCGAACCGATGCCCGACGGGTAGTCATTGGCCGTTCGATACGCCTGAAAGACCTCCCCGTCCGCGTCGGGAGTCTCCCCGAACCGGGTGGGGCGAGACTTGCGGTCATCGCGCTCATCGTCTGGAGGCGCCGGTCGGCATAATATGCCCCGAGCGATCGGGCGATGGAACGACACAGCGGTGCCACCTGTGTAGAGGCTCTTCCCGCCCCACGTGTTGTACGCGTTCCATGTGTTCGTCGGCAGCAGGTACAACATCGATGCACCCTCACCGCGAACCACGAACCCCGCGTGCGCGACCGCACGTGCCGGTTCAGCGCCCTCGGCGGTGAGGGTCACCAGATAGAACCCCGACTTCCAGTCCTCGGCTACCGGCACTTCAAGGGCCACAGGCCAGTCACAACCGTTCGCGTCCGCGTCGGCTGGCGGCTCGTGGAACTCGCCCGTCAGGCCAGCTTCTTCATACGCGACTACCCGTTCGACGCCCCAACGCTCGATGCGCACCGACCATGACGCGGCCCGAGTCGATACGTGCAGGTCGAGGCTTTCGCCGGGGGCGACACTCAGCGACCCCGGATATCCCTCGATGTCGTCAAGGAAGGTCTGATCATCGTTGCGGGTCGCTTCAGGATTCGCCATGGCCCAAGCTTGCCCCAAAGTTCCAGCGTTAACCCAAGAGGTGCCCAAGTAGGGCAACGCGCAGCGCGGCTGTAGCTAGCGCTTGGGTTTCGAACCCATCCCGGTGCAGCCGTTGATTCCCGCGTTCGCCTGCTTGGCGAGCTTCTTGGCCACTTGGGTCCGACGCTTGTTCTTCGGACTCGTGAGTCCCTTGACCACCGCTTTGCGTTTTCCTGCCATGCCCCAACTTCGGACGATGCGCCCAGCGCCTTGAGTCGGCCACGCTCACTAAATGGATCCAGCGACTCTTGTTCGCACTACATGGGTCCGTCATGCTTGAGTCATGAGTGACTCGCTCCACACGCCGGACCGGCCAAACGATGAAATTCGTTTCGGCGACGGCGAAGAACCGGACTGGGACCGATTCTTGGAGTCACACTTCTATGTCTCGCTTCTAGATGGCGGAGATGGCGGGCCACCGGCGCCTCTCATCAAGACCAATCCAAGGATCAACGACGGCGAGCCCTACTTCGTGCTGAGTTCTGGCCTACGAGACCAAGTTCAAGGCACCAGCGAACTCTCGGAAACCTACGTATCCGGCCGCCAAGCACTCAGCCTGACGCCCCCTGGCGTCAGCATTCTGGTCGATGACTTTTCGCTACGAGCAAAGAGCGACCAGATCGCGTACCTACGCGCTGAGATCCAACGGCTCGGAGACCCGAATCTGATCCTCGAAGACTTGATGATCAGGTTCGGTTTCACCGCCGAAGATCTCGAGGCGAACCGCGAAGGCAACCTCTCAACCCGTCAACGGAGCCGCCTCCTCGAACAGCCGGGCCACACTTCTGATCTCGGGGTGGGCGCATGTGTCGCCATTGCGGCAGCTGCGCTGTCCTTCGGCGCCACCGTCAACAGCTCTCCACTTACACAATTGCTTGTCTCTGCCGTCACGTTCGTGGTGGCATTTGCCCTGTTCTTCGGGCACTGGTGGTACCAGCACCGATTCCCGCTGGGCGAAAACCGAGTACAGGTTCTCGTCGCCGAGACGAATCTGTCGAAGCACCCAACGAAGAACAAGGTGCTCTCCCAGGTGGGTCGGGGCCTCGGAAGCCGGTGGCTTCCGGCAGCAATTCCAGAAGGGATGCTGGTTCGCTTGTATTGGAACGCAGGGGCCGGCAACGAAACGTTGGTGCACAGTATCGAGCCCGCCCGAGTCGGCGATCTCGACAACGACCGCCCGCGAAACCGCCTCAAGTTCGTTCTCTTGACGATCCTCACCGTGGCCCTCTTCGCCTTCGGCCTATACCTCCGACGCAACGGCCTACCGTGGTTAGTGGAGCTAGACCCACAAGGCCCCTAGGTTCCTCTGCTGTACCTCAGGCGTACTGGCCTTCGCCGTTGCCGAGGGACCAGTCCTGTGGGTGCACCTCGACCAGGTTGACCACGATGTCTTCGGGACGGACGTCGAGACTGTCGCTCAGCCGTTCGGCAATCTTGCCGTAGAGCGCCTTCTTTTGGTCGGTAGATCGACCGTGATTGAGGGTTATCTGAATGAAGATGACGTCCGCAGAACGGTCGATACCCAGGTAGCTTCCGCTGTTGTTGATGTTCTCCGGTTTGTGTTCGGAGATCGTCGCGAACCGGTCATCTTCAGGAATATTGATCGTGTCCCGCATGGCGAGGTAGACCTGTTCCATCAACGTTGTGCGGTACTCGACCGGCTTACCTTCAGTCATTGATATCTGGGTGAAAGGCACGCGGCGCCTCCTAGCTCGATGTTCGACTACCTCACTACACCATAATTTCGCACGATTCGTCACCGGCTTTTGGCGGCCCGAGCGGTGTTGCACCACAGGGAAACCAGGTTTTTCGACCTGACCGGGCTGCCACGTATTGATCCGGCCGGCGGCGGCACTATTCACCCATGGCTGGAAAGGCGTTTACTTGGGCGGTGGGGCTCCTCGTGATGGTGGTCGGTGCGTGGTTAATCGCTGGGGCACTCGAACAGCCTGCCTATGAAGTCCACGTCAGCGGGGCGCAGAGTGGACCTGACGGCATCCAAATATTCGCCGATTCGTGCTACGACCCGATGCTCTCCAATGTCGACCGACAAGTCGAAGGACGGATAGAAGTGACCGTTCGAAGGACTAAAGAGGTAGGAGATGTTACGACGCTCGCAGATTGCTCTATCGGCTTGTTGCTTCCCGACACCGAGTCATTGGACAGGGGCTCATTGACGGCGTGGAGCAAGAACTGAACCCCGTGTTTGGGGTAGAGAGAGTCGATGCGCTGGCCATCAAACCGATCCACCGAATGCAGCGATGGAATCG
The DNA here is from genome assembly GCA_964612655.1 of uncultured Acidimicrobiales bacterium. Classification (GTDB taxonomy): domain Bacteria; phylum Actinomycetota; class Acidimicrobiia; order Acidimicrobiales; family SHLQ01; genus SHLQ01. The sequence continues at coordinate 683 of CAZTDG010000116.1, read as the reverse complement.
CCCCCGCTAACGGGCTGGACGTTTGTGCTGTCGGCCTAGCGCGGCCTCGACCTTGCCCCGATCTGCGAAGCGGTGGCCTTCACTGGAGCCGGACGTGCAGGAATCTGCGAACCTTCGTGAGAGTTGCGCGTCGATTACGCAGCGAATCCTGACACTGCTCCTACTGTTCATCACCGTCGATGAAGCAGCCGGCGTAGGCCCCAAAACGCGAACGCCCCTCGCCCTACCCAGTGGGTGGAGCGAGGGGAGTCGCAATCACTATCGGGGGAGATAGAGCAAGTTCTAGATCAGACGTCCCCAGCGCATGCACAAGATGCCTGCGGCCATGAGCGTGATCGAAAGCATGACGAACAGCTTCCATACTTCGGATGCACCGGTAAGTGCGAGCTGTGGTCCGGCGTCGGCCTGAGCCGCAGCAACACCGATCTCTTGTGCTGCTGCCTCAGCGCCACCGTCATCGACAATTCCTTCAACCGCTACTGAGACTGGCTCAGCAGCTGGTGCTTCAGCGGCAGGAGCCTCTGCATCTGCAGCCGGAGCGGGAGCATCGATAGCCGCCGACTCAACGTCAGCCTCTACCTCAGCCTCAGCAGCAGGTGCTTCTGGAGCGGGGGCTTCAGCAGCAGGTGCTTCAGGAGCAGGAGCTTCAGCCTCAGGAGCTGGCGCTTCAGGCGCCGGGGCTT
>CAZTDG010000115.1:0-9433 GCA_964612655.1 uncultured Acidimicrobiales bacterium | reverse complement strand
GAGTACCGGGCTATCGCCGCCGAGCGCCATGGCACTGCGATCGACATGTCGATCGGGGCTCCCTTCGATGCGCCACCCCAGTTCGTGGTGGAGGCGCTATCGGCGTCGAACGCCGAACGCGGGTATCCGCCGTCGATTGGCAGTGAGGAGTTCCGCACCGCTGCATCGACATGGCTGAGCACACAGTTCAACGTCGAGGTTGAACCGATGGGGATCGGGGCCACTATGGGCCTCAAGGAGTTCGTGGCAGGGTTGCCGCACTGGTTGCGGCTCAAGGACCCGTCAAAGGACACCGTGCTCTACCCGGCGGTCGCCTATCCGAGTTATGCGATGGGTGCGCGGCTGGCTCACAGTCGTGCAGTGCCGGTACCCGTAGACGAGAAATGGCGACTTCGCCTCGACGCCATCGACCCTGAAGACGTCGAACGCGCCAGCGTGCTGTGGGTTGCGAGTCCAGGAAACCCCACCGGAGCGCTCGAAGATCTTGACGCCTTGGCCCAATGGGGTAGGGACAACGACGTACTCATCGTCAGCGACGAGTGCTACATCGAGTTCACGTGGGATGGATCACCCCGGACAATTCTGGAGAGCGGCCTCGACGGCGTGCTCGCAGTCCACAGCTTGTCGAAGCGATCGAACCTCGCCGGGTTGCGAGCTGGGTTCTACACGGGCGACCCCGGCATCGTCCACTGGTGCCAAGAGATCCGCAAACACACCGGCGCAATGGTCGCCGGCCCCAACCAACACGCCGCAGCGGTCGCCTTCGGTGATCAAGACCACGTCGCCCAACAGCGCGAGACCTATCGACGTCGCATGCTCGCCATGATCGATGTACTGGCACGTTTTGATGTGGCTGCCGAGATGCCCCAAGGCGGCTTCTATCTATGGGCTCCAGCCCCTGGCGGCGACGCGTGGGCTTTGGCCGAACGGCTCGCTCACGAGGTTGGATTGATCGTGTCTCCTGGTGAGTTCTATGGAGAGGTCAGCGACGAATACGTGCGAGTTGCCGTGGTGCAGTCCGACGACAAGATTTCACAGCTGTTGGCACGCGCTGAGGCTTAGGGCGGCTCCTGCCGAGCGTTAGCCTGTAGCCATGACTCACCCGTTGTTGCAACTCACCGCTGATCTCATCGACATGCCATCGGTGAGCTTTGAAGAGGCGGCGATCGCCGACTGGTTTGAGGCGGAGCTGCGAAGCATCGAAGGACTCGAAGTGACCAGGGTCGGCGACAACGTCGTTGCTCGAACCAACCTGGACCGCAAGTTTCGTGTCGCCCTGGGCGGACACATCGACACCGTGCCGGTCAACGACAACGCAAAGGCCCGGATCGAGGGTCAGGTGTTGCACGGTCTGGGAGCGTCGGACATGAAGGGCGGCCTCGCCGTCATGCTCGAACTCGCACGCACGGTTACCGAGCCCGCGGTCGACGTCACCTACGTGTTTTACGCTCGTGAAGAGGTGGCTCTTGAGCACAACGGGCTGCGCGAGCTGTTTGCTGAGGTCCCCGAGCTGTTGCAAGCCGATGTGGCGATTCTCGGTGAACCAACCGACGCTGTTGTCGAGGCGGGCTGTCAGGGAACGATGCGGGCGCGCGTGACGTTGCGCGGCACCCGTGCCCACAGTGCTCGACCGTGGATGGGGCGCAACGCGATTCATCGGTTGGCCTCCTTGCTTAGTGCTCTCGAGGCGCTCGCCACGCGCAAGCCGGTCATCGACGGCTGTGAGTTCCGCGAAGCTACCCAAGCCGTGTTCGTCGAAGGGGGAGTGGCGGGCAACGTCGTGCCCGATGAAGCCACCGTTACGATCAACCATCGGTTCGCACCTGATCGCAACGCGCAAGAAGCCGAAGACTTCTTGCGCCGAGTATGTACCCCGCACATGGAAGATGGCGACAGCTTTGAGGTGACGGATATGTCGCCCGGAGCAAAGCCCGATCTGCGGCACCCGCTCATGGCGATATTTCTCGGACGAAACGACGTGTTGGTGCGGGCAAAGCTGGGTTGGACCGATGTGGCCCTCTTTGCCGAACAGGGCATTCCAGCCGTGAACTTCGGTCCCGGTGACCCGACGTTGGCGCACACCCAAGGCGAGAACCTCAACGAGATTCCCTTGGTAATGGCCTATCAAGCGTTAGAGGACTTGTTGCAGAACGGTGTCTGAGCCGCGGTCAGGATCGGTGTGGGCCGATCGATACCTAGTACCGGCGCAAGACGGTCACGACCCGGCCAAAGACCTGCACTTCGTCATCGGTGAACACCATTGGATCTAGAGCGTCGTTCGCTGGTAGCAGGGTGATCTTGCCGCCCTTGGCTTCGTAGGTCTTCACGGTCGCTTCTTCGCCAGGAATGCCGGCGATCACAATGTCGCCGTTGTTGGCGGTGTCTTGGCGACAGACCACAACGAAATCGCCGTCATGGATACCCGCGTTGATCATGGATTCGCCGCGGACCCGCAGCATGTAGAGCTCACCCTCACCGGTGAATTCGCTCGGTAGCGGCATCAACTCTTCGACGTTTTCATGAGCGAGGACGTCGGTTCCTGCGGCGACATCACCAACGAGCGGCACGTGGGTAACTGCAGCCCGTTCCATGACGGCTCCGGAGTTCGGGTCGTAGCGGACTTCGATAGCCCGAGGCTTCGCGGGGTCTCGGCGTAGGTAGCCCAGCTTTTGCAGCGTGTTGAGGTGGCTGTGAACCGTCGACGGGGAGGTTAGGCCGACGGCCTTGCCGATCTCGCGTACCGACGGCGGGTATCCACGTTCGCGGTTTTGTTGGTCGATGAAGTCAAGGATTCCCTGTTGACGTTCGGTGAGGTTGGTCGTGCTCATGGTGGGCTCTTCTCCGCTGGGGGCTAGTCGAACATTCTTTCGATGCAGGGTTGCAATCGTACAACTGTTCGTACTATAACTAGGGAACGGAAGTTCGACAAACACATGTTCGTCGAACGTTCGTCCCGGGTCAAGGACCCTCCCAAGATCTTCGAAGGCTCTTCGCGCCGTCGAGGTTCACGGGTGGGCGGTGGAGTACCCGGGGTTCACTGTCACACCCCATCGCAAGACTGGAACCATGACCACCTTTACCGCTCCACAATCCTCCCAGTACCGACCCGCCCAATACCGGGCTCCTCAATACCGCGCTCCCCAATACTCAGCGCCCCAGTCGCCAGCCACTCAGTACCCGCTGGACAGCGACCAACGTTCGCCCCTGGCGATCAACGGTCTCGTTGCGATGGTGATCGCACTGGTGATCATCGTGACGCTCGTGGTCACCGGTGGCGATGCTGCCGCCGACAGTCCAGCGCCGGTCGGTGAGCCTTCCATCGATGCGATTGAGGTCTACATCGTGCAGCCGGGTGACACGCTGTGGGGAATTGCCGTAGAACGAGCCCAGCCTGGCGACGATGTCCAGTCGCTGGTCAACGTGCTCAGCGAGTCGGCTGGGTCCGCGAGTCTTGAAGTCGGTCAACGAATCGTGATCGACCACATGGAACTTCGTCGATGAGCGCTAAGCGTCCCGAAGATACCGAAGGAACAGATAGCCGTCCTCGTGGAGAACGCGTGCAAGGGTCATATTGCGCGGAGCTGGCGTGTGGATTTTGGCCATCATTCGGCCGCCGGTGCCGCCGACGACCAGTGGCGCAACCGACGTGCTCATTTCATCTAACAGATCATCAGCGGCCATGGCAGCGTTGAGGCTAGGCCCTCCCTCGAGGAGCACGACCTTGGCTCCCAATGCGCCTATGGCACGAAGCGCTTCTCCAAGGTCGACGTGGTTGTCGCCGGCGATCACGACGTCGGCCACCTCTGCGAGTGCTTCACGGCGTGCGGCGGGAGATTGTGCGTGTGTGATCACCATCGGCGGTGCTTCGCGGTCGAAGACTCGGTGGTCCTCGGGAATCGACAACGACCCCGACACGATCGCGATGCGCGGCAATGCGGTCTGGCCACGGGCCTTTCGGACCTCCTGGACCTCGGGCGGGGTCTGCGGGCGACGGTAATTCTCGGCGATGACCGTTCCGGCTCCGACCATGATCACATCGGCGACGCCACGGATGGCGCTGAAGACTCGCTTGTCCGCTGGACCGCCGAGACCACCAGAGACGCCATCGACGGCGATTGCTCCGTCGAGCGACGAGATCATGTTTGCGAGTACCCATGGGCGGTCGCTAGCAGATTGGCGAAGGTCCAATGCGTACAGATCGGCGGGATCCACATCTTCCACAGGGCTGGGAAACAATTGCTCCATGAATATGGACACTATCGTTCGACCAGAAGGCATTGCTAGCTGGTGTGGGCGGCCGAATTGTGGAAAACCTCGGAGATATCCACTTGAAATCAACAGCTCGTACACTTTTCGCCCACAAGGCTTTGTCTCTACGGTGATGGTCCTAGCGGGTGGTGGGCCTCTGGCATGCCGGAACAACCAGGCCTCGGCCCGCGTTGGACCTGAAGGTACGTACTGGTCACTATTGGTGCATACGCCTTGACCCCGGAGCCTCGCCACCCGCACACATATTTCGCTCACGGGCGCTGACGAAGAGGTAATTGATTAATGTCACTCGCATCGCACCCGCTCGGCGCAGAAACTGCGCTCGGTTTCCGGCGGCTACACACCACTCCAGGCGTTGACGTCTACGAACAGTTCGAGTGGGAGCGCCGCGATGCCCGCATCCATGATTGGCGAGACGGTTCGGTTGCATTCGAGCAGCCCGACATTGAAGTTCCGGCATCGTGGTCGATCAACGCGTCGAACATTTTGGCCCAGAAGTACTTTCGAGGAACGCTCGGTACCCCCGAACGCGAGTCGTCGTTGCGCCAAGTCATCGACCGAGTGGTCGATACCATCACCGCCTGGGGACGGACGGGTGGCTACTTCGTCGACGAAGCAGACGCCGACACCTTCAACGCGGAGTTGAAGTACCTCGTGTGCTCGCAGCGAGCGGCGTTCAACAGCCCCGTGTGGTTCAACCTCGGCGTCGATGGGGTTCCCCAACAAGGCTCGGCGTGTTTCATTCTCTCGGTCGACGACACGATGGAGTCGATCCTCAATTGGTACGCCGAAGAAGGCATGATCTTCAAAGGTGGCAGTGGCGCTGGCGTGAACCTGTCCCGAGTGCGTTCATCTGCTGAACTCCTGGTCGGTGGCGGCACCGCGTCTGGTCCCGTCAGCTTCATGCGAGGAGCCGATTCCTCCGCAGGAACCATCAAGTCCGGCGGCAAGACGCGTCGTGCCGCCAAAATGGTCGTTCTCGACATCGCACACCCCGATGTCGAAGAGTTCATCTGGTGCAAGGCCCGCGAAGAAGACAAGGCCCGCGCACTGCGAGACGCCGGGTTCGACATGGATCTCGACGGAGCGGACTCGATCAGCATTCAGTACCAGAACGCCAACAACTCAGTCCGTGTCACCGATGAGTTCATGGATGCCGTGGTCGCTGGTGACGATTGGGATCTTCTGGCCGTCACCGACGGCTCGGTCATCAAATCGGTGCCAGCGCGAGACCTGATGGCCGACATCGCCCAGGCAGCTTGGGAATGTGCCGACCCAGGAGTGCAATTCGACACCACGATCAACCGCTGGCACACCACGCCCAATGCCGGCCGAATCAACGCCAGCAACCCGTGCTCGGAGTACATGCACGTCGACGACAGCGCGTGCAACCTTGCCAGCTTGAACCTGCTCGCGTTCCACCGCCCGGAGGAAACCGGCCGGGAATTCGAGACCGACGAATTCGCAGCGGCCGTCGAGTTGTTGTTCGCTGCACAAGAAATGATCGTCGACCCTGCGGACTATCCGACCGAACGCATTGGCGACAACACCCGCCGGTTCCGTCAGATCGGATTGGGCTACGCGAACCTCGGTGCGCTTCTCATGGCGCTCGGCGCCCCGTACGACTCGGATCGTGGCCGTGCGGTGGCCGGTGCGATCACCGCACTGATGGGCGGAGCGTCGTATCGAATGTCGACTCGCCTCGCCAAGCGCGTGGGACCCTTCGCTGGCTACGACGACGATCGCGACAACATGCTCGAGGTCCTGGCAATGCATCGCAACGCGGTAGAGGGCATTCGTGGCGACCTCGTCGATGACGAGCTGCTTTCTAGCGCTCGTGGTGCGTGGGACGATGCCTGTTCTCTCGCCGAAACCAATGGCGTGAGAAACGCACAAGCGACCGTGCTCGCTCCTACCGGCACGATCAGCTTCCTGATGGACTGCGATACCACCGGTATCGAACCAGACCTCGGCTTGGTCAAGATGAAGAAGCTGGTCGGTGGCGGCACCATGCAGATCATCAACCAAGGTGTCGAACGAGCACTTCGCCAACTCGGATACGAGAACGACGCCATCGAGGCCATCCAAACCCATATCGCCGACACCGGCTCAGTGATCGGCGCCCCGGGACTCGACCCCGCGGACGTGTCGGTCTTTGCGTGCTCGATGGGCGACAACGTCATCGATCCTGGTGGCCACATCAAGATGATGGCCGCGGTGCAACCGTTCCTGTCGGGCGCGATCTCAAAGACCGTCAACCTGCCTCAATCAACCACCGTCGAAGAGGTCGAAGAGGTTCTCGTCGAATCGTGGCGGCTGGGCCTCAAGGCCGTCGCCCTCTACCGCGACAACTGCAAGGTGGGTCAGCCGCTAACGGCGAAGTCGGCCGACGACGACAGCAGCGATGCCCCTGAGTTGCTCGCTGGTGTGCCAGCGGCCTCCGTGGCTCCGCAGCGTGAAAAGCTCCCTCGATCGCGAGCATCGAGAACCTTCGAGTTTCGAGTAGCCGACTGCAAGGGATTCGCGACCGTCGGCGAATACGACGATGGCCGCCCCGGCGAGCTATTCATCCGAGTCTCCAAGCAAGGATCGACGCTGTCGGGCATCATGGATGCCTTTGCGATCGCGGTCAGTCACGGCCTCCAGTACGGGGTGCCGCTCTCGGCCTTCGTGGACGCCTATGTGGGGATGCGTTTTGAACCAGCGGGTATGACCGACGATACGGATCTACGTATTGCATCGAGCCTGATGGACTACCTGTTCCGTCGCCTCGCGGTTGAGTACATGACCCCCGACGAACGACGTGCTCGCAACATCTTGACCACCGGCGAGCGAAGCCAACCAACGCTCCCAGGCGTTGACGAAGCGGTGACGCCATCGGTGCAGGGACTCGACGTTCCCGCTGATCCGCCGTCATCGACCACTTCGACCCCAGCAGCGCCAGCTGGCTCTGATGCGCCGTTCTGTGGCCAATGCGGCACGCAAATGGTGCGAGCGGGTAGTTGCCACGCCTGTCAGGGCTGTGGAGCAACCAGCGGCTGTTCGTAGAACACCGCCGCGTGCCATGACCGTTTCCGACGACCCTGAGATTTCTGTTCAGCAGACTCTTCCGGGTACTCGCACCCGCCCGGTTAGCGGCGGGGCCTTGCGGTTCTCCTTTGGCACGATGGGTTCGGGCAAGTCGACGATCGCACTACAAATCCACCACAACATGTCCCAAGGCGGGCTGGTCGGACAGCTGTGCAGCATGCTCGACCGCCAAGGCGCCCGGGTGAGCTCTCGCCTCGGGGCATCGGCCGAAGCAATCGTGGTGGCGCCTGGTGTGGATCTTTTTGAAATCGCAGCGAACGACGGAAAGCCATTCGACTACCTCGTTTGTGATGAGGTGCAGTTCTACGCTCCCGAGCAAGTCGAGCAGTTGGCCCGGGCTGTCGACGAACTGCATCTCGATGTCTTCGCGTTCGGGTTGCTGACCGACTTTCGCGGTGAGCTGTTTCCCGGCACCGCCCGAATGCTTGAGCTCGCTGACGTAAGCGAGCCAATGCAGTGCGAGTCTCGCTGTTGGTGTGGGGAGCGAGCAACCCACAACGCCCGACTGGTCGACGGGGTTCAGGTATACGAGGGCGATCTGGTCATGGTCGACAGCCCCGACGTGGCACCGGAGGTGACCTATGGGTTGCGCTGTCGTCATCATTGGACGACGGGTGAATCGGGTGACCGGAACGCAGCGACCTAACGTCGCCCGACTACTTCAGAGCTAGCTGCGACAGCTTTCAGCAATCGCATCGGGAGTCGGGCATTGGTCGATGCCACGATCGCCATACACCTCATCCACGCCTCCGCCGCCGACCAGTTCGTCGTTGCCATCACCCCCGCGCAAGATGTCGTCGCCTTGTCCTCCTCGAAGGAAGTCGAGGCCATTGGAGCCCTGCACGACGTCGTCGTCCGCGTTGCCGTTGATGTCGTCGTTGCCGTCGCCGCCGTTGATCTGATCGTTTCCTCGACGACCGCGGACGATGTCGTCGCCGTCACCGGCAATAACGACATCGTCGCCGGCTCCTGCGTTGATGTCATCGTCGCCAGCGCCACCACAGATGAGGTCGTTTCCGCCAAGGCCCACAATCCGGTCGTCGCCTAGGCCACCAAAGAACACGTCGCTGCCAGCGGTTCCGATCAGCACGTCGTCGCCGGCTGTTCCCACGACGGTGGCGCGGGTCCCTTGACAGAAACGAGGTTGGGTAACCGTGAGGTCGAGTGACTGTGGGGAACCGAGGCTCAGCACACCCTGCCCGTAGAGGTTGTCGGGACCTACGATTCCAGCGTCGGTGGTGATTTCAGAGATCACTCGACGGGCTTCGGTAGCGTCGGTAAAGACCCCAGCGGAGCGCAGCAGAGCCAGCACTCCTGCCACCACCGGCGCGCTAGCGCTCGTTCCGATAAAGCAATCGCCGAATCCTTCAACCGGCAGGCAGGCGGGGGCGGCAACTTCGACACTGGTGCGGCCATCGAAGGTCGGGCCTTGGGAGGAGTAGAAGGCCAGTCCGTCGTTCGTCGGGCTTACGGTGGCGCCTACCGAGATCGCACCAGGGTTGGCCGAGTCAACACCAGGGCCAGTAGCCGCGTGCTCATTGACCCATTCATCCATCGTGGTGAAGTTGCCGAGGATCTGAATTTCGTCGACGCCGTCTGGCTCAACATCGGCATATTGCACAATCGCCAGGAAGTCGCGATCGAGAGGACCTGAACAACGCGGTTGTGTCCGTTCGAGTGGTCGGTGGGCGAGGGTGGACTGCAGGTTGTCCGCCCGAGTTTCCGGCAGGGGATCGTTGATGTTGTCGAAGATCAGGAGGTCGTAGTCGGTCGGGATGACGTCTTCGGACCAGTCGTCCCAGCGCATTCCCAACAGGAAACCACAGGAGAACCCCATCAGCTCTTGGCCGTTGGCCCAGTTGTGTACGCCGTTGCCATCGGGGTCGTTAAATTCGCCAACCCAGTTTTGGCCACCGGCGGCACCGAATCCGCCAGCGTTACCAGCCGCGCTGACCCAGACCATGTCGTTCTCGACCGCTCGATCGATCAGTGACGCCATTGGGCCGGTTCCGTCTCCGGGGCCGTCGAACTCCGACGTTTGGGACCGGTTAACCACGGTGATGCCTTGCGATAC
>CAZTDG010000114.1:6557-9474 GCA_964612655.1 uncultured Acidimicrobiales bacterium | reverse complement strand
GGTTCCGGGGCTGGCGCAACGGGCGTGACGTCGGGCCCGTTCGTAAATAGGGTCGGGTTGTCGTTCGGACGTCCGACCACGACGTGCGATACCGCGCCATCGAGCGCTGCAGGGATGAAGACTTCTGCGTAGAACGCGTACTCGGTTCCGACGGTTACCTCGGCGTCCAAAATCCAGCCGAACCCTTGGTCTTCGACCGCACCGGTATCACAGGAACTAGAGGGATCGATGACCCGCCCGCCCACGAGCAAGCTGATCGTCGGCGCATCGAATCCGCTCGACACCGGCCCGCCACCACCGGTAGCCGTCGGCGTCAACGAACCCAGTACAAGAACGCAACGACCAGTGTCGTCCACAAAATTCTCCACGGGAGCGCTAACGATGTCAGAGACCTCTCCTGTCCACGTCGCGTCGTTGAAGTTCGTGAACTCGAAGTCAGCGTTTGGCCCAATAGGGTCGACGTTGGGCAGCGGCCCGACGGTCAAGCCGGCTGGCGTCGGGGTCTCATCCAACATGACGGCGGGAAACAACACGGCCGTTTGGAAATTGGGGTTGCCGATAACGATCTCGGTGATGTCGCCTTGATCGGCCGGCACGAAGATTTCTGCGTAGAACGGGATGTTCGTTCCGGCGATTGCTTCAGCGTCGAGAATCCAGCTGAACCCTCGCTGCTCGGCGTCTTCATGGTCGCAACTAATGATCGTGTCCTGCACAAACTCGCCACCGGCGATCACGCCCACACCAGGAGTGGCGGTGAAGTCCGAGATCGGACCTTCGCTTACGGTCTCGGGCGTGAGCTCGCCCAGTAGCAGGTAGCACGAGCCCTGCTCATCAACGAAGTCTGCGACCCCGGTTTCGACCAGGCCGTAGACCTCGCCGGTCCAGGTGTCGCCACTGAAGTCGGTGTGCAAGAAGCCGCCGATGCTTTGCGGGATCTCGCCCTCGGGGACGCCGTCGATGAAGTCGTTGCCGTCGCCGGTGTTGATCTCATCGCCGCTGGTTCCACCGCTGAAGATCTGATCGACGCCGATACCGCCGCGAATGGTGTCGATGCCGGCCCCTCCATCAATGAAGTCGGCGGCGTTGCCGCCTCGAAGCACGTCGTCGTCTGCTCCGCCAAATACCGTGTCGTCGTGGTTGCCGCCGCCGATGTCGTCGAAACCGGTGCCGCCACGAATCTCGTCTTGACCCTTGCCGCCGAGCAGGGTGTCGTTGCCGTTTCGACCCCAAATCGTGTCCGCGCCGTTGTTGCCGCGAATGGTGTCGTTTCCTTCACCGCCGTCGATTACATCTGCGTTCTGTTGGCCGCGAATCACATCGTTGCCGTCACCGCCGAGAACCGTGTCCTCGCCGCGCCCAGCTCGAATGGTGTCGTTGCCCTCGTCGCCACAGATCAGGTCGTCGCCTTCGAGGCCATCGATACGGTCGTTGCCTCCCAGACCAGCGATCACATCGGCCCCGTCTGTGCCGGTCAGGACATCATCACCATCTGTGCCCACGATGGTCGCCGCCTCGCCGTCGCAGGTCGCTCCGGCCTGGGCACCTGCGGGCGCGGCCAACAGCGTTGCGGCCAGTGCCGCTATAACAAAGGCCATTCCAATAGATCGCAGCTTGGTGCCGCCCGAAGATCCTCGCCGATACCGCATCGCACTCTCCCAATTCCTAGGATTCCACGAATAGCAAAATTACCGTGCGCGTTCGATCGGCGGCTAGTCCAGCCTCAATCTCGCTCTATGCAACATTGCGGATCGGATTGCGCGCCGAATGACATCGTCGCCTGGAGCGTTCTCCGTCGACAGCCCTGCTCGATCGCTCGGCTCGTGCGTGTTGCGAAGTCCGGCGAGTGCTCCCTCGGGAGCGCTGAGCTCGCTCATTCGCGGCCACTCCAGCGATTCGCACCCAACGTATTTCCTGATATATCTCGCATAGATTCGTCCGATTTGAGATATATCAGGGAATTCTTTTGCGACTATTTGCCTAAATAGAAGTGCAAAGAATCGATTGATTTATCAATAACAAATGGGAACTCGGGCGCCAGTCGATGGGTGCGCTCGCGGCGACGCTGCACAAAAGGGGGGGTTGACGGAACCCGGGATTCCCCCTATTGATGTTTGTCGGCGCCGCCACGAAATTCGGGGCGTGCCCCAAGGAACGATGACTACACACACGCATTCAGCATCACAACTGAATATTACGAAGCTCCGCCATAGCGCGGAGTTGTGCGTGCTCGTCGTCCCTTTTGGGCTCGATGCGGGCATGCCCGAGACCCCGGCTTTGCGGGAGGTTGATCTGTAGCGACTCACAATCGCCATAGCTCGAACCCGTTTCGCAAAGCCGCCCTCTCACTGAACGAGAGTGCGGCTTTTCTGGTTTTTACGGCCTGGGAAACAAACACACATAGCTGCGAGATGCATGCCGGTTCAGGAACAGACCCCGCGAAGGTTCCGGCGAAGAGGTCAGTCTCCCAGCGTTTATTCCAAGAGGCAATTGAAAGAAATTGCTGGCTGGAAACCGTGTCTATGCAGGGTTTCCAGCCAGCAACTCAACTGAACGAGGAAGTGCTGGCTCTTCGCCGGTCCTGGAAACCGGATATCTCGCAGGTTCGAATCCTGCCGTTCAGACTTTGTCGCCCGCTTCCGCGAGCGACTCTTGGGAGAGTGGTGTCAATGGAAACACGCCTGTTTTGCACGCAGGAACTCTCGGTTCGAATCCGAGCTCATCCACGAAATGGCTTCGGCCAAAACTTGCTTCCCTGGCGAAACTGGCAAACGCAGCAGGCTTAGACCCTGTGGCTTCGGCTTGTGGGTTCGACTCCCACGGGAAGTACTAGACCAAGCCCGGTCGTCTATTGGTTAGGACGCTGGGTTTTCAACCCGGAAGACAGGGTTCGATCCCCTGTCGGGCTGCTGCCGTTCCT
>CAZTDG010000114.1:3886-6457 GCA_964612655.1 uncultured Acidimicrobiales bacterium | reverse complement strand
CTCAGGGCTCTCTTGGTGATCGAGGTGGATGTTGGTTCGCCACGCCAGGCCGTGACCCTGGTGTCTCTCGAGACTCGCCGGTTCGATCCCGGTCGATCACCCTGTTACTCGTCGGGACTACCGCCCGACAACCGCGGAAGCGTTGCATGTTCGCTCCGCGAGCTCCGCTCACCTCAACCCACGTCGGGACTACCGCCCGACAACCGCGGAAGCTTGGCATGCTCGCTACGCGAGCTCCGCTCGCCCAGACCTCTCTTGTCGGAATCGTCCAATTGGCTAGGACAGCGGGTCTTGGCCCCGCAGATGGGGGTTCAAGTCCCTCTTCCGATTCTGCCGACCCCGTTCGACCGAGCAAGCTCGGATCGAACTCATTTCTATGCCGTGACCGCTGGGGCGGTGATGAGATTCCAAACCTCGTCTTGCAAAGTTCAATCCTTTGTCGCGGCGCCAACGCATCTCTAATTCAATTGGAAGAAGGCTGGGCTTTTACCCCGGAGGTTCTGGGTTCGAGTCCCAGGGGATGCACGTCTCAACAGGTCCTAGCAGGGCAGGCAGTAGCGGTGCTGCAACTGGCTCATAACCAGTCATTCGGTGCGGGTTCAACTCCCGCCCCTGCCACTCACCAACGGATCTAGGAATACTCAGCATGAATAATTCATGCCCAGCGTTCCTAGATTTCGAGCAGACCTAGGGAATGTGGCGTAGAAGGAAACGTTCCGGGCTCTTACCCCGGCGTCCTCGGTTCGAATCCGAGCGTTCCCACTGTTATTTGTCGGGATTACCGCCCGACAACCGCGGACACCCACTCCGGGCCTTCCGCCCGACAGCAACTTGCGGACGTGGTGTAACTGGCAGCACGTGAGACTTCCAATCTCAAAGCACGGGCTCGGCTCCCGTCGTCCGTTCTTCTTGGGGACGTAGCTCAGCGGCAACCCTCCGGGTTGCAACGAGTTTCTCGCTCCGCTCCAAACATCGCACGGCTGTTTTGGAGATCAGCTTTTTGGGGACGTAGCTCAGCCTGGGTAGAGCACCGCTCTGATACGGCGGGGGTCGTTGGTTCAAGTCCAGCCGTTCCTACTTTTGCCCGGTTAGCTCAGATGGCATAGAGCACCTGTCTTACAAACAGGGGGTCGTTGGTTCGAGTCCAACACTGGGTACTAGCGAACCCTTCGGGTTCGTTCCGTTCGTTGCTCACGAGCTGCGATGTTTGGAGCCGCAGGCGAGAAACTCGGTTAGAGAGCGAAGCGAACGGCGTCGAGCGCGAGCCTTGTGGGTTCGAACCCCACCCCTTCCGCAACACCTCTTGCCGTCGTAGCTCCAATTGGTCAGAGCAACTCCCTGTCGAGGAGAAGGCTGTGGGTTCGAATCCCATCGGCGGCGCAACTACTCACCCAATACAGATTCACCCAACCCAACTAACCAACGAAGGAGGCCACGATGTCTGTACTGCTACTCAACGCCTCCTACGAACCGCTTGCGACCGTGTCGTGGAAGCGAGCTATGACGCTCGTGCTCACCGGTCGGGCTGAGCTCGTCGAACAAGACGGCGACCGAGTGGTTCGTTCCGCCGGCGGAGCGGAGTTTCCGTTCCCGAACGTCGTACGTCTGATGAAGATGGTGTCGTTCAACGGCATGCGAACCGCCGAAACGCCACGCTTCTCTCGCAAGGGCCTGAGCATTCGTGACAACCACGAGTGCCAGGTAACCGGATGCGACGAAGTTGGCTCGACGATCGACCACGTCATCCCCCGCTCGCGCGGCGGAGATACGTCGTGGGAGAACTGTGTCTTGATGTGCCTTGCGCACAACGGAACCAAGGGCGACCGCGTCCTCGACCAGCTCGGCTGGAGCCTCAAGCAGGCCCCGGTCGCGCCACGAGGTTCGATCGTCATGACCGTACGCCCCGAGTGGGCGGCGTGGGTACTGCCTGCGTAGCAACCTTTCAGGTTGTGGCGGCTACGCAGGCAGGGCGGGACCCTCTCGCCTCTTGGAATGACGGGCTGCGCTGTTGCAGGGAACCCTCCGGGTTCCGGCCCGTTGCGAAGAACAGGGATACTTCCTCCCAACGCACACCACTTCGTCGGCAACGACGAGACCTCAGGATCAACGGAAAGGCGTCCTTTGGAGCCGGATAGGGATATTGACCCGGCACAGATTCATCGAGCAATCGATTTTCTAGCCCAGTGCACCTCCCAGTTCGATTGGTACTCGGGCCTTCTCGCAACGGCGCAGCCCCAAGAACGATCAACGAAAGATGGCCAGGCCTGTTGTGAAGGATGAGATTTCTTCCCTCTTAGGAAAAGGTCGCAGGTTCGATTCCTGCCAGCCCCACGTATCTCACTTCGTTCGAACCCGAGTTTCTCGCCTGCGGCTCCAAACGTCGCCCGAGAGAACCGATTCGAACCTCCTCAGCCCAAACGGCTAAGGAAACGGGGCTGTAGCTCAGTTAGGTAGAGCATTAACAGCTCGTCCACCTCGGTTCTCAGGCTTGGCCCATCTTTCGATAGGCCCCTGGTCCGGCACTCAGTCTCCCTCCACGCATTGGGTGCCGGGCCAGGGAACGGATCGTTC
>CAZTDG010000114.1:0-3786 GCA_964612655.1 uncultured Acidimicrobiales bacterium | reverse complement strand
ACAACAACTACACATCGCCCTGAAAGGAGGGCACACAATGAGCAAGTTCAGCAATAAGTACATCCGAATCCGACCGACCGCACCGGTTACCGCCGGCCCTGGTCGTGCCCTCACACATGAGGGTGCTGTTGGGTACGCGCCCGACCTCGAGTCGGAGCTGTTCCTAATGGCAGCGACCTACATGGCTACCGAGCCGACCTTCTACGAAACAGCTGAAGCACGCGAAGCGCGCTTCGTCGACCTCGTACATCGCGTGACCGCGTCGAACCCCGAGTTCGTCGCACGTCTTGCGCCATACCTGCGTAAGGACCTGAAGATCCGATCGGCCTCGATCATGCTGGCAGCCGAATATGTTGCCGCCGGCGGAGAAGGTGGCCGAGCCGTGGTCCGAAGCGTCCTGCAGCGCGGTGACGAACCAGCCGAAATGGTTGGCTACTGGCACAGCCGCTACGGACGTTCCATGAAGATGGCCGTCAAGCGCGGTGTCGCCGACGGCGCAGCACGTCTGTACAACGAGCGCTCGGCGCTGCGTTACGACGGACTTGGCCGCGGTATCCGCATGGCCGACGTAATCGAGCTAACCCACCCGAAGCCTCGCGATGCAAAGCAAAGCGAACTCTTCAAGTGGCTACTCGATAAGCGTCACCACAACGATGCTGTCGCCGACCCGAACGTGCTTCCAGTCCTCGCTGCCTCGACAGCCCAAGCAGATATCCCAACCGAAGAGCGACGAGCGAAGCTCCGAGCTGACGGTGCCGACGCACTGGCTAAGGCCGGAACGTCGTGGGAACGTCTCGCTGGTTGGCTTCCTGGCGGAATGGATGCCGAAGCATGGGACGCAGTCATCCCAACCATGGGTGTCATGGCGCTGATCCGTAACCTCCGAAACTTCGACGAGCAAGGAATCTCGCGTCGTTCGGTCAATACGGTTCTAGCCAAGATCACCGATGCCGACGAAGTCGCAAAGGCACGCCTGTTCCCGTACCAAGTATGGGCGGCGTACTCGAACGCTCCGTCGGATAACTGGAAGGCAGCGCTCGGCGCAACACTCGACCTGACAACACAGAACGTTCCCTCGTTGGATCGCACGCTGGTTGTCATCGACACATCGGGATCGATGCAGGCACCTGTATCGGCGAAGTCCACGATGCGTCGAGTTGAAGTTGCGGCCGTCATGGCTGCGGTGACCGCCGCACGTTCGACACGAACTGACACGGTGATCTTTGGTCAATACAACAAGGCCGTTCGCTTCCGAAAGGGAGTCTCGACCCTTGGACGTGTTGCACAAGTTTCGTCGCTGATCGGCTCGGTCGGACACGCAACGTTCGGTCACACCGCAATCCGAGACCACTACGACCCAGCTCGACACGATCGAGTGGTCATGTTCACCGACGACCAGATGGCAGACGCCGGTGCGGTCGACATCAGCCACGTTCCCGTGATCTACACCGTAGATCTGGCCGGATACCGACCTCGGTCGACGGCAACCCACGGGGTTGCTTCGGTAGGCGGACGGGGCCGATACGCACTTGCTGGCTTCAGCGACTCGACCTTCACCTTGATGCAAACGCTAGAGGCAGGCCGAAACGCCGACTGGCCGTTCTGACCACGCCGTTCGCTTCGCTCACTAACCGAGTTTCTCGGCTCCGCCTCGAAACATCGCAGTGATGCAGGCGGGCGGCGGGGTCACCTCCCCACCACCCGAACAAACCAACCCAGAAAGGAAGTGACATTGCTATGACTACGTCAACCATTGCCGACCTATGGCCGTTCTTCGATCTAACGATCTCGACGCCACGGATCAGCCTCAGATACCCGACCGACGACATCATCGCCGAGCTCGTCGAACAAGCCGACGACATTCACTGGCCTGGAGCTTCACCGTTCATGGGTTCGTGGAGCATCGACAAGCCCGAAGTACGGGCGACCTCGATGCTGCAGTTTCATTGGCAAACTCGCGCGACGATCTCACCGGAGAAATGGCAATTGCCATTCGCCGTCGTGATCGACGACCAGGTCGCTGGTGTGCAGGACGCCTTCGGCGTGGACTTTCACCAGACACGGGTCGCCAAGACCGGCTCGTGGCTGAACCGAAGGTTCCAAGGCCAAGGCTTTGGCACCGAAGCTCGTCGAGCGGTTCTGCACTTCATCTTCGAGGGTCTCGATGCGCTCATCGCGCTCACCGATGCGTTCGAAAGCAATGCAGCATCACTGCGAGTGACCGAGAAACTCGGCTACCAACCGAACGGCGAGACCATCGCGGTCCGCGGCGACGAGGAAGTCGAGCGAGCAATTCACTACCGCTACGAACGAGCGGATTGGGAGGCAAACCTCCAGGCCGATGACATCACCATCACCGGCCTCGAACCCTGCCTCCCGTTCCTCGGGCTGTAGCTCAACCAAGAACGTGCCTGGCATCTAACGGCGACGGGTGCCAGGCACAACCAACCACGGGGGTCTGACCCCGAACGTCCCAGGAGGGGACGGAAAGGGTCAGACCCCTTTCAACTCTGAAACAAGCAAGAATGCACCAAGGAGGTGCGATATGACTGAAACACAAGCAACTCGAACTGGCGACGTCCTCTCGTGGGCGACCGACCTTGATGAGAAGACGATGGCCCAAGCGCATCGGACAGCGAACCTGTCCTTCGTGCACAAGCCACTCGCGCTGATGCCCGACGCGCACCTAGGAATGGGTGCGACGGTTGGGTCGGTCGTGGCAACCGAAGGTTCGATCATCCCAGCTGCGGTTGGGGTCGACATCGGCTGCGGCATGGTCGCGCAAAAGACTGTCTTCACTCGCGACCAAGTCGACGAGCATCTGAACAAGATCCACGCCGGAATCGCGAAGGCGGTTCCGTCGGGTCAGCCAAAGGCTGGCAACCGGAACTCGGGTTCGCGTACGAAGTACGCGGACACAAAGGTGCTCGATCGTCTTGTGCGTGACGCGCCTGACGTGAAGTCCGACAAGTTCAACCCAAAGAAGATTGCGTCGCAGTTCGGAACGCTCGGTGGTGGAAACCACTTCATCGAGCTGACCGTCGACGATGACGATGTTGTGTGGGTTGTTCTGCACTCGGGCTCGCGCGGACCGGGAAACCTGTTCGCGCAAGAGCACATTGGCAAGGCGAAGAACGCGCTGAAGCGAGCCCTTGAGCACCCACTCGAGGACCCGGACCTAGCGCACTTCGTCCAAGGCACTGACGAGTTCGAGGCCTACATCCAGGGCATGCTCTGGGCGCAGGACTACGCACTTGAAAACCGCGCGCAAATGATGGTCGAGGTACTCCGAGTGATTGGAGACCAAATGTCCTCGACCCGCGCAGGCGAAGAGAAGGGCATGTCGGTTGCTGGCCGGAACCGCCAGAACGTTGCAGCCGGCAAGCAAATTCAGTGCCACCACAACTATGCGAGCTGCGAACATCACCACGGCGCCGAAATGTGGGTCACCCGAAAGGGAGCGATCGACGCTTCGGAAGGCAAGTGGGGAATCATCCCAGGCTCGATGGCGACAGGTTCGTTCATCGTGTCGGGTCTTGGTAACCCTGACGCCTATCGATCGGCAAGCCACGGTGCTGGACGTCGTCTATCGCGTACCGCTGCGCGTAAGCAGCTGACTGAAGAGTCGCTTGCCGAACGCATGGAAGGTATTGCGTGGAACGACGACACCCAGTCGCTTCTCGACGAACACCCCGATGCCTACAAGGACATCGGTGAGGTCATGGATAACCAGAAGGATCTCGTGAAGATCGAGCACCGTCTGGAGACCATCCTCAACTACAAGGG
>CAZTDG010000113.1:0-9551 GCA_964612655.1 uncultured Acidimicrobiales bacterium | reverse complement strand
TCGGTCACCTTCACTAGTCGTAGTACGGGATCACCGGACAGTCTCCAGTGGGACTTCGGTGATAACAGCGGTGATCTCGGACGGGTCGTTACCCATACCTACGACGAACCAGGCAACTACACCGTCACCTTGACCGCGGCGAGCGCAGTGGGTTCGACGACCGCGTCGACGGTGATCAGGGTGCTCTCTGATGTCGACCCACCGGACGCAGAAATAGGCGACTTTGATCCCGAGATCGTCGATGGCCAAGTGGTTACCTTCACGAGCCTGTCGACCAATGACCCGACCTCGATCACGTGGGATTTCGGTGACGGTACAACCGGCTCCGGTGAGACCGTTCGCCATAGCTGGGAGGATCCAGGCAACTACCGAGTTCGACTCGAGGTCGCTAATTCAGCTGGTTCAGATTCCGCCTTCGTGGATATCCAAGTAGATCCTTCTCTCAATCCGCCAAGGGCTCGCTTTGTACAAACCGAGACCGAAGTCTTCGTCGATGAAGTAGTGACTTTCACGGATCTATCCACGAACAATCCGACGTCGTTGGAATGGAACTTTGGTGATGACACGACGCGCCGTGGTGACGAGGTCAACAAGCGCTGGTCAGAACCCGGTACCTACCGCGTGACCCTAGATGCGGAGAACGACGCGGGATCTGATCGGGCGCAGGTCATGATCACCGTCCTTGCCGAGCCGGTCGACCCGCCTTCGGCTGCCTTCGGGCTCACTTCCGCGGTTGTTTCGCCAGGCGAGGTCATCTCCTTCACCGACCAGTCGCAAGATACGCCTACGGATTGGGCGTGGGACTTCGGCGACGGCACTGAATCGGACCGTCAGTCGCCCACGCACGCCTACACGAGTCCCGGTCTCTATCAGGTGACTCTCCGTGTTTCGAACGCGGGTGGATCCTCGATGGCCAGTCAACAGGTGACCGTCTTGGAACGGGCGGTAGCCAACTTCGACGTCGCCGTGGATGGGCGAACCGTCACCTTCTCGGACTCCTCCAGCAACGCCGAGCAATGGGAGTGGGATTTCGGTGATGGCACAAACTCGACGCAGCGCTCACCGCAGCACACCTATGCGAGCGGCGGCGTCTTTGACGTCACGTTGGTCGTCCGCAACCAAGTCGGAGCTTCCCAACCACGCACGGTACGAGTCGAAATCATTGAGCCTCCAGTAGCGGTGGCCACCTGCACCGTGGTGGGACGAACCGTGGAATGCGATGCCTCAGGCTCGCAGAACGTGTCGGAGTTCCAATGGATCAACGACAACGCGGTCATCAATACAACACCGAACGCCGCGCAGACCGTTTTTGCATTCGCGACGGCTGCGCGTCGCACCATCACGTTGCGCGTGACATCGCCCGACGGTCAACAAGTTGATACGCAGCTGGCAGTGGGACGGGTGCCCGCCGGGCTCGCGGCGGAGATTACCGATGTCATCGTCACCCAAGACGCTGACCTCATCAGCCTCGAAGCGATCTTCGAAAATAGCCCTGTCACATGGAACTGGGAACTCGACGGCGCCGACCTCGTACAAGGCGGCAACGGGCCGACAGCGGTGTTCCGGGTTCCCGACGACGGGCGTTTCACTGGCGAGGTGTCGGCCGAGAATCCATTCGGGCAAGATGTCGACGCGCTTCGAATCGATGTGCAATCGTTCGAACCCGTTGCGTCGTTCACCTGGGAGGTCGTCGGACCGGGCTTGGTCGAACTGATCAATACCTCCACTACCGAAGACAACTTCACCGTCATCTGGCGAACCCCTGATCGAGATGAAGTCATCACCGACAATCGGCAGACCCGGGTGGTGCAGTATCCGCTCGAAGGAGGCCGCTTCACTGCAGCCATCACCGTTACCGACCGCTTCGGCTCCGATGAATTCGAAACCGAGATCGTGGTTCCTGCCGCTGGTGAACCACCGACCGCGTCCTTCACCTGGGAGGTCGTCGGCCCAGGACTCGTCCAGTTCGAAAGCACCTCCGAGGCGGCTGACGACTTTGGGGTGACGTGGCGAACCCCTGGTTCCGTCGCTATACCAGCGCGAAATCGATTCCGGACGACCGTTCAGTACCCATTGGAAGGTGGCGTGTTTGCCGCGAGCCTCGAGGTACGCGACGACTTCGGGACGGACACCTTCGAAACGAACATCATCGTCCCTGGCGAGGTGATCGAACCCGACCCAGTCCCAATTCCGGTTCCGGTTCCGGTCCCCGTTCCAGTTCCCGATCCTGATGCAGATCCGGACCCGGACCCCGATGATGCTGTCGTGCCGGTGGCGAACTTCACGTGGTCGGTCATCGAGCCAGGTGTAGTCGAGGCGATCAATACTTCGACTGCTGCAGACGCCGCAACCTTCGCGTGGCAAACGATCGGCGGAGAAGAGGTCCTCGTGCGAAACGCCAATCGTTACGTCGTGCGATTCGCTCAGGGCGGTACCTTTCAGGTCCGGCTTTTCCT
This sequence comes from uncultured Acidimicrobiales bacterium, assembly GCA_964612655.1. GTDB lineage: Bacteria > Actinomycetota > Acidimicrobiia > Acidimicrobiales > SHLQ01 > SHLQ01. Next base: position 7,095 of record CAZTDG010000113.1, on the reverse strand, counting down.
CACCAGTCCTGATGGCAACGACCAACTCTTCCAGAACGTTGTCGTGCCGGACTTCTAGGCCCTGTTGGTGAATCCCTAGTCGGTGCTGATCGCCTCGAGGACGTTCATGCGACCCGCCGTCCACGCCGGGAACACCGCAGCGAATAGGCCAACGACCGATGCGAACAAGAGATACGCGACGAGCGTTGGTATCGGGACGCTGGTTTGATTCACCAGGAACTCAGGAAGCTTGCTCGTAGCGAGCACACCGATAGGCACACCGAGGAGCACGCCGGTCAAACCGCCGAATGCGGCAACGATGACGCCCTCCCAGCGAATGATCCAGCGGGTTTGTTGACGGGTTGCGCCGACCGCCCGGAACAATCCGATCTCTCGGGTTCGTTCAAAGACCGACAGTGCGAGCGCAACCAGAATGCCGAGGGCGGCAACGACTCCAGACAATCCGAGAAGCACGTTTACCGTGGCGAGCGTCTGGTTGATCTGGCGTTCCGACGCCTCGGCGAACTCGGCGCGCGTGGACACCTCCACGACGGGGAAGTCGTCTTGCAGTGCTGCTTCCATAGCGGCCCGCGCGTCTTCTTGGGGAACACCTGATGCGGTGATCGCCGTGAGGAATTGGTCGCTGTCGGCAGGGAAGTGTTCGTTCCAGAGTTCGAGATCGATGACCCGGTTGCCCAACACAAAGCCATTGTCGTAGATGCCAGCGACGACGAGGTCTTCGCTCTGCAGGTCGATGAACAGCGCCGAGAACGTGTCGCCGACCTCAAGGCCCGCGTCCTCGGCGGCGCCTTGTTCGAAGTACACGGCATTCGGTCCGACGAGGGATCGGTCGATTTCGATGAAGTCCGGATCGATGTGTTCCTCCAAAGTCGCAAAGTCGACGGCGGCAGCATCGTTGATGTCGATATCGGTTCCCAATTGCTGTCGAAGTTCGAACAGCTCCTCTGGAGTGAGGTTGGCGTCGTCGTTGATGAGCTGCAGGACGATGGGCAGGAATTCTTGGAAGTCCGCAGCAGACAATTCGCCCGATTCACTCGTCGCCCATGCGGCGGGGAACGCGACTCGGAACTGCAGTACCGATTCGACCTCGTCGAGTGCCTCCAGCCGGGCTGCAACCTCGGTCGAGAACGGGATCGCCTGAGGGCCGCCACCTTGGCCCGCTTGGATCAACCAGTCCGCGGTGATGGACGACGAGAGGGCCGCGCTGACCGAAGTCTTGATCGAGTCGCCAATCACCGTTACGGCGGTGACGAGTGTGAGCCCGATCATCAATGCCGCTGCGGTGGTTGCGGTGCGCTGCGGGTTGCGGGCAGCGTTCGCGCGGGCGAGTTGACCCGACAAACCACGAGCGCCGACCGCCGTGCGGACAATCACGTAAGCGATGACTCCGAGAAGTAGAGCGGCGATCAAAAGCGGGATGATCAGTGCAATTCGCGAGACGTCCGTCCCGGTGGCATCGATGACCGCATCGGGGGTTCCCGTAGCGGCGATGAAGATTGCACCAACGAGACTCGCGATCCCGCCGACACCGAGGACAAGACCGATCAAGCCGATCAAGAACGCAGTTGGGGATCGACCCAATACCGAAGTAAGCGGAACGGCGACGAGGGGAGTGAGGTTGATTGCGCCAACAAGCGTGATGATCACGCCAGCGCCGAATAGGGAGAACGTCTCGCCCAGGGCGAAATCGCCAACCAGAACAACCGCCAGCATCGCGATGCCGTAGAGCAGGACACCCCAGCCCGCCAGCGAGCGCACGATGAGCGTGAGCCCAGTGAGCAGGAGGACGAAGGCGACGAGCGGCGCCAGCAATTTTGGTGGCCAGCCGTCGAGGACGAATGCCAGCACGGTGAACCCGGCGGCACCGAGCAGGCAGAACAACCCCGGTATCACACGCGGTTTCGTGGTGGTATCGATCAGCGCGCCATCGCGGAGCGCTGCGATCGGCGGCACGCGTCGAGCTTGAATCGACGGGAAGATGGCTGCCAGGAGCGTGATGACGACACCTACGAAGATCGCCCCAGCGATGGCCAATGCGGTGATGGGCAATCCGGTGTTGTCGGGAAAGCCCAGCGCGATGAGCGCCGTTCGTAGCAGCCATGCCAGGCCCAGTCCGCCGGGGAAACCGATGATTGTGGAGAAGATGCCCAGCAGCAGTGCTTCGCCGATCATGAGCTGGGTCACCTGCGAGCCCAGCGCACCGACCGCCCGAAGCAGGCCGAGTTCGCGGATGCGTTGTCCCAAGGTGATCGAAAAGACATTGAAGATGAGAAACGCACTGACGAACGCGATGATGAAGGCGAACACCAGCAGCACCGTTTGGAAGATCGACAGGATCTGGCCGAAGTCGCCCTGGGTTCGCTCGATCACTTCTTCTTGGCTCAGTACAGCGAGGGAATCATCGAGCAGTGGTTCGATGCGGGCAATGACGTCCTCGATTACCTCGCCGTCTTCTACAAGCAGCGTGATATCGCTAAACCCGTCGCCTCCATTCACAAGCTCGACCGCTGATTCGGTGTCGAGCGCAACGATGCGAGCCCCGACGAGGGCATTTCGGTCGGGGGCGCCGAAGGTGAAGGTGCCGGTCAGTTCAAACGTTTGTCCGTCGGTTGATGCGTTGGGAAGTTGGAGCAGATACTCCTCGCCAACTTCGTAATTGCCTTCCGCGAAGGAATCGATATCGAGCGCGAATTCGTCTGGCTCAGCCGGTCGACGTCCCGACTGCACGAAGTAGCGCGATGCGCTGCCAGCGTCGTCGCCCCATGCAACGCCCAGGTTTGGCCCTCCGGTCGCGATGGTGAGTTCACCGTCGCCATCCACCGCGATAATGCCGAAACCGACCACCCGTGGAGAAAGTTCGCCGACGCCCTCAACGCCTTCGAGGAGACCAGCGGTCTCGAGTGGGACCGTTGGAACGAGGAACCCATCGCCGAACTGAATATTGGGCTGTACAGAGATGTCGTAGCCCGATTCGATGTTCGTCGCGAGCTCATCGAACGTGACCCGCAAACCGCCGGTGAAGATGAACACCGCGGACACTGCTGCAACGCTGAATACGATCGCAAAGCTCGTCAGCAGGTACCGGAGTGGCCGCTGCAGGATGTTCTGCGCCGTGAGCCTGAGCAGCATGCTGTTCACCATATTGGTTGTGGTTGCTGCGCCATACGCGGTGATCGAAAAACCTAACTCTGCGAACCGATTCGCGCGCGGTAGCGTCACCCCATGTTCGAAGTTCTCGCGTCGGCGCGTAGTTCTCGTCGCCCAGCGCGCAGGTTCCTAGTGATGGTTGGCGCCTTGTTGATGTCGCTGCTGTTCCTTGCTGCATGCACTAGCGATTCGCTTGCGAGCAGCGATGCGAACTCTCCCGACGCTGTCGAAGAGCCCGCATCCAGCAGCACCACCACGACGACCGAGGTCCCGAACCGTGCTCCCGAGATTCGAGTCGCAGCTATGGGCCGCGCAGAAATCGGGCAGCGATTGACCGAGCCGATCCTGGCCTTCGATCCAGATGGCGACGACGTGGTGGTGACCATTTCTGATGGTCCTCTTGGCTTTTCACCGACGCTCAACGCTCGAGGCCGAGTCACCGGGTTGGAATGGGAGCCGGTCGAGCCAGGGGAGTGGACTGTGTTGGTCACCGGCACGGATCCCGAGGGTGCGATGACCTCAACCGAGGTCCTACTCGTCGCTCGCAACACCCGATCGATCGATTTGCTTCTGGCTATGGGCGATTCGATCGCGGCTGGCTTCGGCCGCGACCGAAGTGACTTTCTCGGTTCTGATGAGTGCTTTCGTAGTGAGGATGTCGCGTACGGATTACAGACTCACGGCGAGCTCATCGAAGTGGGTGCCCTTGAGGCCGACGGCGGTGCACTTCTGGTCGCTTGCGCGGGTGCAAACACAGAGGCGGTCATCAATGCGTCGGTGAATGCCACCGACATCGACGGTGTCGTACGTGAAGAGACACCGCGTTCGCAGCTGCAATGGGCGGTCGATCTCAATCCCACCATCGTCACGTTGACCATTGGGGTCTCCGACCTGGGTATATTCGCGGCCGATCGAACCGCGGAGATCGTGGCGCCTGGTCCCGATGCCGTTCGAGACGAGGAGGTGTTGCGAGAGAACCTCGATGCCATCCTCGAACGACTGGTGACAGCCACTGACGCACACATCGCGCTCACCACGTACTACGACCCGACGGCTGCGGTGCCAAACGGTGTCGATGGGTGTGAAGCCACCTGTTTCAGCGAGGCCTTTGCCACCCGTATCGACGCGCTCAATGCCGCAATCGTCACGGTCGCCCAGCAGTACCCCGAAGGGCGCGTATCGCTCGTCCGGCTCGACGGGGAAGCTGACGTGTGGGAAGCAGGAAACGCGGTCGGTCCCGATGCGCTTCGTGAAGGTCTTGGACCACTACAAGGCTTGGTCGATCAGTTCACGGGCGGCGGCGGAGCGACCTGTGCCAACCAAGGAGGTCCAGAGCGAGATCTCATCTCGGGACTCGACTGTGTACATCCGAACGCGGAGGGACATCAGGAGATTCGGACCTTGGTCGTCGAGGCGCTCCTTTCCATTTGAGCGACTAGAAAGTTAGTTGTGGTTTCCTCGATCGCCGTCGGCCGACACTTCGGGCCGTACCTCATTCGCGATGTGCTGGGGAAGGGCGCGTCCGCGACCGTCTATGTCGGACGACGATCAGATGACATCGACGTAGCCGTCAAAGTCCTCTCGACGTTCGCCATGGGTAATGCCGACTTTCGTCGCGCCGTGCCAAGGGAGTTCAACGCGGTCTCGCGAATCGATCACCCTGGCGTCATCTCCATGCACAAGATGGGCACTATCGCTGACGTGTTGTTCATCGAGATGGAGATGATCGTCGGCCCCACGCTCGATGCTGAACAAGCCGTCGGAAAGGCGCTGCCGCTCCAGCGAGCGACCGAACTCATCGCGGAGGCCGCCGATGCGGTGCAGGCATGTCACTACGTGGGGGTCATACATCGTGATCTCAAACCATCAAACATCTTGTTGCGCGACGGCCATCCAGTGCTGTTCGACTTTGGGCTCGCGCAAGATGCTGAATCCCCTGATGCCGAACCCGGGCGCCTGTATGGCACGCCGATGACCGCCTCACCCGAGCAAGTGCACGCCGAGGGTCCCGTCGATGGGCGAGCCGACGTGTACGCCCTGGGCGTGACGATGTTCCGGTTGGTCACCGGGAAGTTGCCTTTCTATGGGGAGCGAATGGATCTTCTTCGGCTGCACGCGGAACAACCAGCGCCCCCGCCAAGCTCGATCAATAAGGCACTTCCGAATGAGTTCGATGAAGTGATTCTTCGGGCGCTAGCCAAGGATCCAGCCGACCGGTACCAGAGCGCCAGCGCGTTCGCTGAGGCGGTGCGGGCTATCCCCACAGAGATGCTGGCGGAGAAAAAGCGTGGCTGGCGCCGGAGCGCTCGTCGGGCCTAGTCCAGCACGCGCCGGTCAGGGTTTGCGATGGTTCCTGCTCGCCCGCAGTACCAACACGGTGCGCCAACGTGAGCACGCCACGTCACCTCACAGCGCCGACATTCCTGGACAGTAGGAGGACTCGACGCCATAGGAGTACCGAGGCGCTGCGAGAGAATGGCGCTCACTTGCGAATCGGGACCCATGCGCGGCCACCTTAGAGGGGAGCGATGCTGTGGTGGGTGGATGGGGTTAGGGGAATATGTCAACCCGTGGAGACCCAACTTGGGCAAGAGTTTCGGCTACGGTTCGACGAAATGCGAACGGCCCCAGTTCGCCTGAGAAGAGGTACCTCAACATGGCCACACCTTGTCCCCCCGTAGACGGTTCCGCTGAGCGTCAGACGAGCTTCGACAGCGCACCACCGATGTGCATCGATCCTGCCAAGTCCTACACCGCAGTGCTCGACACCAGCTTGGGTTCGATGACCATCGCGCTCGACGCGGCAGCAGCACCAAATACCGTCAACAATTTCGTGGTGCTCGCTCGCTACAAGTACTACGAGGGCATCATCTTTCATCGCATCATCAACGGTTTCATGTGCCAGGGCGGCGACCCGACCGGCACCGGCCGTGGCGGTCCCGGGTACAAGTTCGCTGATGAATTGCCTGCACCGAATACCTACAAGGTCGGTTCAGTCGCGATGGCAAACGCCGGACCCAACACCAATGGCAGCCAATTCTTCCTGGTTAGCGGCGCCAGCGGCGTCGGCCTGCCACCGCAGTACTCATTGTTCGGTCAGATCACCGAGGGCTTGGACATCCTCGACGCCATGCAGAACGTTCCGACCGCGCGCGGCGACCGTCCACACGAGGATGTCGTCATCAACTCGGTAACGATCACCGAGTCGTAAAAGGTCTTGTGGCCGTCGGTTCCTTTGGAGCCGGCGGCCATTTCCTTTTTTCGGGGAGCCGTTATTCAGGGGCGAAGCTGTAGGAGCCCCACTCGCTTGCGTACGCTCCCGCCTCTGCCTCTCGAAGGAGGGTCGCTGGCACTGCATCGTCTTGGTCTGGCAAGACCAGGCCAATGCGGGCCGTGAGCGACGATGAGCTCAATGCCCCGAGAATGCGGTCCGCCATCGCGAGCGCCGCGGCTTCACTATCGATACCGGCGGCACAGAGTACGAACCGTCCATCGGTTGAGCTCGTCAAAAGGTCGGTCGGCCGGATCGTGGTGAGAAGCTGACGGGCGGCCTCTTTGCGGCTGACATCGTCTGCGGCTTGGGTGTCATCGAGCAGCACAACTGCACCGCCGAAGGCTCGCCCGCTTTCGATGTACTCCTCAAAGCGACCGAGCACCGCTTCAGTCTCTGGCAACCCGGTAATTGCGTCGGTGCGCCAACGCGGTGTCACGGTGGACTGTTCGCGTTCGATAGTGGCCACCGCACCGACGATCGCATCGTCTTCGGTTACGGCTTGGGCACGCATTTGGAATCGACCTTCAACGCCCGCGAGGTGAAAGTGCAGGATCGCTGCCCGCTCGTCTTCGGCGGTCGGATTGAAGATCGACGCCCAGAAACTGTCGACGAGGGCACGGTCGCCTTGGTCGACGTGGAGTCGCCAGTCGTCTCCCGAAACACAGCGCATGAGC
>CAZTDG010000112.1:0-9598 GCA_964612655.1 uncultured Acidimicrobiales bacterium | reverse complement strand
TCTTAACTACATGGCTGCAGACAAGAAGATGCTCACCCCCTTCGGGGCACTGGTAGGACTCGTGATTCTGGGTGGTCTGGCGTGGCTAGCCTTTGGCTTCCTCGGCATCCAGTCCGCTTTCCTCGACTCCGAAGTCGATCAGGCGGCACCGACGTTCGGTCAAGAACGTACCCAAGAAGAACTCGAGACCTTGCTCGAGAGCGACGAGTTCCGCCAAGCCATGCTCGACGCTGAAGGCAACCCCACCGAGGCCAACCAGTCCGTGGGGGACACGGCGATGGCCGGTGACATCATCACACAGTTCAGTGGTGGTTTCGCTGGCGTCATGGGTTACGACATCACGGGAGAAGCCCTCGTGCTCAACGACGGTTCTGCGCAGCGGTTCCTGCGCTTTGAAAACTTCTCTTCGGACAACGGCCCTGATTTGAAGGTCGTGCTCCGAGCCGAAAATGGGGACCTCGTCAACCTGGGTCCACTCCAGGGCAACATCGGCGACCAGAACTATGAGATTCCCGAAGACGTTGACCTGGACGTGTTCAGTTTCGTTGAGATCTACTGCGAACGCTTCAGCGTGCTCTTCGGCGGCGCCCAACTATCACCGGTTGCCACATGACCTACCCGAATACGTTTGTCAGGTCCGACCATCGTTACTGCCCTTCGAGGCGATTAGCCTTAGGTAACGATGGCCGGTTGGTTGAATTCCGTTAGCAACCAAAACAATTCGGATAGCGCCAGCCCCCACGTCAGTGTGTCGACGTGGGGGTTGGGTCTGCGAAGGGGCGGGTTTGCCACGCTCACACTCGGACCCGCAGGGTGGCTTGCCCTCCTGTCACCAGGCGTTGTCATCGGTCTGCTCGTCGCCCGCCTGAGCGGCGGTTCGTTCGCTCTCTTTGGCATCATCGGCGGCCTAGCGATCTGGTTCGCTGCGGTATCGGTCGAACGACTCTTCGCCGGGCACCGACCGATGAGCTTCCTCGTCGACCCATCGCTATCAGCAGAAGAACTTGAACGCGTCGCTGAGGCCGCACGCTACGCCGGCATTACCTTCGATCACCACGAGACCTTCGACCACGAGTCAGCGGTCGAGGAGCCATCGCCAAGTCTCGCCGAGGACGAACGTGGTCCAGACGTTGACAACACCCGGCCAGACCAGGCTGGTTCAATGTTCGTCACCAAGACTAAGTATTCCGCCCGGCTGGCCAATATCATCGAGATCAAGCGACACGCGCCCTAGGCACTACGAGCAGCCACACCGGTGGAGGCAGAAATGGATCCAGCGATGGCAGAGCACTCGACGGGCCAACGAGAGTTGGCGGCATGGTCATCATTTTCGGCGGTCCTCTTCGACCTCGACGGTGTGATCACGCCTACCGCGTCAGTACATCGAGTGGCGTGGGCAGAACTATTCGAGGCATTCGACTTCACCGAGGAGGACTACCTCCGAAGCGTCGACGGCAAACCCCGCTATGAAGGGGTCGAGGCCTTCTTGGCTACCCGCGGAGTCACGTTGCCATTTGGCTCGCCCGAAGATCCGCCCGAGGCCAACACTGTGAGCGGTTTCGGCAATCGAAAGAACGTCGTGTTCAATTCGATTCTCGAACGCGACGGGGTCGAGGCGTATCCCGGCACGGTCGCGTTGATCGACATCCTCGACGAGCTCGGTGTGAACAAGGCCGTCGTGTCGTCGTCGCGCAATGCGCACGCGGTGCTCAAAGCAGCGGGCGTGCATGATCGCTTCTCCGTAATCGTCGATGGTGTTACCACCGCAGAGGCGGGGTTGGCAGGCAAGCCTGCGCCGGACTCGTTCCTCCACGGAGCGGAACTTCTCGACGCCGACCCGGCCCGCACCGTCGTGGTTGAAGATGCCGAGGTAGGCGTGGCCGCCGGAGTCGCTGGCGGCTTCGGTTGCGTGCTGGGAGTCGACCGCGGGGGAAATCGTGCCGCATTGACCGACGCTGGCGCCCACCTAGTCGTCGACGACCTTTCTGAAGTGCTGGAGGGCCTCTAATGGCACGACCACTACGTTCGATCCCCGAACGCGACTACGCGCGTTTTCCCGTCGACCCTTGGCGAATGGTCGAGTCTCGCTACAGCGCCGATGACCTCGGTGAGACCGAGACCCTGTTCGCGATCGCCAACGGCTACTTCGGGATGCGGGCAAACCCGCCCGAGGGTCGAGTGGCGCACCGTCACGGAACGTTCGTAAACGGGTTCCATGAGACCTGGCCCATCGTCTATCCCGAGACCGCCTACGGCCTCGCGTCGACGGGGCAAACCATCATCAATGCTCCGGACACGAAGTTGATGAAGCTCTACGTCGAGGACGAACCCCTTCTGGTGTCGTCGGGCAACATCGATGACTATGAGCGCTCGATCGACTTTCGAACCGGACTGCTCTGCCGCAACCTGATTTGGACCACCCCGGCTGGGCATCGAATCGCGGTCCGGTCGACGTCTATGGCCAGCATGCGTCATCGCCATCTTGGTGTGATGACGCTTCAACTGGAGCTGCTCGACTCCGACGCCTCAATCACCATTTCTTCCCAAGTGCAGAACCGTCAAGACGGTGTCGATGAGTACGGCGTCGCGTCGGCAGCGCTCGGCGAGGGCGACGACCCTCGCCAAGCACGCTCGTTCTCGGGCCGGATCTTGGAACCCGAGCACCAGATGCACGACCCCGAGATTGGCGACGGGGGAGCCGTGGTCTTGGGCTTCCGAGCCGCATCGTCGAGGATGACGGTGGCGGCCGGGTACACCCACGCGGTAAACACGCCGTGCGGCTTCACCACAGATACCGAAATGAGTGAGGACCACGCCGTAACGACCATCAACATCGAGGGGCAGACACGAGCGCCGATTCACATCACCAAGTTTGTGTCGTATCACTCGTCGAAGGGTGTGCCGACCCCCGAGCTCGCTCGACGCTGCCAACGCACGCTGTCACGAGCACACGACAATGGCGTCGACGCCGCGCACGATGAGCACGCTGAACGGATCTCGGTCTTCTGGAAACATGCAGACGCGGAGGTCGTGGGCCAGCCCGAGCTCCAACAGGCAATTCGATGGAACCTTTGGCAGCTCGCCCAAGCCACCATCGGCGCCGATTCTGACGGGGTGCCAGCCAAGGGACTGACCGCCGATGGCTATGACGGTCAGTACTTCTGGGATTCCGAGATGTACGTGGCCCCCTTCCTCGCCTACACCAACCCGGTCGCGGCAAAGAACCTGATTCGCTTGCGCTACGACATGTTGGACTCGGCCTATGCACGCGCCGAGGAGTTGGGCCACCCGGGCGCGCTGTTCCCCTGGCGTACAATCAACGGTGAGGAGGCTTCGGCCTACTACCCGGCTGGCACGGCGCAGTACCACCTCGGCACTGCGATCGCGTACGCGATCGGCGCAATCCACAGTGCCACCGCAGACATGTCGTTTATCGAGAGCGTCGGCGCCGAGATCTTGGTCGGCATCGCCCGACTGTTCGAAGACCTCGGCTTCTACAAGGTCATTGATGAGTCCTTCCACATCCATGGGGTGACCGGCCCCGATGAGTACAGCGCCATCGTCAACGACAACCTGTACACCAACGTGATGGCTCGTTACACCCTTCGCCTCGCCGCAGATGTCGTCGATCAGCTCGAAGCGGAGAGCGACGGGGCTATCGCCGAACTGGAGCGATTGGTCGGCCTTCGGAGCGAAGAGCCCGAGCAGTGGCGAGCAGCTGCGGACGCCATGCACCTGCCTTTCGACGAGGGACGCCAGATCCATCTTCAAGATGAAGCCTTCTTGACTCGAGAGCCGTGGGATTTCGGTGGCACACCCGCAGAGATGTACCCGTTGTTGTTGCACTTTCACCCCCTGAACATCTATCGCAAGCAGGTGCTCAAACAACCCGACGTGGTGTTGGCCATGGCGCTTCAACCACACGAGTTCTCCGAGGAGCAGCGGCGCCGAAACTTCGAGTTCTACGACCCGTTGACGACGGGCGATTCGTCGCTGTCGACTGCTGTGCAGGCTTTAGCGGCGGCACAGATCGGCGAGCTCGAACTCGCTAAGCACTACTTGCGCGAAGCTGCGTTCATCGACGTCATGAACACCCACAACAACACCTCTGACGGCGTGCACGTCGCCAACGCTGGTGGTGTGTGGTCTTCGCTGGTTAGCGGCTTTGGTGGCTTCGCTGATTGCGGTGATCACGTCGAGTTCACGCCGCGGGTTCCCGATGGTTGGGAAGCCTTGCGTTTTGCCGTCACCGTCCGTGGAACCAGTCTCGAGGTCACCGCCACCGCTGAGGAGCTCACCGTCACGGTTGCCGGTGGCGACCCGATAGACGTCGAGGTCAACGGCCAACGCCGCACGGTAGCCGACACGGACACCTTCGCCTGCGTCTAACGACGATCGAACAGCGGGGCTAGCTGCGGCCCTCATCGAGCGCGGACAGTTACAGCTCCAGGCGAATATCGAAACGCTCACGTATCTTGGCGTCGACTTCGGGGGAGATGTGGGTCGGACGGTAGCTCTCTAAGGTTTCGGTCACCCAACGGTGAGCGCGATCGGTTGCTCGTTCGGCGCCGGCATCCATCCAGTCGTCAGGGCTTTGGCGGTCGCCGATTACGGGGTAGGTGTATTCGGTTTGCATCATCGACAGCGTCTGCTCGTGGCCGAGGAAATGTCCCGCACCCCGGACGACCTCCGCAATCACGTCGGTCGACAACGTTTCGGGGGTGATCTCGATACCGCGCACGGTTCGGTTGATCGAACCCAACATGTCGTTGTCGATCACGAGTGCCTCATGGGAGCCGGCCATGATGCTGGCGAGCATGCCCGCAGACTCAAAGATCACGTTCGATCCGGCCTGGGCTGCCAAAGAAACGGTCAGCGCCTTCTCATGGCCGGCCTGGTTGTCGGCCACCTTGGAGTCCGCCATACCCGCAGCAACACCGGACGGCAGGCCGAGCCAGTTGATGATCTGCGCCGACGCCGCGTTCAGTACGGCTTCCTCGCCGCTGCCACCGCTCATCGCTCCGGTTCGTAGGTCCGAGACAAAGGGCCACATGCCCATGATGCACGGGTGGCCCGGGTTGATCAGGTTCACGCAGGTGAGCGCGGCGAGACACTCGGCGAGCGCTTGTGCGAGCGAACCCGCAAGCGCCGCAGGAGACGTTGCGCCGGCTTGACCCGCGGATAGCAGCGTGATCGGGAAGCCATGTCGGGTCTGTTCGGCCATCGCTAGAGCCGACTCGGACGCGAAACGCAGGGGCGGCACGACGAAGGTGTTGTTGGCAATGCAGAACGGACGCTTCTTGAACTCGCCTTCACCGCCGAGAACGATGTCGAACATCGCCGCGATCTCGCTGACGTGAGCTGGATCGAACATCGACGTGCCGATCGGCTTCGATGTGCTGGCCAGGCAGGCGTAGGCCCAGTTGATATCCAGGTCTCGAGCTTCGACCATGTCACGCGCTACCACGGTGCGGACGTAGATATCGATGTTGTCGAGCTTGTCGATCAGACGGCCAGTGTCATAGACGTCTTGCAGTTTGCTCTCGCGAAAACGCTGCGTGTCATGATCGAGCATCAAGACGCCGGCGCCACCGGTGGAGAAATACACCCGGTCTCCGCCAATCTCCATGCCCTTGTCGGGATCGAGCGCGTGGAGCATGAATGACTTGGCTGCCACATCGGTGACGATGCGTTGCACGAGATCGCGGGGGAACCGCAATCGGTCGTGTTCGTCGACGTGGCCACCCGCGGCGGCAACCAACTCGACGAACTCCGGTGTCGACTGACCCATGCCGATGACTTCGAGCAAGTCGAGTGCGGCGTGGTAGGTGTCTTCCATCTGACGCTCGGTCAACGGCGAATACCTGCCGCCCACCGGACCCGGTGTTACCGCGCGGGCCGAGGGGGGAGCGGGGCGAGTTCGCTTCGCGACCCGAGCCGCACGTCCTCCGGCGCGGCGACCGCGCGAACCAGTGGATTCTGTCATGGCCGAAGTGTAGAACGTCTTTCGGCGGAGGCCGTGGTGGGCTGGCTCGCTGTGTCGGGTGCTAGCCCTTGTTGCGGCGCAAGCTGAAACGCTTTTTCGGCGACTCTTCCTCAGAAGCCGACGTCAGACGGGATGCGAGTTCTTGCGCCTGCTCGGCGGGAGCGCCAGCGCTCAGTAGGAAGGCCATTACCGATTCGTGATCAGCGCCCTCAGCGGCCATCTGCTCGGCTTGTGCAACCGACTGCGCAATACCGCGTTCGTCGCCAGCGACCGGATCGGCCTGGTTGGCGAGAGCTTCGGTGACGAGCATCGGTCCTTGCTTCTCAATTTCGGCCTTGACTTGAGGATCGATATCAGCCGGATGAGGTCGTCCCATCATCCCCGCGAAGAGATCTGCCTCGTTGACGGCGATATGGGCCTCCAACTCGGTCACGCCCTGCTGTGCGAGTTGGGAGATGAGCGCCTGGCGAGGATGGCCAGCGGCTCGCATCTCTGCGACCCACTCCAAAATCTTCGCCTCTCGAGCCCGGCGGGCAGCTTCGACGCTTGGGTCAGCTGCCAGAGGTTCTGCTTGAGGGGTAGGCACCGCACCGAGCGTTGCCGCAGCACGTGGTTGTTGTGCCGCCATGTCTCCGAGTCCCGGCTGGGCCGCGGACGGGTCCGCAAGTCCAGGCTGGGCCGTAGTTTCGAGGAAAGGATTGGTCACGAATGATATTTCGGTTGCGTACTTTAGGCCCCCCATAGGCCTTTCGGCCCAGCTTCGTCCTCAAGGCATCGGATCGTGGGGCCGATTGATCACTGTGGAGTTCCCCGTACCCGACGACTCGCCAGTCGTTCGCCCGTCGATCGCAGAACGAGATCGTTCCGTCGTCCTCGGGGTGTCGCTTCTACTGTTGGCGCCGATCGCGCTGCTTTGCTCGCTCGTGTTCGATATGTTGCTCGCCATCTTCGTCGCCACATTCATCTTGGGCATGGTCGCGGCGACAGCGCTTGCCTTCTTCCTCCGCTCTCGCTTCATCGCGTCGTTCTCCCAGGCCGATCTCACGGTGATACAGAGCGGCCGTTCGTTGACTTCACGAGCGCAACGCCATGCAGACGGTCTTCTAGCGGGCGGCTTCGCGCTGACCGAAGTGGTTGTAATCGGCGATACATCCGGTCGGGTCTTCACACGACCACTGGGCCTGTTTCGTCGGGTGCAAGATGACCTAGTGGCGATTGCGGGCGAACTCGGTGTGCAAATGGTGTCCCGGTACGGCGACGATGCACTGCTCGTGACTGCTTCCCACGACGTAGTCGAGCACCAGGCAATTCTCGTACAACTCGAACCCGACGCAACAACGGCTGAAGTTGCGGCATCGCACAACGCAGCTATATCGCAGCTGCGTTCGAGCTTCGACCTCCAACCGAGACCGTTGACGCCATCGGTTGGGCTGTTGTCGATTGAACAACGAGAGCAACAGACTTTGCTCGAACGGCGGGGCCTGGACACGCTCAATCGGGCACTGGCTGCGTCACCTGACCCCATGAGCAACGAAGCCGTTCGGGAGTGGTTGAGCGGGCAGTCTGTCCTCGATGGCAAGTAGTGGTGATTTCGAGAATGCTGTGTGAATTTCGCTTATCTCCACAGTCCTCTCGACCGATAGGACGGAACTAAGAGAGCGCAAGGAAGTCCATTAATGTCGCAAGACGAACTTCAAGCGGTTCGAGCTCGAGTTGGCTCGTACTACAACACGGACAAGAGCATCAGGGATCAGGCTGTCGTAAATGCGATGTGCCTATCGCTGGCTGAGGTTCGTATGCAGACCGGTATCACCAAGATCGCCGTGGTCGCATCGGGCGACAGCATCTCCGTAACGACCGATGGGCCGCCACTTCCAACAGGGAAGGCCAACAAGTTTTTCCCGGACGCCGAGACGCTCTTTACCGAACTCAAGGCCTGTCACAAGCACCCCGGCCATGCAGGATTCGAGGCTGCGGTTTGTGCAAACGGCATCGCCGTAGTGAACGCAATCTCTAGCGATGCACGGATAATCACCGGTGCTGGTTCGACAGCGATGGTGCAGAAGTACTCGGTGGGCCAACCTCTCGGAGGCTTCTCCGAAGTGAAGGCCAAGGTGAACGGCACACGCCTCGAGTTCGATCTCGATAAGCGTTGGTCGGGTTCCGACAAGTTCGACCTGGCCGCGATCGAGTTGCAGGTCCGTTCGATCGGCGTTGCACTCGACGGCGTCGCCCTCACCTTCAAAGACTCCTAAGCCTCCAATGCCCGCATTGCGATCGTTGGTCGTCGGTGATGCTCCCGAACCCTGGGAACAACTCGGTTTCACCGTTATCGATAGCACCGTAGAACTCGGTCGAGTAACCATCGTCCTCGTAGGAGACGACGGGGAGCGCGGCATCATTGGATGGTCGCTCGCCGGAGTCGACGAAAACGTCGATGGTCTAGCGTCGATTCCACTCGTTGACACGACATCGGGGTCAAACTTCGGCGACCACAACAACGGTGTGTTTCGGGTGGAAGGAATCACGCTCCATTCCGATGACCTCGACCGCTCGGTAACGGCGTTCGAGGCTGCTGGGCTTCAACAACGCGATCCCCGCGTGTTCTGGGCTGGTCGGTCCATCATCGCTCTGGAACAAGCCCCGGCCGGTGGGGCTATCAACGCGGGTATGGCGACCTTCGGCCGTCTTTCCCTTGGAACAGATGACTTCGACCGGACCGCGGAGCTGCTCGGGAGCGGACTCGGCGAACCACGTCCGGCGTCCCAGGAAGGTCGTATCGTCGGCACGGTCGACGCGGAGCAGGTCGGCATTTCAGTGCTGATCGACATCGTCAGCCCACACCCCAGCGCGGGAATCGAACAGTTGGCAGCCGACGCGAGGGCGGGGCATTGAACCTCCGTTAGGGTCAATGCCATGGCTAAAGACTCCGGCGCCTTCGAGCGAGACGCTTCCTACATCACCGATCGAATTCTCAACGACCCTGACGCCACCTGGCCCGTGGAGCCAGGTAGGTACCGTCTAGTCGCTGCTGCCGCGTGTCCGTGGGCCAACCGGACAACGATCGTTCGCCGCCTTCTCGGACTCGAATCGGCGATCTCGTTGGGCTTTGCGGGACCAACCCATGATTGGCGGAGCTGGCAGTTCGACCTTGACCCCGGCCATTTGGATCCGGTCCTGGGAATCGAACGTCTCCGAGACGCGTACCTTGCTCGCGACCCCGAATACCCCAAGGGCATTACCGTCCCGGCTGTCGTCGACGTGCCAACGGGCCAGGTCGCAACCAACGACTTCCCCCAGATCACGGTCGACTTCTCCACCCAGTGGACCGACTATCACCGAGATGGTGCCCCCAACCTCTATCCCGATCACCTGCAGGACCAGATCGAAGAGATTTCCGAAGGCATCTACACCGACGTCAACAACGGGGTGTATCGGACCGGCTTCGCAGGCTCGCAGGCCGCCTACGAAGAGGCCTATCTCGCGTTGTTTGCAAAGCTCGATGAACTCGAAGAGCACCTCACGACCCGGCGCTACCTGGTCGGTGACACAATCACCGAGGCCGATGTTCGACTCTTCACCACCTTGGTGCGATTCGACGCGGTCTATCAC
>CAZTDG010000111.1:0-9643 GCA_964612655.1 uncultured Acidimicrobiales bacterium | reverse complement strand
CCGGCGTACATTTCGTCGACCGACTCGTCATCGCCTTTGATCAACAGTGCGGCCATACCGTCCTCGGTGTCGAAGCGACTGACTTCCCGGTTTCGCCGCTGCCTGCGTCGACGCGCCTCCGCCGAGTCGCCCTCATCGATGTCGTTGTGTTTGTTGACCCAGCGTCGGGCGATCTTGTCGGCGTCATCGGGTGATGAGTTTTTGATTTCGTCGATGAGCTCGTCGTCTCGCGCTGCGTCGCCGTCGGTCTTCGATGAGGCTTCAGCGATGGCGTCGGCTTGTTCGGGGCCGAGGTCACCTGATGCGATGTCTTTGGCGAGATCCGGGTTTTCTTTGACGGCTTTGCCGCGCTTGGCCCGCTTCTTTGCCGTCTTCTTGGTGGTCTTGCGACCCTCACCGGCAAGCTTCTCGTTGTCACGGTCTGTTGCACCGGCGGCGATGTTGCGAGCGAACAGTTCAGCTTCGAGACCGATCAGCCAGTTCTGGTAGCGGGTACCCCGATGCATGGCCTCTTCGATGGGCATCGTTTTGAGCACACCAATGATGAGCTGCATCGCCGCATCCACATCATCAGTCGATGTCGTGTCTGCGTCTGTAAAGAGAGAAGCCCCAATCGCCATACATAGAACATTAGTTCGAGAGTGTGACAATGAAATTCAGCGACCCGGACGACCTTCGGACTATTAGTCCCAGACCCTCGATCAGCGCAGAACTGATTCACTCACCCGTTCGCCGTCGGTTAGAACTGACGGGCCGGCCGTCGTACACACTCTCGCCCACAACGTCTGGTGTTTCGAACTGCAGCGATGTAGCACCCAGAGCTATTTCGCGACATAGCTCTACTCGATGCGCCGCATCTTGCACCACTGCCGTCGACGAGCTTCGATAGAGACGAGCGACAAAGTCATCGCCAATGGCGTACACCTCCGCCTCGCCTCCCGCACCGAGGAGATCGCTCGCCTTCGGCTCCCAGCCATCTAGAGCGGTCAGCATCGCCGAAGGTCCTGTTCTTCGCACGAACGGATCGCCGGCCGTGAATGCCCGATGTCCGCCGCCATCTCGCCGACTCCAAGGGTTTCTGCTGTCAGCATGACTTGAGACATTAGGCCAGTGGCATGGCTACGACTTGAACACGTCAACATCATGTCCGACCCTCACCGCGCCGGTCTTGAGCGCGAGCCGGAACTAATCTGGTGCTTCGTTCGTACAACCCGTAGACCACAAAGGCGGTAGGGATGTGTAGACGACGCGGAATCTGGATCCTTGGCTTACTTCTGGTTCTCGCTACCTGCGGCGACAACAGCAGCCTCTCCACCGCTGGCGAACCCGAGGCCGCTCCAGCAGAAGCCGTCGAAATCGATCCGGTTGAGCCCGAACCAGCAAGAGTGGTGACCGCAGCCCGAGAAGTCCTAACAGCAGCACCCTGGCAAATCGTCGAACGGACGGGGTTCGACTCCACCCCCGTCGACGGGTTGGTTACCTTCAGCACCGTCGACTCGTTCGAGGCCATCTTTCTCGAAGCGGTGCCATGCGGTCTGTCGACTGGCTCGGCTATCGAATGGAACGAAGCCGGCTTCACTCTCGTCATCGCTGACGAATATGGCGAATTCGACATCACCGCGGTCGAGTGCGAACCAGACGACGACCTCCTGAGCTTTCTCGATCTAGGCCCCGCCGACGATCAGGTGCTTGCGGAGCTCTCCGCCGATGAGACCACAGCCACCCTTCGCAGAGGCGAACAGGCACTCACTCTCGCACCGGTCCCGAGCGATGCGATTGACGATGACCTTGGAGCGACGACGACCATCGCTCCCGAAACAACCGTGCCGCAGACCATCGAAGGTTCGAGCCTCGTCGAGTAACCCTTTGCCCCTAGGCGTTGTCGGCTTCGACGGCTTCGTTGATCCGGTCGAACACGTTAGGCATGGCACTCATGACCCGGGACCACGAGGCGATGAAGGGGGTCTCCATCGGGTTATCTAAGAAGTCCTTGCCAGCGTCCATAATCGACTGAGCGAACAGTTCGACCATGGTCTCCTCGGCATGGCGATAGCTCGTGAAGCCATTAATGACCGAGTCGTTGTGATATCGATCGACATGGTCCAACGCGGTGCGGTAGTAGCTGGCCTTGATCGTGCGGAACGTCTCTGGCGTGAATACTTCGCCGTCGACGGCGAGCTTGCGGAAAAGCGCCTTTGCGATGTCGATCGACATCTTGTGCAAGCCCTTGTCCTTGTCGCCCTCCGACACGTTCTGATGTTTATGGTCGTATGCGCCGGCAATGTCGACCTGGCAGATTCGCTGCGGAGTGTAGCGACGGTACAACTCGGAAAGCACACCGATCTCTAGACCCCAATCACTCGGGAATCGCATGTTGCGCACCACGTTGGTGTGCATCGCGAACTCGCCAGCGAGCGGATAGCGGAAGCTCTGAAGGAACTCGAGATACTCGTCGCTGTGATCGAGCGCGACTCGCAAGGCGTGAAGCAACGGCGCCACCATCAAGCGAGCAACACGACCATTGAGCTTTTCGCCATCGGTCCGGAAGTAGTAGCCCTTCGCGAACGCGTAACCGAAGGTTGGGTGGGCAACGGGATACAGCAGTCGAGCCAGCATGTCTCGCTTGTACGTGAGCACATCGGCGTCATGAAGAGCCACAGCTTGAGCTCGACCCGACGCCAGGTAATAGCCCATGCAGTACCAAACGTTGCGGCCTTTGCCCTCCTGGTTGGGAGCGATACCGAGCGCATCGAACTCGGCGTCCAGATCGCGCATACGGGGGCCGTCGTTCCACAACAAGCGTGTGCGCTGCGGCAAGCGGGAGAAGAACTCCTTGGCGTGTTCGAACTCGGCCTCGTCGGCCCGATCGATTCCGACGATGACCTCTTCGAGGTAGGGAACCTCCATCAGCTCGTCGACGATGTTCTCGAGCGCAGGCCGCGACAGCTCGGAATACAGCGCTGGAATCACCAACGACATCGGCCGGTCCTTCGACCACTCCGTTAGCTCCTCTTCGAGGCTCTCGACCGGTCGGGCCGACAGCTTGTGCAGCGTAGAGATCGGCCCGAACTGGTGGTAGTCGCCCATCGGGACAAACTAGCGGGGTGGCCTTGAAACCCCATGGCCCATTCACCGTGAATTCACGTTGGGGAAACTAGTAGCCGGTCTCGACGTCGACGATCCCGATGAGCTCGTCACCGGCGATCCAACGCTCCACGTTCTGGCGGACCCGGTTCGCGATGAGCGGCAAGCCCATCTCCGGGGTGTTCGCGACGTGTGGGGTGATGATGCATCGGGGCTCGTCCCATAACGGGTGACCGTCGGGAAGCGGTTCAGGTGTGGTGACGTCGAGTGCGGCGCCACCGATCTGCTCGGCTCGAAGTGCAGCGAGCAGCGCGTCGTGGTCGACGTGACCGCCACGACCCACGTTGATCAGCCACGCATGTTCCTGCATGGAAGCCAAGAACGCGGCATCGACCATCCCCTTAGTCTCGGCGGTCAGCGCCGCGGCGAGCACGACGACATCGGCTTGGGACAACAGCTCGCGGACCGCAGCGGAATCGGATTGGGCGACGGTTCGCTCGACCCCCGCCATCGGTTCCATCGACCGCCGAACGACGCTAACCCGAGTTCCCCAAGGTTCGAGGAGCCGCACCAGCGATTCGGCGATTCCGCCGGCACCGATCACCACGACGTTCGCTCCGAGGAGATTTCGTCCCTCCTGCGCTGGCCAACTCGTTGCGGGAATCGCCGTATGTAGGTGGCGGAATCCGGCCAGCGTCAACGTGATTACATGCTCGGCGACAGGATCGGCATAAACCCCTTTGCCGCATGTCCATGTCAGCTGTGCGTCGAGTTGGTCGGCGAAGTTCTCGATTCCGGCGTAGGGCAGCTGCACCCACTCCAACTGAGGAGCCCCAGCCACCACGCCTGGAAATTCGTTCGCCGCAGCCGGATCAGCCCAGATCAAAGCCGTTGCCTCGGCGACCGACACGAGCTCGGCTCCTGCAGCCACCACCGCTTCGGCCATGACCTCATACATCGCCGGTCGTGATTGCGGGGCGACAGCGATCTTGGTGCGGTCCATGCCCGCCATCCTCGCACTACCAATTCGCCCTGTCACACCCGCCTAGTCGCCGTCAATGACCGAAGTAGTTCGTGAGCGCGGCGGCGCTTTCAGCGTTGAGCTCGACGGGGGTATCGTCGGCCGATCGCAGCTTGTGGGCGATCTCCAATGGTGTACCAGTGTGGGTTCCTAGCCGCTCGGCGAGTGCATCGATCTCGGCGATCGTGAAGACGTCGTCGTAGAAATTGAGGTCTTCGTGGAGGTAGGCGCGGGTGGGGAGGGTGTGATGGCGGGCGTCGAGGAACACGTACTGATAGTGCGCGAGCTGGGTTGCCAGCGCATCGAAGCTGGGCCTGGTCGACAAGCCCAGGTAGCTGTCGAGGCCGTGACCCGCCCGGACCAACGACTCGGACTGCATGACGTTGCGACGGTGGTAGGAGACGAACCGGTCGAGGTCGTCGCGCACGACCGCGAATCGATAGAAGTCGTTGAGGTCGAGTTCCGCTAGGCGAAGGCGGTCGCTACGCAAACGTTCGCCCCCGAAACGTTGGTGCGCTCGCACACTGTCCGAGTCGGGTTCCAGCTGATTGAAGAGGCGCTTCAGACTCGTGCTCGCACTCTTGGGAATCGGCGAGCACACCACCTTGACGCCATCGAGGATTAGGAAGTCACCCCGTAGCGGATGCTCAGCAAGGAAATACACCCACTGAGGTTGGAACGGATCGATCTCGATGGCCCGCGCCGCGGAAACTCGCGCATCGCCTCGACCGCTGAAGGCCTCGAGGTTCGCTCGTTGCGAGAAAACCTCAGCCCGCGTGCCGACGACGTCCGCAGCCGCGTCCAGGTGCTCGAACGCCTCATCGAATCGCTCGAGCGCGCCGTAGACAAACCCCAACCGAAGGCGAAGTTCAACATCGTTGGGAGCGCCCGCCGCCAAACGTTCGCCGGTCTCGATAGCGAGATCGTCTTCGCCGGTGGCGCATAGTTGCGCGACTTCGGCTGTGAGTTCGCCAGTCATCGGTCGGACACTACCGGATTCCGTGTGAGCACGGTTCGCTAGGGCACCTCGACGGTGACCTCGGCGAACTCCGAACCGTTGTCGTGGAAGTCGAAGGCTTGCACGAGGTAGGTCACCGGCCCGCTCGGTGCTTCGGTGTCGATGAACGAGGTCTGGTTCTCCTCGGTACCACCGCCGATGTATTCGAAGTTGCCGGTGTCGTTCAAGACGTTTACCGAATAGGCCGCGAATTCGACGTCGTCGAACGATGGCTCCCATTCGAGAAGAACACCGTCATCGGTGATCGTGGCGTTCAGCCCAGTGATCGGTGTTGGCGGGGTGATGTCGTTAGCTGTGAGCGCTTCGGTCCATCGGGGTTCCGTGAACGCGCCGTCGAGCTCGGCGACGAGTACATATGTCAGGAAGCTGTTCGCCGGCACATTGGCGTCGACGAAACCGAACTCCAAACCGTCGTAGACGAGTTCGGTGCCATCTAAGTCGCCCAGGGCCAGCGCCTCGTAGTTGGCTTGAGCGGTCGGGACAACGTAGAGCCGGTAGGCATCCGCGTCATCGACCGGAGACCACACGATGTCGACTCGGGTTTCGTCCATGAACGTGCGTGCTACCCAGTTGGTCACATCGAGCGGCGCATCGTTGGATGCTGTGCGCACCACCGGATCTGCCGGTTCGAGCGGCTCGTCGGGCACGGTGATCACCACGGGTTCGTCGGGGGTGGCCGGAAGCCCTTCGATGGCCACGATCTCTTCGGCCGGACTAGCCGACTCATCTCCGCCACCGGAGCAACCGGCAGCGACGACAATCACTATTACGAAGAGTGTTCGAAGACGTCTCGCCATGACCAAATCGTAGGCGGTTAATCGAGTGGTGTCGGCCCGCCCGCCACTACCCATTCGCGGCCGGGCTTTACGGGCAACCCACCAGGGGCGCCACACATTATCGTCGGTATCTCACGGCCCGGCTCGATAAGCACTTCGTAGGTGTTGCCCTCCACGGCCACGTGCACTCGAGTCGGGTTCTCTTCCCCAATGACAGCAACAGAGCGTGCCATCGAGTCGATCTCAAAACCGATCGATGCGAAAACGGCCCGTTCGGCGACCTGCGCTGGGCCCGTTGGCGCACCCCACCAACCCCGACACTGACTCGCGACCGCGGATGCATTTGTGCGGTTGATCACGATCTCGGTTGTGCTCGACTCGTCTAGGTAGGCCCACATTCGCCCATCGGGCAGCGTCATGGCGGTCGGAGCGAACTTGTGCCCGCCGGTGTGACTCACACGGAACACCTCAACGTTGAGCTCGCCCTCGGCCCAGTCCGCGAAACGGGCGCCATCGGTGCCGCAGCACACGTCGTGGCTTCCTTGAGTACACACAAGCAGCGAGGTGACTCCATCCTTCGCACTCACGAAGGCCGGCTCAGTGTCGTCCAATACCGCGTCGAGGGCGCCCAAGGGATCGACGCACATCGGCCGCTCCGAACGGGTGGCACCACCTGGCGCGTTGCGGAATGCGATGAGCCGACGGGGGCTATCCCCACTCGGTACCGCGGCGAGGAGCCGAATGTTCTCCGGTCGTTCCTGGCAGGCCCGAACCAGCTCCACCATCGCGTCGTGTTTGCCGACCGGCTTGGGCCACGGTTCGTCCACCTCGGCGAGAAGCACCACGTCGGGAGCCAAGGCTGAGCCGCCCGGATCGACGGCATTGGTGATCGCGAAGTCCACGCAACGAACGGATTCGGTAGCGAGCGGTAGCGAGATGGACACAGGTGCAGTCTAGGAAAGCTCGCGAGGGGGTTGCTATCGACACTCGTCTTAGTGGCTCAACAACATTTGTGGGCCAAAAGGCTCATGAGTCTCACTTCCCTGCCGAAAGACCTACCAAATTCGGCGGAACCCGGAGGAAGAATGATGAGAACCAAACTGACCCTATTTCTCGCAGGAGCGATGCTGCTCGCCGGCATCGCGATCGCGAACACCGACAACAGCGCAGAGGTCGAGACGCAAGTCCTCGACACCACGCAAAGCATCGAAGATGCTGCGGCTCCTCAGACAGCAGCTGCTGACGAATCTGATACTGCTACCGCCGACGAGCAGCCAAAGGCCTCCGAGGCTGAGGCCACGCCAGCACAGCAGGAGTTCATCGGTACGGCATTGCAGGCTGTAGCCGATGACCCCCAGACGATCGTCCTCACCGACATGCCAGTCCGCGACGGCGCAATCCCACCGCAAGCACCTGAAGGTTTCTTCACTGGCCACGACATTGAAGATCTCCAATTGACCTACAACCCGGTGACTGATGAACTCACCGTCCTCCTCCGAAGCTTCGGCATCATCGGGGATGTGGAAGGTAACGGCGACCCGTCGACTTTCGCTCAGGAATTCATCGACGCAGGTCTGCCCGGAACAGACATCGCTGACTTGGGCGGCGGTGAGCACGCCGTGATCGCGTTTGACTTAGACCAAGACGGCTTTACCGACGTAGTTGCCGGTGTTTCGCAAGCTCGTGACATCTCTGAGTTCCTGATCAGCAGCATTAACGTTCTAGAGGTCCCCGGCTTCGGCACAATTCGCTTTGACAGTAACCCCTTTGACGAGGGTGCCTTCGGCGAAACCCTTACAGACAACTTCGGCACCATTCCAACTGTTGCGCCCAACGCAGACAACCCGGATCTGGAATTCTCAATCGCTAACTTTTCAGCGCTCGTCCCAGGTGATGGTGGACTCGACTTTGGCGTAAACGCGTTTCTTGGTTCCAGCGTTGACGGCAACATCGGCGAAGACACGCTAGTCGGAGCGGGATCTTTCGTTTCGGTTGCACTCGACGCCGAGATCGGCGACGAGGTCTTCCTCGACGAGAACGCTGATGGCATCAACGATCCTGGTGAGCCTGGAGTCCCTGGCGTCACCGTCAACCTCCTCGATGAGGCTGGCACCGTTGTCGATACGACAACCACCGACGATGACGGCAACTTCTTGTTCACCACGCCTCCTGGCGTGTTCATCGTGGAATTCGTACCACCAGCTGGCTTCGATATCACCCGACCCCTCCAAGGCCAAGATCCTTCAGTGGATAGCAACGCCACTCTGTTGACCGGTCGAAGCGAACCGGTCGTCCTCAACCCGGGCGACTCGGACCTCACGATCGATGCTGGCCTCCTTCAGTTCATTCCTGCACCGGGTATCGACATTGAGAAGGCAACCAACGGCGTAGACGCCGACACCGCACCAGGCGTCGAACTCATCGTCGGTGAAGTTGCAACCTTCACCTTCGTCGCAACCAACACCGGCAACGTCGACCTCGCAGACGTAAGCATCAACGACGACGTCCTCGGCCCAATCTGTGGCATCGAGAACCTCGCCGTCGGCGCAAGCGAAACCTGCGAAACCACCGCCACCGTGACCGAGGGACAACAACAAAACGTCGCCACCGCAACCGGTCAACCAATCGACCCAGCAACCGGCGAACCAGTGGGTGACCCAGTCACCGCAGACGACCCCTCCAACCACATCGGCATCGTGCCATTCGTTCCTGCACCAGGAATCGACATCGAGAAGGCAACCAACGGCGTAGACGCCGACACCGCACCAGGCGTCGAACTCATCGTCGGTGAAGTTGCAACCTTCACCTTCGTCGCAACCAACACCGGCAACGTCGACCTCGCAGACGTAAGCATCAACGACGACGTCCTCGGCCCAATCTGTGGCATCGAGAACCTCGCCGTCGGCGCAAGCGAAACCTGCGAAACCACCGCCACCGTGACCGAGGGACAACAACAAAACGTCGCCACCGCAACCGGTCAACCAATCGACCCAGCAACCGGCGAACCAGTGGGTGACCCAGTCACCGCAGACGACCCCTCCAACCACATCGGCATCGTGCCTGGACCTCCGTGTGTCGCTGACATTCGTGGCCCACGACTCTTCGCTGGTGACCGAGTGATCTGGGATACCGGATACGTCGCTCAGGCTGGATCGACCCTCATCGTGGAAACCGAAGAGCCAGGCGGCTCCCCAGGTCAGCCAAACGAGCAGGTCTACGTCTTCGTTGGTGATGTCAACCACGGCATAACCCCGATCGACCTCGGAACCATCGAGATCGAGGCACAGAACACGGGCCGAGTGTCCTTCGTGCACTACTCGGTCATCACCGGCGATACCTCACACCCAAACTCGGTAGAGATCGAGTTCTGCGGAACCGACATCGCAATCGACCAAGCTCCTGCGTGTGAGACCAACATTGAAGGCCCTCGCCTTCACGCTGGCGGCCAGGTTGAATGGCAGTCAGGCGTCATCGCCGAAGCTGGTTCGACCATCCGAATCACCACCACCGAGCCTGGTGAGTCTCCTGACCAGCCAAACGAACAGGTTTGGGTGCGAGTTGGCGTTCAGCTGTTCGGCCCAACCCCGGTTGGCCTTGGCACGCTTGAGTTCACCGCCGAGCGCGGCGGCGAGGTCGAAGTACTGCACTTCAGCCGAGTCACCGGCTTCGACGGACTTCCAAACTCTGTTGAGTTTGGAAGTCCGTCGAAGCCGGTGACTCGGCTGAAGTGCAGTACTTCGACCT
>CAZTDG010000110.1:0-9732 GCA_964612655.1 uncultured Acidimicrobiales bacterium | reverse complement strand
GACATAGAGACCTCGCACACGCTGTGCGGCGGCTGCGATGTCGGGAACGACGTCCCCATCGAGAACTCGGGCCTCTGGGCCGAGTCGTAAGAAAAGCTGTTCGATCCAGCGCTGCGATGATGCCGACAGGGTTACCACAATGTAATCATCGGCAGTTTCGATTTGGCGTACAGGTACGCCCTCGAAGACATGAGCAAACCGGACTGGCGCCGAGATGGTGACCTCGGGGCCGTCGTCTAATTCGAAGGTGCCCGTCGTTGCGCCGTCGGGGACCGCCTGGGTGAATGCGGTATCGGTTTCGACCGCTGCTTCGATGCGATCCAATCGGAATACGCGCTCGGCGTCCGCGACATGGCAATACGCCCCCACGTACCATTTGCCCGACTCGAGGAAGAACCGAGCGGGTTCGATCCTGCGCTCACTGCGCTCGTTGCTTGAGAAGCTCTGGTAGGTGATGTCCACGCAGCGTTGCGCTGTGCTCGCCTCACGAAGCCGAACCAGTGTTGGCGTTGCGACGGAGCCGAAGCTCACGTCGACGGTGTCCTCGGTGGAACCTGTCGACAAGCGAAGCTTGGCCAAACCGCGCGCCAGTGCGCCTGCGTCCTCGGCTTTGTCGAAGGCTAGTGCTGCTTCGCCAGCGGCCAGCAGCGACAAGATCTCTGAGCCCGAGAGCCGCATCGGACGGGCAAACCAGTCGGCGTAGTGGATCCAGACCATGTCGTCATCGATGATCACATCGATCAAGGTGTCCGGTGTGTACGGGGGCACGCCGACAAACAACAGAACGCTTTCGAGATCTTCGAGAAGTACCGACTGCGGGTAGTCGAAACGCTCGGAGATCTCTTCGATCGAGACACCACCTTGCGCGGCGATCCACGGGATGGCGGCGATCAGGCGCGCCATCCGGTCGGTAGCCGATATGCGACTCATGCGTGGGCCTCGGCTACCGCATCGAGCCATTCGACCATCTCGGAACGAAGCTCATCGGGTGAATCGATCGTTGCCGCGTCGACAAAGGTGAGGACCCAATCTCGAAACGCTTGACGATTACGGACCTTCATTCGCACGCTGACCGACCCATCGGGGTGGCGGTCGATCTCGTCATCTCGCAGGTTCGTGCTCGCCCACAACGCCGCCGTGGCCGAAATAGTGACGACGGCATCCACGGGTTCTTCATCGCCGAGTTCCCAGGTCCGGATGATCTCGGGTCCCGGGGCCGGTTGCAGCTCGTAGGAACTCGGTGCACCTAGGGAGATGTCGTCTCCGACGCGGTCGATTCGAAACACTCTCGTGGCACCGCGCGTCTGGTCGAAGCCAGAGATGTACCAGTGCCCGTTCACGAAGCTGATCCGCGACCCCTCGAGGACTCGCTCAACGTCGCGATAGGTAAAGCTCACGGGACGCCGCTCAATGATCGCGGTGTAGAACTGGCCCGCAACGTCGGCTGCGGGAACCGAGCCCCCGACCTGATCGGTTTCGGCTCGCTCCGCGCCGCCCAGCTTCCAAAAGGCGTCTTCGCCGAGCTGTTCCGCGCGTACGAGTGCCGCTGCTAAGTGAAGCGCGGCGAGTTCATCGGGTTCGAGACCTGGGTCCTGGCCGGCGTAGTCGTCGCGATGCACGATGTAGGCGTCAACCATCGCGCCGGCTTCGGCCACTCGGTCCATGTTTCCGGTGTCGGCGACCCGCTCGACTGCAATAACGACGCCCATACCTCGCAGGTCGTCCTTGTCGCGTTCGAATGCTCGGCGAAACGACGCTCGGTTGTCGGGGTAGCCGCCGATGCGTTGTCGCAGGTCGTCCGCGGTGAGCGGCGTGTTCGTATCGAGAAGCACCGCGAGCAGTTTGAGGAGGCGTTCGAGTTTGGACACCGGGGCGATCCTGGCTACAAGCTGGCGATGAGCTTGTCGACTCGCTCATCGTGACTGCGGAATGGGTCCTTGCAAAGTACGGTCCGCTGCGCTTGGTCGTTGAGCTTCAAGTGCACCCAATCAACGGTGAAGTCGCGTCGCTTTTCCTTTGCCTTGCGGATGAACTCACCGCGCAAACGTGCACGCGTTGTTTGCGGCGGCGTCTCGACCGCGTTTGCGATGTCGTGGTCGTCGCATATCCGTTCGACGAGCCCTCGGCGTTGCATGCTGTAGAACAGCGAGCGCTGTCGGTGGATGTCGTGGTACTGCAAGTCGACCAGCGACACCCGAGGGTCTGCGAGCGAAAGATCGTGACGCTCTCGATAGGCCTCGAGCAACTTGTACTTGATGACCCAGTCCACTTCGCGATCGAGTTTGAGCGGGTCGTCGGCGATGGTGGTGAGGCAGTGCTCCCACATGTCCAAGGCCTGCTTTTCCAATGGGTCGAGTTCGTGGAACTCCGAGAACCTGATCGCGCGTTCGAGGTATTCGCTCTGAATCTCTAGTGCCGAAGCCTCTCGGCCGTTGGCTAGGCGGACGCGACGTCGACACGTCGGGTCGTGGCTGATCTCGCGGATCGCCCGGATTGGGTTCTCCAAGGTCATGTCTCGAAGCACGACGTTGGGTTCTTCGAGCATGCGCAACATGAGCGACGCTGCACCGATCTTCAAGAAGTTGGTGTACTCGCTCATGTTCGAGTCCCCCACGATCACGTGAAGGCGCCGGTAACGCTCGGCGTCAGCGTGCGGCTCGTCTCGGGTGTTGATGATGGGGCGTGACCGGGTCGTGGCGCTCGAAACCCCTTCCCAAATGTGCTCAGCGCGTTGGCTGACGCAGTACATCGCGCCGCGAGCGGTTTGCAGGACTTTGCCTGCCCCCGCGTAGATCTGGCGACTTACGAGGAAGGGGATGAGCACTTCGGAGTACGAGCCGATGTCGTCTTCTCGGCTCGTCAGATAGTTCTCGTGGCAACCGTAGGAGTTGCCAGCCGAATCGGTGTTGTTTTTGAAGAGGTAGATATCGCCACGGATTCCCTCTTCGTTCAGCCGCTTCTCGGCACCGATCAAGAGCTGTTCGAGAATCCGCTCACCAGCCTTGTCGTGCACGACAGTCTCGTAGATGTTGTCGCATTCGGGCGTGGCGTACTCGGGGTGCGATCCGACGTCGAGGTACAGACGGGCGCCATTGGCCAAAAAGACGTTGCTTGAGCGCCCCCAGGAGACCACTCGCCTAAAGAGATAGCGAGCTACTTCATCGGGGGAAAGGCGGCGTTGACCTTCGAGCGTGCAGGTGACGCCGTATTCGTTCTCGACACCGAAGATGCGACGTTTCATTGAACGCTACGGTAGCGCTCCTTTGTGCTCCGCAGTGCTCATTGCCGAACTCAGGCGGCGCCAGCTCCCTCGGTAGGCGCAATTCCTGTTTCATCGATGGGCTTAGCGAGGCGCAACATGGCCCGGAAACTCTGGGCTGTTTGGCCGGTCTGACCGAACCAGAATCGAGCCCGCTCATCCAAATGTTCGTCGTTGAGATCGAGCAGCGTGCTCAGGAGGCTCAGGTCGGCCTTACGAAGCTGCAGTGGAACGCTCGGTGGCGCCTGACGCTGACGTCGGACCGCCGACGAGAAGCCGCGAAGCAAGACGTCGTTGTCGTCGAGTCCGAGGCGAAACCGGACCCCGAGCGACCCGACACGAAGGACCCCGAGGGCGGCGTCGTAGGACAGCGGAATACGAGGGGTATTGGTCGGTGCTTGGGAAATCAGTTTGGAAAGCCGAATGCCATAGGTCTCTTCAATGAGTTCCTGCATCTCTTTGTTGATCTCGACAGCACCTGATTCAAGATCCCGAAGTAGCGACTCGTTGACGCCGAGCGCGCGGGCACCACCCTCAAGGGAGTACCCAACGAGGGTACGAGCCGTGGCTATCGCGTGAGCGGCAGCGTGTGGCGGTAGCGGGGCCGGTTGGCCGCCAGGACTTTCCATATCTGAATTTTCGGCTTCTGAATTTGCCGCTTGAGCGAAAAGTTAACGAGTTTGTCAGAGGCTGCCGAGTTCGCCGTCGGGGACACGCATAAACGTTCGTCGTCCGAGGTTGCGATCCAGCATGGCGACCTCAAGATCACCGTCTTCGAGCGTGCGATCCGCACCAGCAAGAGCGCTGCGACACAATTCGAGTGCATCAGAGGCAGACATGCCTTCGGCAAAGGCGTCGGCCACACGGGCCATGATCGCCTCGGAATCACCGCCGAGCACAACGAATTGGCTCTGATCGACCACGGTTCCGTCGTAGAGGATATGGAACAGCTGCTCTTCACCTTGTGTATCGGTGATCTCGGCGACGAGGATCTCCACTTCCATGGGCTTCATCTCATGGGTGAAGGTCTGGCCGAGCATCTGCGCGTAATTGTTGGCGAGGCTTCGAGCCTCGACGTCCTCTCGGCTGTAGGTAAAGCCCTTGAGGTCGGCGTGGCGAACGCCGGCGATGCGTAGCTGGTCGAATTCGTTGTACTTGCCCACGCCAGCAAACGCGATGCGGTCGTAGATTTCTGAAACCTTGTGCAACGTCGACGATGGGTTCTCGGCGCAGATGAAGATTCCGTGCTCATAGGACATAGCGATGAGCGAGCGTCCTCGGGCGATGCCTTTGCGGGCGTAGTCGGCCCGGTCTTTCATCATTTGTTCGGGAGCTACATAGAACGGGGTCGTCATTAGTTCGTCTCCCGGTGGTTGGCTGAGAATCGGTCAGCGATCGTCGCGAACCTGGTCGCCACGTCGTCATCTTCAAGGCGTTCGAAGCCTTCAGCGCTCACGGTGACCATGATCGGGTAGATGCCCCGAAGCGGGTCTGCTCCACCGGTAGCAGCGTCAGCATCGGCGGCTTGGAAGAGCGACTCGGCGAGGAGGTCGACGGCGTCGTCTAGCGACATCGATCGCCGGTATCCCACCTTGATTACGGTCTCGGCGTGTAGCGAACCTGAGCCGGTAGCGGCGTAGTCCGATTCTTCGTAGCGGCCGCCGGTGATGTCGTATTCGAAGAGGCGTCCGGTCTCGCGAGCGAGGTCGTAACCAGCAAAGATCGGTACGACCGCCAAACCCGACATCGCAGCGGGCATGTTGCCACGCAGCATTTGCGATAGCTGGTTCGCTTTGCCTTCGAGGCTCAGTTGTGAACCCTCGACCTTCTCGTAATGCTCGAGTTGGAGCTGGAAGAGTCGAACCATCTCGATGGCCGGACCGGCAGCGCCCGCAATCGCGACCACGCTGTAGCGGTCGGCGGCGAAGACCTTTTCGATCGATCGATGCGAGATGAGGTTTCCGGCCGTAGCACGACGGTCGCCGGCCATAACCACGCCGTCCTCATAGCGCACCGCTACACAGGTCGTTCCGTGGGTGATCTGGTCGCCGATCACGGCTTCGGGGGCCGGGAATGGATCCGTGCCCTGGCGGCGGACGAGTTCGTTGAAATCGGGGCCCGGGTCCGAGCTAAGGGGGAAGTTCGGAAGGTTCACTGTCCGCCCTTCTGGATGTAGCTCTTGACGAAGTCTTCCGCATTGGTTTCCAACACTTCATCGATCTCATCGAGAAGGTCGTCCATATCAGCCTTCAGCTTTTCGCCTGATTCCGACGTAGCCGGTAGATCTTCAAGGGTCTCTTGCTCAGATGGAGCGCTGCGTTTGATCTGTTCACGTTCAGCCATGTGGTCCTCCCTAGAACCGGAACGGGGTGGGTACGGGAACTACTGCTCGATTCGTTCGATCAATTCGAGCGGGGTCTCGCACTCTTCTAACACGGTAGCGACGTGTTGACGTGTACCTCGGGTCGGCTCCAACATCGGAATCCGCCGCAATGGGTCCGATCCGACATCAAAGACGAGGCTGTCCCAGTTGGCCGCGACGATCTGATCGCCCCACTTTCGGAGGCATTCGCCGCGGAAATACGCCCGGGTCTCTTCGGGTGGATCGCTGACCGCACGGTTGACCAGTTCGGGGTCTGCGAGCGTCTCTAGTGGCAGTCGACGAGCGAGTGAACGCTCGGGCCGAAGGTCGTGGTACTGGAGGTCCATCGCGTACAGGCGGGCATCGTCCCACGCCAGGTCATGACGGTTTCGGTACGCGTCGAGAAGTTGATACTTCGCCACCCAGTCGAGGCTCGTCGCGAGTTCCATTGGGTCGTCGCGCAGTTGATCGATCACTTGGCGCCATCGGGCCAACACGTCGTGAGCGACCTCGCCACCGACGGCTTCGGTACCCTCTTTTTCGACGAACCGATGCGCGTCTTCGCAGAGCGCGTCTTGCACGTCGATCGCTCGTACTCGTTCGCCGGATTCGAGTTCATAGGTTTGAACCAGGCTGAGGTCGAGGCTGATCTCTTGCATCGCGCGGACAGGGTCCGCGAAGAGCCATTGCCGCGAAACAGCATCGTGTTCGACCATTCCGAGCACGATTGCGGTGACGCCCAACTTCAAGAAAGTTGAGACCTCGCTCATGTTCGCATCGCCTGCGATCACGTGGAGGCGCCGGTACTTGCGCACGTCGGCGTGTGGTTCGTCCCTCGTGTTGATGATGGGGCGTTTCAGCGTGGTTTCGAGCCCCACCTGCTCTTCGAAGAAGTCCGCTCGCTGGGTGAGCTGGAAGGCCACCTCGTTGCGGTTCATGCCGGGTAGTTCGGTGCCGACCTTGCCGGCGCCGGTGTAGATCTGGCGGGTGATGAAGTGCGCTATGCCGGTCTTTACGATCTGACCGAACGGCGTTGCGCGGTCCATGAGGTAGTTCTCGTGGCAGCCGTAGCTGTTGCCCTTGCCATCGCTGTTGTTCTTGTAGACGACGATCTCTTGGCCATCGGGCAGATACGAGGCGGCAGCGCGCATCGAATCGATCAGGATCTCTTCACCAGCGCGATCGTGGATCAACACCGACATGGCATTGCCGCACTCGGGGGTCGAATACTCGGGGTGGGCATGATCGACGTAGTAGCGGGCGCCGTTGGTGAGCACGGCGTTTACGAGGTGGGTTTCGATCTCTGGAGCAAGCCCGAAGTGGCCGCCGCTGCCGCGGGCGTCACGATCGGGAGATTCGTCCTCGAAGTTCCAGGACACACGGGGAGCATCGCGTTCGCTGTCGACGCTGAGGTATGCGTTGATGAGCATCGAGGACGCCGAAATGGGGTTCGGGTCTTCGACACCCTTGAGGACGATGCCGTACTCGGTCTCGATGCCGAGCGTCTTTGTGACAGCCATCTACAGGTATTGCCCGGTTCCCACGCCTTGGACTTCACGCCCGCCGGTACCTGCATCTGGCGAGTTGCCGACCAGGGTGCGGATGTAGGTGATTCGCTCACCCTTCTTGCCGGAGATTTTCGCCCAATCGTCGGGATTGGTCGTGTTTGGCAGATCTTCGTGCTCTCGGAATTCCCGTTTGGTTGCCTTCACCAAGTCTTCGGAGCGCAGTCCAGGGGTGCCGCCACCGATAACCCGCTTAATGGCGATCTGCTTGGCTCGACGTACGACGTTTTCAATCATGGCGCCAGAGGAGAAGTCCTTGAAGTACATGACCTCTTTGTCGCCGTTGCGATAGGTGACCTCAAGGAACTCGTTCTCTTTGTCGGTGCGATACATCTCGCCGACCGCAGCGTCGACCATCGCGGCGATGGCCTTGTTTCGGTCGCCGCCTCCGGTGGTGTCGATGAGGTTCTGATCGACCGGCAGATCCGGGGTTAGATAGCGGTTGAAAATCGCCGCTGCCGACAATTCGTCTGGGCGTTCGATCCGGATCTTTACGTCGAGGCGTCCCGGGCGAAGAATCGCCGGGTCGATGAGGTCCTCACGGTTGGAGGCGCCGATCACGATGACATTGCGCAGTGTTTCGACACCGTCGATTTCTGCGAGCAACTGCGGCACGATCGTGGACTCGATATCGGAACTAATGCCCGAACCACGGGTGCGGAACAACGATTCCATCTCGTCGAAGAACACGATGACCGGCCAGCCTTCGGCGGCCTTCTCTCGGGCACGCTGAAAGACCAAACGGATTTGGCGTTCGGTTTCGCCCACGTACTTGTTGAGGAGTTCTGGGCCCTTGATGTTGATGAAGAACGACTTTGCCGTCTCATCTTCGGACACCTCAGAAACACGCTTCGCCAGAGAGTTCGCGACCGCCTTGGCGATCAGTGTCTTGCCACAACCCGGTGGGCCGTACAACAAGATGCCCTTCGGTGAGGGCAGCTGGTACTCGGTGAAGAGGTCGGCGTGCAGGAACGGCAGCTCGATGGCGTCGGTGATCTGTTCGATCTGTTCGTCGAGTCCGCCGATGTCGTCGTAGGAAACGTCGGGAACCTCTTCGAGGACGAGTTCTTCCACACCGGGGCGAGGCAACTTCTCGACGATCATCGAGGCCCGGGGATCTAGACGTACGAGGTCGCCTGGCTTGAGGACATCGCCTTGGAGGGCCTCGGAGATTTCGACGACTTTTTCTTCGTCGGCACGTCCGGTGACCATCGCCCGATCGAACCCGAGAAGGTCTCTCACGCTTGCGGTCTCGCCGGTCGGCTCACTACCGCGCACGAGCACGATGTTGAGGCTGTCGTTGAGAACTACTTCTTGGCCAGGTGCCGGCGGCTCGTCGATCTCGGGGCTTATCGCCACGCGGACCTTGCGTCCTCCGGCGTAGACGTCGGCGGATCCGTCATCGTCGTTCATGCCGATGAAGGTGCCATAGCTAGCCGGAGCCTGGGTCAACTTGTCGACCTCTTCACGCAGAGTCGAGATTGAATCTCGGGCCTCTCGGAGGGTGTAGGTCAGCTTCTCGTTGCGGGCAACCGACTGGGCGAGCTGTCCCTTGGTGTCGAGGATTCGCTCCTCGAGAACACGGACGCGGGTTCGAGTCTCATCGATCTGTCGTTGCAGAACCTCCGAGCCACTCCGACATGAGGACAGCTCGGCTCGCAGACGAACTGCGTCCTCACCATCGCGTCCAAAGTCTTCGTGTTTGCTCACCGAGGAAACCTTTCGTCTTCTACACAACAATAGTGCTTCACAGGCCGTTGATAGGACGGGCCGAGTAGCTCATTTGGCCAAACCATAACCTGTCTGTGTCCCTGGATAGGTCGACCGACCTACAAAAGGGCCCGCACTCACCCATCGCAACCTTCGCTACGCCATCGCTAGCGCCTAGGTAGGGTTACGACGGTGACGACATCGCAAGCCGACTTTGAAACAACCCAAGCTTCGCTGGCCAGACCTGACGGACTACCCGGGTTCAGCCAGAATCTGGTCCTGGTGGTTGGCGTCGGCCGTTCGGGTACCACCGCCCTGAAGCAAGCGCTCGGAACCCACCCGCAGTTACTCGGGACCGATCACGAGGCTCCGCTGCAGCGTGCGATCGCCTCGGCGTTCGGCAAACACCTCACTGGGACACCCGACTTTCAGCGGTTCGTGCGACGCGCCACGGTTGCTGACTGGGACAACGTGGAGACCGCGTTTCGTCGCCTCATTCTGGAAGCCTCCATCGGCGACGACGCGGGACTCGAGCGACTGCGCGAGGAATACGACGCGGGAACAGACCTCACCAACATCAGGGGTTGGCTCGCCAAGATCGGTGGTCTGCAGCGGCCTGCGGCGGCCGGGTTCGCGGGATTGTTCCCTGGGCTGAAACCGGTGCTGATCCATCGCAACGGCATCGACACCGTGCAATCGCGCACCCGGTTCGGCAATTTCGCAGCCGACACGTTCGAAGCGCACTGCAAGAAGTGGGCGCTCAACCTGCGCTTCTTGAGGTCGCTCGAGGAGCAAACTCCGGTGGTGATGGTTCGCCACGAAGACCTTCTTCAACG
>CAZTDG010000109.1:0-9766 GCA_964612655.1 uncultured Acidimicrobiales bacterium | reverse complement strand
GGTCATGCGAATGGGGGAGAAGGGCTCGATGGCTATCGAGACCGTTCCCACCGGCGCACTAGCCCTCGACCTTGCACTCGGTGTCGGTGGTCTTCCCCGTGGCCGCGTCACCGAGATCTACGGTCCGGAGTCCTCGGGTAAGTCGACCTTGGCAACCCACGTTGTTGCCGAGGCGCAACGTAATGGTGGCCAGTGCGCCTACATCGATGCCGAGCACGCGATGGACCCGGTCTATGCCAAGG
Source organism: uncultured Acidimicrobiales bacterium (assembly GCA_964612655.1). Classification (GTDB taxonomy): domain Bacteria; phylum Actinomycetota; class Acidimicrobiia; order Acidimicrobiales; family SHLQ01; genus SHLQ01. Next base: position 9,524 of record CAZTDG010000109.1, on the reverse strand, counting down.
CCATCGGCGTCGACATCGACAGCCTTCTCATCTCTCAGCCTGACACCGGCGAACAGGCCCTCGAGATCTGCGACATGCTCGTACGTTCCGGTGCGCTCGACGTGATCGTGATCGACTCGGTCGCAGCACTTACGCCAAAGGCCGAAATCGAAGGCGACATGGGCGACCATCACGTTGGTGCTCAGGCTCGTCTTATGTCGCAGGCGTTGCGCAAGCTCACCGCAAACCTCAACAAGACCGACACGATCTGCATCTTCATCAACCAGTTGCGCGAGAAGATCGGCGTCATGTTCGGTTCGCCAGAGACCACGCCGGGCGGCCGTGCGCTCAAGTTCTACTCATCGGTGCGTCTCGACATTCGTCGCATCGAGTCGATCAAGCAGGGTGCCGAAGTTGTGGGTAACCGCACTCGCGTCAAGGTCGTAAAGAACAAGGTTGCTCCGCCGTTCCGTCAGGCTGAGTTCGACATCATGTACGGCGTTGGCATCAGCCGTGAGGGCTCGGTGCTCGACTTGGCCGTTGAACACAACGTCGTGAAGAAGTCGGGTGCTTGGTACACCTACGAAGGTGAACAGCTCGGCCAGGGTCGTGAGAAGGCGAAAGACTTCTTGATGACGAACCCCGAGGTCATGGTGGAGATCACCGACCGAGTTACCAAGCTTGTTATGCCTGAGCCCGAAGATGGTGAGGCCGATGTCGACCTGACCGAGGATGGGTTCACCGAGGCCGACGACGAGCCGATCTTGCTTGACGACTAGCTGATCTCGGGCGAATTACGTCTGAAATAGAACCTTTACGGGGCGCTCGATGATGTCGGGCGCCCCGTTGTCGTGCTGCCGCATGTGCCTTGGCCGCCGGCCTGGCGTAGCTGAACGTGGTGGAAAGAACCGTGATTACACCAGTGAAATTACATCGATGTAACACAGAGCGCGCGAACAAATGCACACATTGCGCGATTGAGTGGTGGTAGCGTAAGCAGTGGCAGGTGGAGATCAGCGGCAAATTTGCCGGTGATTCGGGCCCTTTGACGTTCCCTTTTTCAAGGACCCCTCACCATGACCAGACGTTTTGGCTATCCACTACTCGGACTATTCGTCCTCTACCTCATCTCGTTGAACGCGACCGAAACCGGTAATCGCGGAAACGACTTCCTCGGACTCATGGGCGGCATCGCTACGGCATTGCTTGAGTTCCTACGCGGTCTCGCTGGTGAGCCAGCCGTGAGTCAAGCTCTGGGGCTATGACCAACCCTTTGCCAGGTTCCGCCAAGCGGGCTGGCTATGTGGAGCGACGACGGTATCAAAGCGACTACCTGCGTCTGCTCGTCGCGCCGCCGCGCGACGAAGACGTTCTTGTCGCCGATGAGATCGTCTATTACAAGGCTCCCAAACATGTGATGAGCCTGCTGGAGCCGCTAGTGGAAACACTGGCTGTTCTCATCATTGTCGTCACGGTGCTTATACGTCCAGAAATCACCGGTATTGGGCTCGGACTGCTCGTACTCGTTCTCGCAGGCGTTGTCGTCTTTCGCTGGGTGCAGGAACGAGAATGGGGTTGGGGCACCGTCATCGCCGGAATCGTTGCGGGATACATCTTCCTCACCACCGAGGTTGATGAGCTTCTCGTCGTGACCGCGGTCGGGCTGTTCTTCATTGCGCGCTTTGGGTTGTGCGCACTCCGTTGGCACAGCTATGAGCTGCGTTACCTCACGAATCGTCGGATCATTGAGGCCACAGGGTTCTTCGGTCTTCGGGTTGCGTCCATGCCGGTTTCTCGTGTGACCGACCTGGTCCTCACACGTAGCAGTGCTGGCGAGATCTTTGGCTACGGCGATCTACGAATCGAGTCCGCTGGTCAAGACCAGTCGTTGGCAAACGTGGCGTTTCTCACGTACCCGCAGCAGTTCCACCGCCTAGCGGTTCGGTTGGCAACAAAACCGGCAGACATTGACCCCTCGAGCTTTATTGACCTGCGTCCGGTCCGACAAGGTCCTACGTAAGCAGTTCTCACAGATCTTTACAGGCCCCTTCAAAGGCCAGTGCCCGCTACTAATGGCAGCGGGCACTGGTGTTTTTGCTGGCCCGACGGCGAGTCGACTGATGATGGATCGGCGCCACGTTCTAGACTGGCGCAGTGACCCGCAAATACTTGCTGCGCACCTACGGCTGCCAAATGAACGAGCATGATTCGGAGCGAATCGCCGGTCTACTTGAGGCCGATGGCTACGAACCTACGACCGAGGTCGAGGACGCGGACGTCGTCATGCTCAACACGTGCTGCATTCGTGAGAACGCAGACAACAAGCTCTACGCCGTGCTCGGAGACCTTAAGGCGGAGAAGTCTAAGCGTCCCGATATGCAAATCGCCGTTGCCGGGTGCCTTGCGCAAAAGGACAAAGACGTCGTTGCCGAAAAGGCGAGCCACGTCGATGTGGTTTTCGGTACGCACAACGTGCACCGGGCCGCAGAACTGCTCACCGAGAGCCGCGAGTCCGGACAGATCGTAGAGATCCTCGAAGCCGCGGTCGACGCAGAGCACGCGGCATTTCCCTCCGCTCTCCCCGAGCAGCGCGAGCTCGACTACTCGGCATGGGTGACCATCCAGATAGGGTGCGACAACAGCTGCGCGTTCTGCATCGTCCCGTCGGTGCGAGGTCCTGAAATCTCTCGGCCGTTTGGCGATCTTGTACGCGAGGTAGAGCTCCTTGCAAAGGACGGCGTTGCCGAGATCACGCTTCTTGGCCAGAACGTCAATAGCTACGGACGTGACATCACCCTCAAGCTCGGCGGGCAAGACCCAGACGACTTCGATGCACACGCTGCCGGCGAGCGGTGGACTGCAGGCGGTCGGCCGCGAGGACGCACACTGTTTTCCGATTTGCTCCGTGCAACCGGTGAGGTCGAAGGAATCGAGCGGGTGCGCTACACCAGCCCGCACCCCAAAGACCTGCGTGAAGACACCATCGCTGCAATGGCTGAGGTGGATGCCGTGTGCAACCACCTGCACTTTCCGCTTCAATCGGGCAGCGACGAGATCCTGAAGCGAATGCACCGCGGTTATACAGCCGAGAAGTATCTCGATCGTCTCAACGCTGCCTATGCAGGTATCGACGACCTCGCCGTTACCACCGACATCATCATTGGGTTCCCCGGAGAGACCGAAGAGGATTTCGTGCAGACCCTCGAGGTTGTAGCTGCCGCTCAGTATGACTCGGCCTTCACCTTTGTGTTCTCACCGCGAGAGGGCACCGAGGCGGCCGAGTTCACCGACGATTTCATTCCGAAAGAGATCACCAAAGAACGCATGGAACGCTTGCGTCGGGTGATCGAACGGTCGGCAGGCCTGAAGAACCAACAACGCGTCGGGCGCATCGAAGAAGTGGTCATCGAAGGGCCATCGAGGCGAAACCCGGGCGTCATGACCGGGCGCACCCGCCAAAACAAGCTCATTCACTTCGACGGCGACCTCAAGGTAGGCGGTGTTGCGCTCGTCGAAGTCACCGAAGCGACGTCGCGCTACATGCTCGGCGAGCTACGCGAAGTCGTCCGTGGTCCACGGACACGAACGAAAATTCCAGTCATTGCCGGATGAGCTTGAGCGTCTCGGGCTGAACGGCCGCGCGACCGACAGTCAATTCGCGCAGAATCCGTTGCCTGTCGCCCAAGCGATGGGTCGAGCGCTCGCGCGTTTGCATCAACAAGCCAGGCCCGAGGGTTTGGAGTCGCGCTCGCCCGCGGAGATCGAGGGTGTCCGCGCTGCGGTGGCCGACGGCGGCCCGTTTCCTTCACCGTTCGGTCGCGTGAGCGCAGAGGCGATCCTGGCGATGGTGGCCGATCCTCCGGCCGCCAGCGATCCAGTGGTCACCCACGGTTCGCCAATTGTCGATGCCGTCGTGTTGGTGGATTCGATCGCCACGTTTGAGCCTGCGGGAACCGACGGGTTCGATCCGCCCGAACGAGATCTCGCCATCGTGATCCGTTCGCTGGCCGAGACCTTCACCCCCGAGGTCGCCCGAATCTTCATCGAGGGCTACGAGGAAGCGGGCGGCGAGCTACCGAACGCACAAGCGCTCGACTGGTACGGACTGCTCGCAGCGTTCCGATGACGTCGAATCCACTGTGCATTCTCGGATCGACGGCGTCGGGTAAGTCGAGTTTGGCTATGTCTCTGGCCGTCGAGCTCCCCAACGTGGAGTTGGTATCGATCGACTCCATGCAGGTCTATCGAGAGATGGACATAGGCACCGCTAAGCCCACCAAAGCCGAGCAAGCGGCCGTCCCGCACCATTTGATCGACATCGCAGACCCTGCTGATGGGTTCACGGTGTCGTTCTTTCAGGCGGCCTGGCGCGAAGTAGCCGCCGATATCGCCGCTCGTGGCGCCACGCCGATCCTGGTGGGCGGAACCGGCCTCTACCTCCGGTCGGTCATCGACAACCTGGATATCCCCGGTAGTTTCCCCGAACTTCGCGACGAGCTCGAAGCGTCCGAGGAAACCCCCAGAGAGTTGTTTGCCCGACTTGAACAACTCGACCCGTTGGCCGCATCGCGCATCGAACCCGACAACGAGCGACGAATCGTACGAGCACTGGAAGTCACCATTGGCTCCGGGCGACCGTTCTCCTCCTACGGTCCCGGTTTGGTCGAGTACCCCGAGGTGCCGTTCACGCTGGTGGGTCTTCGGATGGAACGAGAAGTGCTCGACCAGAGAATCAACGCTCGCTACGACCTACAGATGGAGCAGGGCTTTCTGGACGAAGTCGAAGGCCTTGCTTCGCGCGAACGTCCTATCGGGCGAACCGCGCGTCAGGCATTGGGGTATCGAGAGCTGCTCTCCCACATCGAAGACGGCGTTGGACTGGGCGAGGCTCTTGAGGAGGCGAAGCTTCGCACGCGGCGTTTCGCTCGTCGCCAGATCAAGTGGTATCGCCGGGATCCGCGGATTCATTGGATTGACGTCGACGGCTCTGCGGCGTCGGCAGCGGCCGCTCAACAAGGCGCGCTTGGGCTTCTAGCCGACTAGGGAGTTACGCAGCGAGATCAGTGATCGTGGAATGAAAGTTGGGGATCTTCCACGCCTTCTCATTGACGGAGGGCTTGGAGAGGTAGAAGCCCTGTGCCATGTCGCAACCGAGGTCTAGCAGCACGTCGAGCTGTTCCCTGGTCTCGACGCCCTCGGCGACCGCACGGGCACCCAATGCCCGAAGGATCTCAAGCACCGAACCTACCGTCGCCCTAGTAGCGGCGTCGTGGCTAATGTCGGTTACGAAGAAACCGTCGAGCTTGACGACATCGAGTGGAAGACTCCGCAATACCGACAGGGCTGAGTAGCCGCTCCCGAAATCGTCCAAAGCGATCGTGCAACCCATCTCACGGAGCCGCTGCAGATTCGATATCGCTGTCCCGCCGCTAAGAGCGTGATGTTCGGTTACCTCAATCCAGACATCTTTGGCCACCATTTCCGATGCGATCATTTCTTCACGAAAGTGCTCGGCGAAGACCGGCTGACGTAGCTGTAGGTCGCTGACGTTCACCGAAATCGCCGGCTGGACACCATTGAACGTTGGACGGTTGAGGAAAGCTGAGCGGACGACGGTCTCATCGATGCTCGGGAGCAACCCAGCCTGCTCGGCAATTGGGCAGAAGTGAGCAGCGGGAAGTTCTTCTCCGTCGCGGTCCCAGCGGGCGAGCGCTTCGGCGGCGACGACGTCACCGGTTACTAGGTCAACGATCGGCTGGAAACTCGCACGGATATGTCCAGCCCTCATCGCGCTACGAATACCCATCTCGATCTCGTGCTTGCGTTCGATTTCGGCTCGCAGGCGTTCGTCGAAGAGCACCACGCCGCCGCGGCGGGTGTTCTTCGCCTGGTGAAGTGCAAGATCGGCGTCTCGGAGGAGACGCTCCACAGCATTCTCCGAGCGTCCAATGCCGATGCCGATAGAGATGTCGACCGATAGCTGACGGCCTTCGACCTCATGCGGTTCACGGAAGTGTGCCCTGACCATTTCTGCGAGGTCGATCGCTGCGTCTTCGTTCTCCAGATCCGGAGCGACGACCAAAAATTCGTCGCCGCCAACGCGAGCCGCAGTGTCTTCGGGGCGAATGGACCGGCGAAGACGTTGGGCAACCGAGCGAAGCAATGCGTCGCCAACGGTATGTCCAAGGCTGTCGTTGATCACCTTGAAGTTGTCTAGATCGAGCATCAGCGTGGCAACAACGCGATCTTTGGCGAGCGAGCGATGAAGTGCGGCCTGCAGTAATGCAGGGACGGTGGAGCGGTTCAGAATGCCGGTTAGCTCGTCGCGGGTCGCCCGCGTGGTGAGCTCTTCGGTTTGCAGTGCCGTGGCGAGTTGTTGCTCGGCTTGCACGAGGGCCTCGCCGTGGCCACGGAGGAAGTCGCGCAGCGCCAGTTCGCCTTGGCGAACATCGTCAACCTGGGTGCGCAACGAGCGCATTGCGAGCACGGTTGCCGAGATCGCCTCGGAAATAGTGGGGTCCTGGGTGGCATCATCGTTGGAGGGGCCTTGGGCGATGAGCTGTTCAAAGACCTCGTCCTCTAGCGACTTGAGAAGATCGATTCGAGTTGTGATCTCGCGAAACCAATCACTGGGGTCAACGTCGAACGAGTCCACGCCATTGACGAAGGCTTCGGTCTCTAGGCGAGCGGATTCGAGAGAACCATCCGCATCGTTGATGTGGGCAAGCTTGGCCGCAAAGGTCTTGTCGCTGCCGCCAACAGCGACACGCAGGAGGGTTTCTTGGGCGGAGATCAGCGCCACCGACCAGAGGTAGTGGCCGTCGCGGAAGCGATCTTCGGTGAATATCTGTGCCAAGACCGCTCGTTGTACGCCGGTGAGTTCTTTCGCCCGCAGAAGCGCGAGCAAGCCGAGTGTCTGAGAGCGGCCGGTGATGCTCGGGATCTGCTCGATGAGGGTTCCAAAGAGGATCAGCATCGCTTCGTTGAGGTCGGTCAAATACTCGATGGCCTCGCCCGGAGCGACGTCTTGTCGGTCGATATTGCGCCGAGTTGGAGCAAGGCGTACCAACATTCGCGTTGCGGTCGCGTACTCAAGCGATTGCAAGAATTGCTGAGCGTCGGGGGCTTCATAGGTTTCTAGAAAGGACTCGATGGCCCGATCAGATTCGGTGCGAAGGTCGTTGAGCTCGTCCTCGAAGAGTGAACCTCCACTGGCGAGAAATACGCTCGATCCGCCCCGTTCGCGTTGAGTGGCATGAACCAGATTGCCGACGGCACGACAAAGCTCGACAACGGTGGTCCAGGTGGTGCCATCGGGGATCAAATCAGCCACACGAAAGAGTCGGCAGTTTTGACCCCAACATTGAGGAAATATCAACTGCACTCCGCCTGCGTGTAGTTTCCGCTCAGCGCTACATACTGGTGTGGTGCATCTCACCAAACACCACGGCCTCGGAAATGACTTTCTGGTCACGTTCGTTGATGACGTACCAGCGCACGCGTCAGCACTCGCGACCGACCTTTGTGACCGGCGTACGGGTATTGGTGCCGATGGGCTGATCTTCGGGATTGACCAGGGCTCGACCGTTCGGATGCGGTTGTTCAATTCCGATGGTTCGGCGGCCGAGATCTCCGGAAATGGGATGCGCTGTTTCCTTCAAGCGGTAGCGATGCGGCGCGGCGTTCAGAGCCTGGAGCTCGATGTCGACACGTTGGCTGGTGTTCGCCAGTGCACATACAGCGCGACGCAGGACCCAGCGATCGGCGAGGCGTCGGTCGATATGGGTCCGGTAACCGACGGCGATGCACCAGATGGCGAAGACTTCCTCGCCCAACACTCGATCGACGCATCTCGATGGGCCACCGGTGCCGTGGGCAACCCGCACGTCGTTCTCGAAGTCGACGACCCCGAGTCATTCGACCTGGCTACCGTCGGCCCGCAGATCGAAGAACATTTCCCCCACGGCGTCAACGTTCACCTCGTAGCCCTCGCCGGAACCGACGCCTTGTCGCTTGCGGTCTGGGAACGGGGTGCCGGCATCACACAAGCCTGTGGATCCGGAGCCACGGTGGCTGCCCAGCGGTTCCACGACTGGGGTCTGGTTGGTGAGACCGTCACGGTCACCATGCCGGGCGGATCGGCCGTTGTCGATGTCAGCACCGAGGAGCGCTCATCGACGATTCTTAGCGGCCCCACCACCTACGTGGGCGCTGTCGAGGTCCCACGTGGGTGACAACTACGAGGGGTCCGGCGAAGTCAACCCGATGGACTTCACCTCCGACCACCGTGGCGCATTTGGTGAGTATGGCGGCGAGTCGGCGGGTCTTATCGACCGAACATTCCGAGAACGAATCGTGCTTGTTGGGGTCACGATGCCCGACGGCTCCGCCGACGACACCGACGCATCGCTCGACGAGCTCGGACGCTTGGTCGACACCGCTGGCGCCGATGAGGTTGGCCGAGTCCACCAACGTCGAGCCTCTCCCGATCCGGCCACTTTCGTCGGCAAAGGTAAGGCCCAAGAGATCAAGGATCTATCGCTAGCTACTGACTCCGACACCGTGGTCTTCGACGACGAGCTCAGCCCGGCACAGCAAGGCAACCTGGAGAAGATCCTCGGGCGTTCAGCACTCGACCGTACGGCGGTGATCCTCGACATCTTCGCTCAGAACGCGTCGAGTACCGAAGGTAAGGCCCAGGTCGAACTTGCACAGCTCAAGTACCGGTTGCCTCGGCTGCGCAGTTCGGCGCGCACGTTCTCCCAGCAGGGCGGCGGCATCGGCACGCGAGGCCCCGGCGAAACGCAGCTCGAGGTGGATCGGCGGCGATTAGTGCGCCGGGTTCACAAACTCGAAGAGGAGCTTCGCAAGCTGGCCAAGAACCGGGAAGTGCAAAGCAAAGCCCGGCGTCGTACGTCCAACCGCAAAGTTGCTCTGGTCGGCTACACCAACGCTGGTAAGTCGACCGTGCTCAACCGCCTTACGAATGCAGGCGTGCTCGCCGAGGACCGTCTCTTCGCCACCCTCGATGCCACCACCCGTCGTTTGCAGCTGCCCGGCGGCGAGACGATCTTTCTCACCGACACAGTTGGCTTCGTTCGCAAACTCCCAACGCAGCTGGTCGAAGCCTTCAAGAGCACCCTCGACGTGGTCATCGATGCTGACCTGTTGCTGCACGTCGTCGATGCATCGGCGCCCGATATCCAGGGCAATATCGATGCCGTCCGGCGAACCCTTCATGCCATTGGCGCCCAAGACGTACCCGAATTGATGGTGTTCAACAAACTCGATATCGCCGAGGATGTCGAAGGGACACTCAGCCGATTCGAAGGCGCCACCGGAGTCTCCGCTTTTGACGGCCGAGGGTTCGACGAGTTGTTGGCGGTGATCAGCGATCGGCTGCGGTCGATGACCGAACTCGTCGAGTTGATGATTCCCTACGACCGGGGCGACGTGTTGGCCCAGGTGCATCGGGAAGGTCAGGTCCTCACCGAGTTGGCCAGCGAGACAGGGATCACCGTGAAAGCCCGCCTCGACCCCGACTC
>CAZTDG010000108.1:0-9818 GCA_964612655.1 uncultured Acidimicrobiales bacterium | reverse complement strand
GTAGGCCTCAGCGACCCACGCCTGATCGACGCCCGCCCGTTCCATCGCCTGAGCGTTGGCCACTGCGGACAACGGGTCGTCGCTATAGGTGATCGTCATCGAGATCTTCATGGCGGGAGCATAACCAGCGATCGATGACCGGTCAGGACTAACTGAGCGATGCGTCCACTATCGCCGAGGCGTGAATCTCCGTCGTCGGGTAGTACGCCAGGAAGATGTCGTCGGCAGAGACGAGCAATTCGATCTCGGTACACCCTGCGATGATGCCTTGTGCTCCGGACGATCCGAGACGGTCGATGATGTCGAGATAGTTCTCTCGGCTTTCCCGGTTGAGTTCACCTTGCACGAGCTCGTTGTAGATCACGTCGTGCACCGTGGTGCGGTCCTCGTCGTTCGGCGTGAGGATCGTCAGCCCGTTCGACTCGAGCCGTTCCCGGTAGAAATCCATCTCCATCGTGAATCGCGTGCCGAGCAGACCGACCGTGTGGTGATCGTCCGCGCGGATTGCCGCGGCCGTTTCGTCTACGAGGTGAACGAAGGTCGCATCGGTTGCATCGGCGACAGTGTCCGCCACGATGTGCATCGTGTTGGTGCACATGGCGATGACCTCTGCTCCCGCGTCGACCAGCATCTTGGCGTCCTCGGCGAGCAGTGTGCCGGCAGCCTTCCAGTCACTCTGTTGCTGGATCGTCTCGATGTCAGCGAAGTTGTAACTCCTGACGATGAGGTCGGCTGAATTCGTGCCGCCAAGCCGAGTGCGAACCTCGGTATTGATCAGCTCCTCGTAAAGCACCGAGGACTCCCAACTCATCCCACCAAGCAAACCAATGCGTTTCATGGCTACAAGTTTGGCCGTCCATAGATTGCCGACGCCGCTTTTTCTTGGATTATCCAAATTGTTGCCGATAGTGCACCTACGCATTGAGTGTGAAGGAGATGTCATGTCGTTTGACGCGAACCGCGGAGTGCATATCTCGACGGGGCCCGGAATTGTGGCCCATTTACCGGGGCTAACCGCTTATGCCGAAGGTGATGCCGTAGAGCTCAACACCTTGGTGGCACGTTTGAACGCCCTCGCAGGTGAATCGTGGACCGAGGTCGTTCGAACCCTCACCACGCAGATCACCGCCCTCGGCTACGAGGCCCATCCAAAGCTTGCATGCGTTTCGGTCGAGTCCGACCGTGTCGCGGCCTTCGTCTTTGGAGAAACCGCTCTTTCGCTGGTAATCGATGGTGCGGAGACGGTCCTCGATGGTTCCGAATCCAGTACGTGGATCGATGTAACCCTGCACGGCACCGTCGGAAGCGTCATGGCCGGCACCCAATCTGACTCGCCGATCGTCGGCGTCCTGCGAGACGGCGTCGTCCCTGGCGGCGGTTTCATGCTCGACACTGCTGGACCGATGCCCGCATCGGGACGCTGGGTCGAGGAGATGCGACAGTCAGAGGCCGAAGAGGTCGAAGACGCCCCACAACCCGAGGTCGAAGCCGAGGCTGAAGCAGCGCCAATGGTCGAATCCGCGTTCGTAGCGCCGATCGTTGAGCCTGGTCCAGAAACCACCAACCCGGTCGAGGACATCCCAGCCGAACCAATCGCCGAAGAACTTGAGCTCGAAGCCGAACCGGTCGCAGAGGAAACCGTCGCCCCAGAATCAGACGAAACTCCAGCCGAACCAATCCTCGAAGCCGACGAACCAATCGAAGACATCCCAGCTGAACCAGTCGCCGAAGAACTTGAGCTCGAAGCCGAACCGGTCGCCGAAGAAACCGTCGACCCAGAATCAGACGAAACTCCAGCCGAACCAATCCTCGAAGCCGACGAACCAATCGAAGACATCCCAGCCGAACCAGTCGCCGAGGAATTTGAACTCGAAGCCGAGCCGCTCACCGCAGCTGAGCCGGTTCTCGAGGCCGCCCCGGAGTACGAGGTGGATGAGCCCGAGGCTGAAATGTCGATGCCGGATATGTCAGCGGCAGCCGGAATTGCGGCTGGGGCCTCTAGCGTCGCAGCTGCGGGTCTCTTTACCCGACTCGATCAGCGCATTGAAGCCGTCGACGAAGGACTCGAAGCAGAACTACCTGTCGAGCACGCCGACCCCGAACTCGATCCCAATGCATCGGTATTCGATCGCCCAGATCTCATCGATGCCCAAGAAGACGCAGGAGACGAACACTCCTACGACGACATCGCCGATGCGCCACAAGCCCTTGCGAACCCGAACGAAGTTGACCCGTCTCAACCGGCGGAGCCGTCGCCAATCGCATCGCTCACCCAAACTCGGCCGCAGATCAGTGGCGTGCGCTGCCTCGCCGGCCACCTCACGAAGCCAGATGGTTCTCCATGCATAACTTGTGGTGCACGAATCGACCCTGACGTCGACGAGGAAATGGGCGATCGCCCAGCTCTCGGAACCCTGACCTTCGATGACGGGGCAAAGCTCTCGATCGAGCGTCCCGCAGCCATTGGATCCGACGTACCTAGCGGCTACGCGGTAGCCGGTGAACCAGCAACGATCATTCGCCTAGACGACGGCGAAGGCGGCGTTCACCCCATCCATATGGAGATGCGCCTCAGCGGTTGGGATGTCGAGATAACCGACATGGGATCCGACGGTGGCACGTACACCACCACCAATGACGACCGCCAGACCCGCACCAAACTGCGTTCAGGTCAAAGCGTCATTCTCGAGCCGGGAATGTCTGTGGAGGCGGGGCGTCGCAGCTTCACTTACACCGTTGGCCCGACCCCGCCGACCCTTTAGCGTCAAATCTCACTGAAACCTTGCGGACAAGTCCTTACGCAACCCGTATGTCGCGCCGATAGCAGGATATGGAATTGCGGATTTCACGCCTACTTGCCCTGCTAACCCTCCTCGCGCTCGTTGCGACAGCTTGTTCTCAGCAGAACACAGCCGTCACCGCGGGTGAGGCTCCTGAGAGCCTTGCCTCAACCGAAGAGTCCGAACAACAGGTGGCCGAGCAAACCGGGCCTGCCCTCGATCGCCTGATCGTTGCCGCACGTGGTGACATCAACGCATCGCCGCTCTGGATCGCCGACGCCGAGGGCTTCTTCGAGGACAACGGACTCGAAGTCGATTTCCTACCGGTGACCGATGCCGATGAGCTTGCCGCCACGATGCGTCAGAACTTGGCACAGGTAGCCGTGGAGTCATCCGCGACGGCGCTGAACCGCATCGCCAATAACCGTGCAGATATCTCACTGATCGCATATGTCGACAGCACCAACGGCGCAGAGGCATCTCGCGCCACCATCAGCCTTGTGGCCGCCGACATCACCGACCCAAATACGACCTGGACCGGATGCGATCTGGTCGGCCGTCGAATTGGTGTCGACTCGACCACCTCGCTGCAAGCAATTGCGTTGCGAGAGATGTTGCGCAACTCCGATTGCGCCGACACCCCCGTCTTGGATGGAAGTCCACAGCCAGTCCCCGCTGAGACCGGCGAAGACTCCGACGCGCAACAGGGTGAGGAGGAACAGGTTGAAGCACTTGAACTCGTCGAGGTTGACGCCGTTAGCTTGAAGGGCGCCTTGCAGGAAAGGACGCTCGATGGCGGTGTCTTCGCTGAGCCGAACACCACCCGCCTGTTGCGTGAGAACGAAACCGGAGAGAAGGACGTCCCGGTTGGGATCGTCGCCAACCTTGACCGAGAGCTATGCGGCACCAACCGCTGCGCTAACTCGGTGGTCGTGGCGTCCAATACCTGGATCGATAACAACGACGAGGTGGCGTCCCGCTTCAACGCTGCCATCGAACAGTCCATCCAATGGATCCTCGGCAACGAACTTGAGTACCGCGCTGCGCTCGTCTCGTGCTGCGCGCTCAACACGCTCGATGCCAGCGACATCCCGAAGCCCAACTTCGTCGGTAATGACGCGGACTTCTTCTCCGAGGTCGACCCGATCATCGATGTGCTCGTCGCACAGGGCAAGGTCACCGACCGGTCACGCCTAAACAGCAGCATCATCCGCGTCGCTGAGTAGGGCTGTCGCCGCAGACTCAGACCGCTGGGGTACAACGATCGAATCGGTCGGGAGCGTACGGTTGTGGTTGGAGAAACAATGCCCAAGAACACCCCATCTGCCGATGTCGCGATCACCCATGAGTTGATCCACACCCTCCTTAGCGAGTTCGTGCCCGAGCTGGCCGACGAGCCTCTGGAGTTGGTCGGGTCAGGATGGGACAACGAGGTGCATCGAGTAGGCGACACCCATGCGGTCCGGCTCCCTCGTCGAGAAGCCGCAAGCGAACTCGTGAAGAACGAACAGCGCTGGCTTCCAGAGCTCGAAGCGCAGTTGCCGTTCGCGATTCCAACACCGACCTTCGCCGGTAACCCAGCCTTTGGCTACTCCTGGCAATGGAGCGTCGTCCCGTGGTTGCCTGGCGTACCACTCGCACACGCGCCTCTCACCGGCGCAACCGAGCTGTTGGAGGACATCGCGAACTTCGCGAACGCGCTTCACGTCCCCGCACCTGACGACGCGCCGACGAATCCCTATCGTGGCGTGTCGCTCAGCGACCGTACTGAGACCCTTCACACCAATCTCCACGAACTTGATTCCGAACTCAGCGCACAGATCCGCGAACTGTGGGAAGAGCTAGTCGACACACCCGAGTGGGGCGGTGACCCGTTGTGGATCCACGGCGATCTGCACCCGTTGAATGTCCTCATGCGCGCTGGCAGGGTTAGCGCGGTGATCGACTTTGGTGACCTATGCGCCGGTGATCCTGCGACCGATTTCGCGATCGCGTGGATGCTTTTCGACGACGCCGAACGTGAGGCGTTCCGCAAAGCTCTCGCCCTCAACGACAAGAGCATCGACGTGCACACATGGAACCGCAGCCGCGCCTGGGCGCTGTACTTCGGTGCGATCTACGTGACCAATAGTGCCGACAACGAAACGATGCGACGAATCGGTGAAGCGACCCTGTCTAGGGTGCTCGACGAGAGCTAGGCGGCGAGACCAGCGACTGCGTCGTCGGTGCTCGTGAACTCGTAGCCCAGTGCGTGAGCGACGTGTGGTTCGGTGACCCGACCTGCGCTCACATTGAGACCGTTGCGCAGGTGCGGCATCGCCAACATCGCAGCTTTCGGGCCCATATCGGCGAGGGCGATTGTGAACGGCAACGTGGCGTTGTTCAACGCATAGGTCGAGGTGCGTGGCACCGCGCCGGGCATGTTGGCCACCGCGTAATGGACGACGTCGTCCACGATGTAGACCGGATCCTGATGGGTGGTGGCATACGAGGTTTCGAACGCCCCACCCTGATCGATGGCCACGTCGACGAGGACCGAACCAGCCAGCATGGCGGTAACCATCTCTGCGGTGACCAGTTTGGGAGCGGTATCGCCCTTGACGAGCACGGCACCGATGACGACGTCGGCCGATGCCACGGCCTCTTCGAGCGCGGCTTGCGTCGAATACAGCGTGGTGACCGATGCGCCCCAGCGCGCTTCGCAGTGGTCGAGTACGTCATTGCTGCGGTCGAGGATCGTGACGTTGCCGCCCAAACCGATCGCCATTTCCGCGGCGTGTTGCCCGACGACGCCGCCACCGATGATGACTACGTGTGCCGGTGCCACGCCGGGCACGCCACCGATGAGCTTGCCCGAGCCACCGTTCGGCTGTTGCAGATAGTTGGCCGCAGCCTGGATAGACATACGGCCGGCGACCTTCGACATCGGAGCGAGAAGGGGGAGTCCGCCATTGTCGTCGGTCACGGTTTCATACGCGATGCACGTCGCTCCGCTGGCAACCAGGTCCTTGGTCTGGTCTGCGTCGGGGGCGAGGTGCAGGTACGTGAAAAGGGTGTGGTCTTCGCGCAACATGGCGCGCTCGCCTGCCTGAGGCTCCTTGACCTTGACGAGCATCTCCGAGCCATCGAAGACCGACGGGGCGTCTGGTGCGATCTCGGCTCCGGCCGCGACATAGGCCTCGTCGGATGCGCCGATGCCGGCGCCAGCGTTCGTTTCAACGAGTACGGAGTGCCCTCGGCGCGTGAGCTCATTCACGCTTCCCGGGGTAAGACCCACTCGCTGTTCGTGATTCTTGATTTCCTTCGGTACTCCGATTCGCATGAGGTTCACCTCCGTACGTGCTCGACCTGTCTTTCAGGCTCGTATCAACAACGGTACGTTGATACGACTGGTGGATGGTTGCAAATATTGCGCACTTTGGTAGCTATATGCGAAGATTCTTCTACCGGATCTCGTTTTTGGAAGCCATTCCTCCTAATGATTAACTTAGATAGAACCGATCTTTCCATTCTGAGCGCCCTGCAACGTGATGGCCGCATCACCAACGCCGATCTCGCCGACAGGGTCGGCCTGTCGCCCTCGGCCTGCCACCGTCGTGTTCGCGCGCTGGAGACGGACGGAGTGATCGCCCGGTATGCCGCGCTCGTGAACCGGGAACTGGTGGGTCGCGGTGTTTCGGTCTTCGTGGAGATCTCGCTCGAATCGCAACGCGAAGATCTACTCGACGATTTCGAAGCGAAGATCGTCGAAGTCCCCTATGTCCAGAGTTGTCATCTGATGGCTGGCGACGCCGACTACCTCGTGCACGTCACCTGCGCTGACGTCGGCGACTACGAAACCGTGCATCGTGAATACCTGGCTGTTCTACCCGGCGTGACCCGAGTGCGAAGTAGCTTCGCGATCCGCAAGGTCACCGACACGACAACACTCGACCTCCAACCTGGCTAGCCTGCCCAGCTATGGCCAAGCAACGATGGATCACCGAGATGGGCATGGGCGTCGACGTCCATGGCTGGGACTACACCAAGGCAGCGCGTCGAGCCGTGTCTGATGCACTTCGACACAGCAGTTTGAACTTCTTCAAGGTGACCGACAAGACACGCGACGACATGTACGTCGAAGTGGTTATCGGCGTACAGAAGCCCGACGAAATCGACATTGAAGCGGTCGCCTCGGAGATCCCGTACGGCACTGCCACGGTCACCCCCACGTTGGGCGGGCTCGATATCCCAGCCGAGGGTTCCCCCGACGGCATCGTCATGGCCAACGCCGCAATCTTGGTGAGCTTCGAGGAATAGGCGACCGGTCTATTCCGCAGCGCGTTGCAGCGTTGCGGCGAGGTGGTGCTGTAGTGGTTGGCCTACAGCGCCCATGTCGACGGTATAGCTGAGCGCGTCGCCGTCTACCCGAAGAGATCGCGTTACGGCCGATACTTCTTTGGCCGTCGGCGTGGTCAGCACGTCGGTCGTCGTGAGCTCAACGGTTCGCGCTTGAATATCGACGGCGCCCTCGTGCATCTCGACGATGCCGCTCGGTTGGACGACGACGAACTCGATTCGGTCGATCCCGACCGGGCGCAGGTACCCAGCCTCCGCGTGAAGCGGCATGCCAGTCTCGGCGTGTTTCGTCCGCTGTGTGTACGCCAAGAACGGTTTACCGACGTGCCCGAACTCCACCTGTTCGTTGTAGGCAAACGGCTCGATCGTTGGGTAGCGGCCCTCGCCCGTGCCTCGCCACTGGCCGAGCAAGAAAGACAGGTGGGCGACGTCAGGGTGTAGTGCGGGGCTCATAGTGGGAAGTCTCGCACTCCCGCTCCTCACGCACCCAGCTAGCGTCCGATGACCTGATCGAACCACTCGTTACGAAAGACCCTCTCGGGGTCGACGCGTTCGACGAGCGCCAAGAAGTCGGCACGGCGCGGGTACTGCGCCCAGTCGATTTGCTCAGGGTCGAAGACTTTGCCCCAATGCGGTCGAACCCCAAACGGTTCAAGCGCGTCGGCCACGCGGCGGGCGGCATCTTCGGCCGCGGCTTGCCCCGGATGCCAAGTGAAGTGGAACGCGAGCGAGTCACGTCCTGAGTGTGGGCTCATCCAGAGATCGTCGGCGGCCACGGTACGGATCTCACCGACCATCAAAGCCTCGGCGATGTCGGGCCCGATTCCGCTCATGGCTTCGATCGCCTGCGCCGCATGGGCTCGGTCGACGAAGAACTCGGACTGGATCTCGTCCCCAGCACTCGGGGTGAAGCCCATCTGGAAGTGGGGCAGCCGATCCGACCATCTCCCAGGGATGCCGAGCTGTTCGGTGCAGCCCGACGCATCGAGTTCGACAATCGGGTGACGACGAACCGGCGCAGGTGAGAGGGTTTCCAAAAATGCAGCGCTTTCGTCGGGTACCTCGTCACCCACTTTGGCTTTCACCCACACCTGGTCTGCCTGACCTGCCCAGTGGGTGAACGCGCTGACGGAGTAGCCGGCGGCAAACGCCGCATCGACCGACGCAGCGAACACTTCGAGCGATGGCCCGTCGTACACCGTCTGTTCGATGTCGAAGGTCGGCACCACATCGACGGTTACTTCGGTAATAATCCCAACGGCGCCCAGCCCCACGACAGCTCCGGCGAAGTCCGCGTCGCCGCGACCGAGCTCGACCACATCGCCCGAACCGGTCAACATCGCAAGCGCCGATACCGACGCTGCGAGGTTCTGGTTCCGATCTCCTGAGCCGTGGGTGCCGGTCGAGATTGCACCGGCCACTGAGATGTGTGGGAGCGACGCCATGTTGGGCAAAGCCAGGCCATGTTCGTTGAGTGATGTTGCTAGCGCTGCATAGGTGGCTGGTCCACTAACGCGCGCCGACCGTCGGTCGTCCGCGATCCTCACAACCGCTGGCAGTTGCGACGTGTCGATGATCGTGTCGGCGGCCGCGATCCGGTTGAACGAATGCCGCGATCCAAGGGCGCGGCACTGTGTGGCACCGGCAACGACCTCGGCGAGCTCATCAACGGTTTGCGGAGAATGCACCTCCGCGCCGTCGTAGCCAATGTTGCCTCCCCAGTTCCGCATCGTTAGATCGCCTTGTACCGGCCGGGCTCGACTTCCGCAGCTTCGCCGCGGGAGAGCATCCGCTCGATGTGCAGTTCAGCGGTGCGTGCTTCGACGGCGCTGATGAGCGCCGAGCCGTCGATGTGTGGCCGATAGACGAACCGATGCTCGGCCATTTCCGTCAAGGTGCGGGGCTCGACGAGAAACGCGAGCATCTCGTCGTGACGTCGCCCGATCACCGAGTGAAACTTGTCGAGCATTTCGACAAAGCTTTCCCGGCCCTCGATCACGCCCTTGTGATGAAACGTGACGTAGAAGTCAGCCTCGACGTCTCGAACCTCGAGGAGCGACTGTTCGAACTGCTCGAGGTCGCTCCACACGTCGCCGTAGTAGGGGCCGAAACCGGTGAGGTCGATGTCGGAGAGGAAGAACACACCGCCGTCGATGAAGAAGCCGCTATGACCGAACGTGTGGCCGGGCAGGTGTTTCGCGGTGACGGACAAACCGCCGAGGTCAAAGACATGACCGTCGGCAAAGCCGCTGGCGTCGGGTCGAGGAGCGTAGTGCATCTCCTCGGTGAACTGCGTCCCGATTTCGGCGCGGGTGTCGGGGTCTTGGAACCCGAACACGTCGAGCAAGCCGTCCAGGCTTTGGGCAGCAGCAAGATCGCGCTCATGGATGTGGACGTGAGCGTCCGCGAACAAGCCGTTGCCCGCGAGGTGGTCTTCGTGGCCGTGGGAGTTCACGACGAGATCGACCTTCGTCGGAGCTCCGCCCGCTTCGACGACCGTGATCGATGGATCGATCAGCATCGATTCACCCGTACCGCGCACGAGTACCGAGTTCCCGCTGGGGTAGGTGCCCGACTTGAATCCGCTGAGCACGCTTACGCGATCGGTGAGCTTGCGTTCGTTCTCACCCCAATCGACGATCTGTGCTGCCATGTCCGAGATCGTACGGCCAGTCGCTACGGAGCGGCGAACCACGGCAG
>CAZTDG010000107.1:0-9839 GCA_964612655.1 uncultured Acidimicrobiales bacterium | reverse complement strand
CGGTCAAGGACACCATTCGAACCTACCAGCAGCCAACCAGCAGCACCTTCGGTGTGACGTTACGCTCAAGGCCGAAATGACCAGCGCCCGAATCCACCTCGACGACTCCGACAGTTGCCCTTGTGGGCGAGGCCGCGGATACCGACGTTGCTGCGGTCCGCTGCACGCCGCAGGTGGCGCTGGCCTCGGCACAACGCCCGAGGACACGATGCGTGCACGATTCAGCGCCTACGTTTTGGCCGACGAGTCGTTCTTGCTCGCCACGTGGCATCCAGACACTCGCCCGAACGGCGTCTCGTTCCCCGACGACGTCACGTGGGAGACCCTAGAGGTCATCGAGGCGGCCGGCGGAGGCCTCGATGCCCACGGCGCAGTGGAGTTCAAGGCTCGTTTTCGACGAAACGACGCCCCGCTGGAGCTACACGAACTCAGTGCCTTCGAACGCGTCGACGGGAAATGGGTCTACGTGAGTGGCTCGGACCCGGATCAGGCCTAACAAGAGTTGGCGAAGGATTCCCACAAGTGACGGGCTACTGACGGACGTGATGGGCGCTAGCCCGATACCGTGGAAATGCTGCTTATGTCGTCAACAGGCCCCTTTGGTTCACGTCCGCTGCCTCCACCGGTAGCGTTGCCCGAATTCGACGACCCCGACGCGCCCGCGACCCTGCCTCCACCGCCCGGCCGCCCAGAGGCGAGCGGCACGATGCCTCCGCCGCCCCCAGGACCCAACGCAGCGATGCCTCCTGCACCACCGGGGCCCGCTTCGGCTCCTTCTGGGCTCGGAGCGCCCAATCCTCCAAGATCCAACCTTTCGGGAGCCAACACCCCGAAAGCGCCGCCACCGATCTTCGGTGCGCCAGCTGCGCCGATCAGCCCGAGCCAACCCACGGGAAACAATCTGCCCGACGACGATGAGAACGCCGAGGCGATCGAGGAACTCAACGAAGCCGTAACCGCTGTCCAGACCCGAGCCACTCGCACCGCGCTTTCGCTGGCCGGCCTGTTCTTCGTGATCGCCGGCTTAACAATCGCCGCCGTCTGGTGGGCCATGGACCGCCCCGCCACCGCCACCCCCGAAGAAATCGATGCCGCGATCGAAGCAGCCGCCGCTGAAACGCCGCCGCCCGAACCGATCGGCCCGACGATCTTCAACACGCTGATCCCGTCGATGGTGCTCATCCAACTCGATGCCGGAGGCGACAGCAACTCGATCGGCACGGGCGTGGTCATCAACGATCAAGCCGACATCATGACCGCCTTCCACGTGGTCGACGGCGAAGGCGAAATCCAGATCTCGTTCACCGACGGCACCACCACAACCGCCGTCATCTCCGAAGCCGACCCCGAGATCGACATCGCTGTTCTCTCGGTCGCTCAACCACCCGAGGTTCTGGTGCCCGCAGTACTCGGCGGTGGCGTCGCCATCGGCGAACCCGTCTTCGCACTCGGCAACCCGCTCGGCTTGACCGGCTCGTTTAGCGAGGGCGTGGTTTCGGGGCTCGACCGCACCCTGCCGATCGAAGAAGATTTCAGCCTCGAAGGACTCATCCAGTTCGATGCCGCCGTAAACCCAGGAAGCTCGGGCGGACCATTGATCAACCGCGGCGGTCAAGTGGTCGGCATCGTGACCGCCTTGGCAAGTCCGACGGGCGAGGACTTCTTTTCGGGAATCGGATTCGCGGTGCCGATCGCTACCGCAGGAGGGGCCGCCGGAGGGCCTCAGCAATGACATTTATCGAGAACACTCCCCCACCTCCACCACCCGAAAGCGCGCATCAGGTGCTCGAACAGGTCCTGTTCGAGGTCAAGAAGGTCATCGTGGGCCAGGACTTGCTGCTCGAACAGCTCATCGTCGCCCTGCTCGCCCGGGGCCACGTGCTCGTCGAGGGCGTACCCGGATTGGCAAAGACCCTCGCGGTCAAGACCCTCTCCGAAGCCATCGGCGGCCAGTTCCAGCGCATCCAGTTCACACCCGATCTCGTCCCTGCTGATCTAACCGGTACCCGGATCTACAACCAGAAGTCGGGCGACTTCCAAACCTCGCTCGGCCCGGTGTTCACCAACCTGCTCCTCGCCGATGAGATCAACCGTGCACCCGCGAAGGTCCAGTCCGCGCTTCTCGAGGTAATGCAGGAGCGTCAGGTCACGATCGGCCGCGACACCCACGACGTGCCGGACCCGTTCCTCGTCCTCGCGACCCAGAACCCGATCGAATCCGAAGGCACCTATCCGCTGCCCGAGGCCCAGCTCGATCGCTTCATGATGAAGGTGATCGTCGGCTATCCAACCCCGACCGAAGAGTTCGTGATCGTCGAGCGGATGACCGGTTCGCACGAGAGTATCGAGCCCGTTCTCGACACCGACGAGCTCAAGATGCTCCAGAAGGCAGCGAGCGAGGT
Organism: uncultured Acidimicrobiales bacterium; assembly: GCA_964612655.1. Classification (GTDB taxonomy): domain Bacteria; phylum Actinomycetota; class Acidimicrobiia; order Acidimicrobiales; family SHLQ01; genus SHLQ01. Next base: position 7,437 of record CAZTDG010000107.1, on the reverse strand, counting down.
CTACGTCGACCCGACGCTGATCGAATACTCAGTGCAACTGGTCAATGCCACCCGTGCACCGGCCACCATCGGTTACGAATCGTTGGGGCGCTACATCACCCATGGCGCCAGCCCCCGGGCCTCGATCAACCTGATTCTTGCGGGCAAGGCCTTGGCCTTCGTTCGAGGACGGAACTACGCGCTTCCCCAGGACGTGCGAGACCTGGCCCTCGACGTGATGCGTCATCGCCTGGTGTTGTCCTACGAAGCGCTCGCCGATGGCGTCCGCAGCGACGACATCTTGTCCCAGATACTGCACGCGATTCCGCTGCCTGAGGTTCCGCTCAATGAGCGCACGAACACGATCCTCAGCAGCTAATCCGCCGCCGCCCCCCGGATCCAGTCAAACGCTCACGCCTCCCGAGGCGCTCCTACGGCGAATCGACTGGGAGATCGTCGGGCGTCTCGACGGACGACTGCAAGGCAACTATCGAAGCGGCGCGCTCGGCGACGGACTCGATGTTGCCGACCTGCGTGAGTACCAGGCCGACGACGACGTACGCCGGATCGATTGGAACGTCACCGCCCGCATGGCCGAACCCTTCGTTCGCCAATACGACGAAGATCGTGAAGTCACCGCCTGGTTCGTGATCGACCGGTCAGCATCGATGAACTTCGGCCACTCCGAGCGCACCAAAGAGGTCGTGGCAGCAGAGCTCGTCGCCGCACTCGCTCGCATCTTCACCTTCGGCGGAAATCGCGTCGGTGCGGTGCTCTGGAACAACGGCGCCACCCAGGTCATCACGCCGCGAGCTGACCGCACCCACCTTCTTCACCTGATCTCGCACCTGATCACCGATCCAGCGGCCGCAACCGATACCCAACCGGACGCCGACCTGAACGACCTGCTGGCAGCCGGTTCACACGCCGCCCGTCGACGATCGATGGTGTTTGTGATTTCCGATTTCCTCGCCGCACCCGGCTGGGAGACATCGATGCGTCGCCTCTCTTCACGCCACGACGTTGTCGCCATCCGCATCATCGATTCCCAGGAACAAGAACTCCCCGACGCTGGCTACGTGGTGGTGCAAGACGCCGAAACCGGCGAGCAGATGACGATCGACACCAGCGACCGCAAATTCCGCGAACGCTTCGCCGAGGCCAGCCGACAACGAGAAGCTGCCCTGCGCCAGGCCGCCATCCGGTCCGGCGTCGAGCTCTTCCCCATCTCGACCGAGGCCGATCTCACTAAAGAACTCGTATCGATGGCCGCCATCCGCAAGGACCGGGTCCGCCGATGACCTTCATCTGGCCCACCGCGCTGCTCTCGCTACTGGCGATCCCGCTCATCGTCTGGTTCTACCTACGGGTAGACGGACGCCGGACCGGCGCCAGCGGAGACGCCCCCACGCTCGGTCGCGGACCCGAGGGATCCCCGAACACCGGAAAGCGTCGACACATCCCGGTCATCTTGGCCATCCTCGCTCTCAGCATCTTGTTCGTCGGCTTCGCACGCCCCCAAGCCACCGTCGATGTTCCCCAGCGGACCAGCACCGTTGTACTCGCATTCGATACGTCGGCGAGCATGCTCGCCGACGACTTGGAGCCGACCAGACTCGACGCTGCGAAGGCTGCTGCGGCGGAGTTTGTTGCTGAACAAGATGACGGCGTACAGATCGCTGTCGTGTCGTTTGGCCAAGCTGGCGCAGTCACCTCCCGACCGACCGATGACCGTGTAGCTACGGTCGCTGCGATCAACCGACTTCAGCCGGAGGGCGGCACCTCGTTGTCCCAGGGCCTCTTCGCTGCGCTCAGCACCTTGGCGCAAGAACCGATCATGTTCGACGGCGAGACCGTCCCCGAGGTCGACTTCGGCGGCTTCGGTTCGACACTCATCGTCATGCTCTCCGACGGTGAAGACACGAGCGAGGCCGATCCAGAACTTCTCACCGAGCTCGCTTCACGTAATGGCATTCGCATCGTGACCATCGGGGTCGGCACCGAAGAAGGCGCGGTGATCGACATCGACGGGTTCATGGTCGCCACGAGCCTCAACCCCGAGTCACTCCAAGCGCTGTCGGCGGCCACCAACGGCGAGTACATCGAAGCCGGAGACGTCGATCAGCTCAATAGCGCGACCGAGGACCTCGAACGAGAACTGGAACTCGTCGAGGACCAGTTGGAACTCACCGGAGTGCTGGCTGCGGTCGCGCTCGCCCTCGCTGCGATCAGCGGTGTGCTGTCACTCATCTGGACGGGGAGGCTGCCATGAGCTTTACCTGGCCACTCGTGCTACTGACCTTGCTCATCCCGCTGGTCCTCGCACTGCTGTACATCCGAGCTATTCGTCGACGTCAACAGATCACCATCTCGTATGGCTCGCTCGACCTCATCCGTTCGGCGGCACCGTCCACTTCGAACTGGAAGCGCCACATCCCCGCCGTGCTGTTCTTGCTGGGGCTGGTAGCGACCTCGATCGGCGCTGCTCGCCCGAACGCGTCGGTCACCGTTCCGCTGAGCCGAACGTCGATCATCGTGGCCTTGGACGTCTCGCTATCGATGTGTTCGACCGATGTCGAGCCGAATCGACTGACCGTGGCCCAAGAGGCCGCCCGAAACTTCGTTGAACAGCGTGACGAGGGCACCCAAATCGGCATCGTTGCTTTCGGCGGCGCTGCGGAGTTGATCGTGCCGCCCACAAACGACACGGACGAGCTCGTGACCGCGATCGATGGGTTCACGACGTCGCTCGGTACGGGAATCGGCAACGCCATCTTGCGTTCTCTCGATGCCGTCGCCGAAGTGAACCCTGACGTCGCCGGTTCAACTCTCGACCTGAGCGGCACGGTCGATCGCGACGCCCTCGCTGCAGCGGGCGAGTTTCAACCCGACATCATCGTGTTGCTGACCGACGGTGCGAACAGCCAAGGCGTCGACCCAATCGTTGCTGCTCAACAAGCCTTCGATCGCCAGGTGCGGGTCTTCACCATTGGTTTCGGTAGCGAGCAAATCGCAGAAATGGTGTGTTCCCCAGACCAGATCGGGCCCGGTTCCTTCGCCCCTGGGCTGTCGTTCGATAACGGCGTCCCTGACCTCGGGGCGACACTCGATGAGCTTCGCCCGTTCCTCGTCATCGATGTGCCGACACTCGAGTCGGTAGCTGAACTCACGGGCGGCGAGTTCTTCCGGGCCGAGGACAGCGAACAGCTCCTCGACGTGTTCAACCGGCTGCCGAGTCAGATCGTGCTGCAGGAACAAGACACGGAGATCTCCGTCGGGTTCATCGCTGGCGCAGCGGTGTTATTCGTCCTGAGTTTCGGCATCGCCTGGCGGCGCCAGTTCTAGATACGCTCCGAGGCGTGACCCTCTCGATCGAGATCCCAACGCCAGATGATTGGCACGTCCACCTCCGAGATGACGAGATGCTCGACGCCGTCGTCGATTACACCGCCCGGCGTTTCCGCTATGCGATGGTGATGCCCAACCTCGTGCCCCCGATCACCTCGACCGCCACGGCTGCCGAGTACCGAGACCGGATCCTGGCAGCTGCCGGTGATCACTCGCTGTTCAATCCGTTGATCACGCTCTATTGCTCTCATGACATCGACCTGGACGATCTTCGTAGCGGCATCGACATGGGTGTTATCGGAGCGGTGAAGTACTACCCGGCTGGGGCGACCACGAACTCCGAAGCGGGTGGAACGTCGCTGCTTGAGTACTCCCCTGTCTTCGAGACCCTCGTCGAGACCGGCACCCGCCTGTTGGTTCACGCCGAGTCCACCGATCCCGCCATCGACATCTTTGATCGCGAGGCGGTCTTCCTCGAGCGCCAGCTGCACCCGCTTTGTGAAGCAATGCCCGAGTTAGCGGTGACCGTCGAGCATGTCTCCACCAAGGCCGGCCTCGACTTCGTAGCCCACCACCAGGGCACCGCGGCCACGATCACGCCTCACCATCTAGCCCGGGACCGCTCGGACCTACTGGCGAGCGGCATGAAGCCCGACCTGTATTGCAAGCCCGTCATCAACTCAAACGTCGATCGCGAGGCCCTGGTGGCAGCGGCGACGTCGGGCGAGCCATCGTTCATGTTGGGCACCGATTCGGCCCCGCACCCCACGACCGCCAAATATGGCCCAACGGCCAAGGCCGGTGTCTTCAACGCCGCGTACGGCCTCGAGGTCGTCGCCGAGGTGTTCCATCAGGCCGACGCCCTGGACAACCTTTCGGCGTTCGTTTCGGGCAACGGTTGCCACATCTACGACGTCGCGCCGCCGACGACGGGACTTCGCCTCGAACGTTCCGAGGTCGATGTCGAACTGGCCACCAGCATCACCACCCGTGCGGGCGACAGCGTCGTGTTGTTCGGCACCGAAGAAGCCACCATGTGGCAGGTCAGCGCAACCTAGCCGGCAGCAGTTACCGCAGCGTTGTTGCCAGCATTCTCGGCATCATCGTCAGCATCGCCCCCGGGGTTACCGACGGGGTCTGTGTCATTCCCCTCGGGTTCGCCCGGATTGCCATCGTCGCCATTGTCGGGATCGCCCGGGCCATCAGAGCCATTTTCTGGATTGTCAGGTTGCTCGTCGACGGGCGGCGCCGTGACCGGGGGCGACGTGTTCGTAATCGTCAGGCGATAGTTGCCGCCCCGTTCATCGAGGACTTCGCCGATGTCGAGCTCGACTTGACCATTACCGAGGACCACCTGTGCGCTCGTGCCCGCATCACCACCGCCGACGACCGTGAGCCCCAAGCGATCATCGTCACCGATGGTCGTGAGGGTCAGATCGAAGGTCTGTGCTGGATTGCCGTCGGGGATGATGGCCCGAAGAAACCATGCATCAATCGTGCCCGCAGCTAGGAAGTCTTCGATGACGGTCTCCTCGCCCGGTGCTGGAGCATTGATGCGTCCGCGCTGCACTCGGGTCGGTTCCCAGTCCGCACAGTCGATGGCCAGTCCGCCCGGACCGGGCCGCGAGCCGTTGATTAACCAGAACTCACGTCCCTGGAAATCGCCGAGGACCATGCTGTGGATCAAGTCCCAGCGGGTGCATTCGCTTTGCCCGTCGAAGCCGAATTCTGCCTCTTGGGTGCTTCGCACCGTGGATCGAACCTCGATGCCGTCGGGGCGCAGGTCGAGCGACCGGATGTTCCAGTCCCAGAGCTTGCTCGTGCGCTGCTGTTCCGCCCACTCTTCTGCGGTCTCATTAGCCCTCAGAGCTGGTCCGAGCACCTCGAACGCTTCTTCTGCGCGACCGGAGTTGATCGATTGGGAGAAGACGGCGAAGGTCCGCTGCAAGGCCAATACTTCGGCGGCGTCGACCTCACTGTTGATCAATTCCGGGGCCACTTCATCGATGTCGTTCAGGTCGACCTCGCCGATGCAGAATGCTGACCGTACTGGTTCGGGATTGAGCGTCCAGCCGAGCAGGTCATCTCGTACTCCGTCAATGTCGACGGCGTATCCCAAGGCCGGATCGTTGGAAGCGCTTTGGATCACGATGCCGACCACTTCGCCTCGCTGATCGACCAACGGGCCGCCAGCCGAGCCTGGAGCGGCAACCGAATCGGTCTGCAGCGCCCCCTCGACCATTCGAACATCCTCATCGCCGACGACGACTTGGCCGTCCACGGACGTCACCCGCCCGACGGTCATCGCCAGCGGTTGTCCCGCAGGATGGCCAATGGCAGCCACCTCTTCGCCGACCCGGGTCTGCTCGGGAGCCACCCGGATTACCGACGCTTGCTCGATCGGGTTCGCAAGTCGCAAGACGGCAACATCGCGAACACGGTCACGGCCGATGACGGTGGCCTCCACACGCTGCTCACCAAAGTCGAGCGCAATCTCGGCCGCGTCCTCAACGACGTGCCATGCGGTGTAGGCGGTTTCGGGGTCAACCAGGAAGGCGCTGCCTTGTGAGTTCGCTGCGCAGCGAACAACATCGACGCTCGCGATAGCTCCACGCGCCTCTTCGAACAGGTCGGCAAAGTCTTGGATGGGCGCAACGGTGGTCGTTGTCTCCGATACCGCTTGTGGGGCGCCGGAGAGAACCGGTGTCGTTGTCGTACTCGCCGTCGTGGTGGTGGATTCTGCGGCTTCAGTGACCTGCCCAGTCGTCGTAGACGATGATTCGGAAACCACTTGCTCACCGGATCGAGCGAGAAGCGCTCCAGCAAGGACACTGATGCCAAACACCACCAACGCCAGCGCACCTATCCGCATCGCGGTCTTCGCGTCGATAGCAACAGCGTCCATGGAAACAAACGTACTGATGTCCGAGACGCATTAGTTGAAAGTGGGGGGCGGTCCCCAAACCGGAATTTCAGGCGAGCGGGACCACGCCGACCTCGGTCGCCTTTACCGACGCCCAGATCTCCTGGTCGGCCGCCAAGGCCATCGCCTCCACGGCGCCGGGCGTCAGGTCGGCTGCAAGTTCCAAGGGGCTTGCGAGGCTCACGCGACGCACGTCCCCAAATTCCTCAATTGCAGCGATCCGGGTCAACCACACGTTACGAGGCGAACCACCGGGACGGTCCAAGTGCAGTGCAATGGCAGATGGAGCGATCGTTACGAGCGCGGCCCCGGACACCGTCCGGTCAGCGGCCTGCAACACAACATCGACGCCCTCGATCGTTATCTGACCGTCGCCTACCTCTGCCCGTAGGTGGTTTAGCCCGGCGAATGAAGCGATGTAGCTGCTTTGTGGCCCTCGCCGAATCTCGCTCGGCGTACCCGTCTGTACCACCCGACCGGCTTCCAGAACTATTAGCTGATCGGCGAGCAGGTTCACATCGACGGGGTCGTGGGTGACCAGCAACGTGGCGCCCGAGAAGTCGTTGAGTCGATCTGACAACTGCGCACGAACACTGCGTTTGGCTTCAACGTCGAGCGCGCTCAACGGTTCGTCCAAGATGAGCACATCGGGTTCGGTAGCGAGCGCTCTCGTCAAGGCAACCCGCTGACCCTGCCCGCCGGATAACTCGTGTGGTCTCCGCTGGGCGAACTCGGTCATGTCGTCGCGCTCAAGCCACTGCATTGCGCCAGCGCGGGCGGACGCCTTCGAATCCCCGCGGGCACGGAGACCAAATGCGACGTTGTCGAGCACGGACAAGTTTGGGAAGAGCAGATGGTCTTGGAACACCACACCGACCCGACGGTCTTTGCTCGGCACAAAGGCTGCCGCAGTCGGATCATCGACGACCACGTTCGCTATCTGGATCCGACCGGACTCGATCGGTGTCAGCCCCGCTATTGCGGCCAACACGGTCGACTTACCGGCCCCGTTCGGACCCACCATCGCGGTTACTTCACCTGCGCGCAGCTCGAAGGCTGCCCGCACCTCAAAGGATCCGCGGGTGACCGTGGCGTCGAAGTTGACCGGACTCATGACCGCACCCACCAACGGTCACGCAGTGCTACCAGCAGCACGACCGACAGCGCCACCAGAATCAGACTGATCG
>CAZTDG010000106.1:6616-9863 GCA_964612655.1 uncultured Acidimicrobiales bacterium | reverse complement strand
GTGTTCAACGGCTCGCAGCACATTGGTTGGGTCGCGGCGCATTTCGATGAGCTCACGTGCGCGCCGCAGCCGTACCTCAGGCGAGTCGGGAGCAGAACCTGAGCGGATCGCTTCATCGATCAACGAGATCGTGCCGATGGGCGAGATATCTGGCAGATCAACCAAAAATGCTGCACCCTCAGCGTCGCTGTTCACCTTCGGAAGCGGGAGGGCACGCCAGTCAGCTTCGACAACCGAATCGTCGCTCAGCATCACCGCCGCCAAGCGGTCACCACTGAACCTCGTGCTCGTCGTGGGCCGGGGGGAATTGCGGCTGACGGCGACTACCTCACGCAAGATACCGAGTAGCTGTTCGGCCATCTCGTCCGCGGTCTGGAATCGATCATCGGGGTGCTCGGCCGTTGCCTTCAACAAGAAGCGGTAGTACGACTCCCATTGATTGAACAAGGGCTCGTTCTCGGGGGTTGGAAGCCCGTATTGATATGGCCCGGTATGGAAGACGAAGTTGAGCGTGAGAACGGCCAGGGTTCGACCCACGGTGTAGAGGTCCGATGACACCGAGGGCCCCATCGATGCCACTTCGGGGCCTTGGAATCCTTGGGTTCCGAAGATGGCGGCATCGTGATCGTTGGCTTGCATCACGCCACCGACATCGATCAGCTTGACGGTGTCACCGACCGCCATCATGTTGGCCGGTTTCAGATCGTTGTAGACCAGGCCCGACTCATGTAGGTATCCAATAGCGGGAAGCACCCCGAGGATGTACGCGATCGCCTCTGCCAGCGGTAGTGGGTCAGGCACTCCCCCAGCGGCCACGCGACGAGCTTTGAGCTTTGCGTTGAGGGATTCGCCGCCGACGTACTCCATGACGATGTAGCCAGCACCCTTCCAGGTGACGAAGTTGTAGATGTTGACGATGCTGCCGTGCTCGATGCGGGCGAGGAACTGGCGCTCGGCGACCGCGGAGGCAACGGCGTCCGCGTCGTCTTGGTTGAGTAGACCCTTGAGCACCACCCAACGATTCGAGACGGCCGTGTCTTGTCCGAGATAGATCCATCCCATGCCGCCGTGGGCTATCGGTCCGAGGATTCGGTACTGACCGCCGACGATCTCTCCGGCAGCCAGCGTTGGCGTGTTGGTATGGAAGTTGAATGGGGTCCGACAGTTTCCGCAGAACCCGGTGATTCGCCCAGGCTCATGGTCGTGGCCTCGCCCCACCGGTTGCCCGCAGGCTGAACAGAAACGTTCCTCTTCGGGTTTCTCGCCGAGCACCGCTTGGATTTCCTCAGCATCCATGACCGCCGACGTTGGGTCGCCGACGGTTGTCGGGGCGATCTGCACCAGCCCGGCGCCGAGTTCGGTTCGCGCGGAGGTGGTGCTGCGAGTTCGGCGGGTCGATCCGCCCGCCGTCGATGCCACGCGAGCAGAGATGCGTGGCGCCGTGGGCACAGCGATGCTGGCCGCAGCCGTCCCGCTATCGGGGATCGCGGTGGTAGCCGACGGGGAACCAGGGGCCGCACTCGTGGATTCGCTCGGTTGAAGTCCGCAAGTATTGCAGTAGCCGTCCGCGGCAATCGTGCCCGAACACGACGTATCGCTGCATGCTGCTCCGCCAACTTTGGGTGCCACCGGTGACCCAATACGCCCAGGGGGCGGGGGCATCGCTGCTGCTCGCGGAGCGGGTGCTCGTGGGGCTGGCGGAGTGCTCGGTGGTGTGCTGGGAGCTGGGGGCGCGCTCGTGGCGGCGCTGGGCGCTGCCGCTGCTGGTGCGCTGGCATAGCCACAGGTGTTGCAGTATCCGTCCGCCAGAATGTGGCCACCACATCCGATCCGGGTGCATGCACTCATAGCGCCACTTTAGGTGACTCCCGACAGACCGGCCGAGAACTTCGCGATCAGGTCGCGAGCGAGTTCGAGATCGGTCGGACTAGTAAACAGCTCCTCGTGTGCTGCATCGCCTAGTTCGCGAACCGAATCATCGAGATCGGGCATCATGGTCGCCTTCGAGCGATAGGCCCGCAACAAGCCCCGCATCTCATTTCGTTCAACGATCAGCGACGTGTTTGTGTCGTAGGCGGCCTGCAGTTGGGTTCGCAACCGCTCAGCGGTGTTGTGCCAGCGGTCGATCTCCCGGCGTCGGTCTTGCCATGGGCCATCGATGTCCGCCAGCTGCACCGCCCGATGAGCGAGACCGTTGGGGCCATCGATGACCGCTGTGGACGGGACTCGTTTCAGCGACGCGACTGGTGCAATCTTTGCCTCCGATTCGGAGAAGGCTGCTGCGCCACGGGCACGCAACACCCGAAGGTCAGCGAGAATGGTGGTCATTGCATCGACGTCCTCGTCGATGTTGCCGTGCGCTCGTTCGAGGTTTCCTGCAGCCCGTGCTGCTCCGGCGACCAACTCGTCGAGCGTCTCCCCCACGTTTGCCGCGAGGCTGAGCGGATCATCGGAAACCGACGACTTCACCGCATCGAGGCGCTGGCGGGCCTTGCGGACCTCAGGCACGGTCATATCCAACCGTCGGGCGATCGCCTCGGCTCGAGCCATGGTCGTATCGGCGGCGTTGATGCGCGGCATCAGATCACGCCACACCGCGTCGACCTCGGCCACGACGTCTCTCACCGGCCCAACCACAACTCGGAACATGTGCGTGAGCGTCTCCAGCGTGACGAGCACGAGCTGGTCGTCGTAGGAGATGTCGATCAGGCGAGCGCTGACGAAGTCGGGAAGCTGCGCGGGGATCTCCGAACGGCGCAGCTCGATCACCGGCCCTTCAAAGATTGTCGCGAGCCGGTCACCGTGTGATGAACCGAAAATTCCTCGGTCTTGAGCCAATCGCTCCGCCTCTTCGAGCACGCTACGAAGTTCGGCTAACCAGCCCCACAAGAACGGCGCGTTGGACAAGACGCTGTTGGTCTTAGAGCCTGTGCGACCGGCCATCTCACCAGCCGCTAGCAACCGGTACGTCGCATGTTCGTCGAGCTCATAAAGCTCCGACGCCCATCGCCGTTCGATCTCGCGGTACTGCCGAATCTCGCGATCGGCTGCTGCTGCCTGCACAGCGCGATGGTACGTCACTGACGCGACCCATTCGCGTCTTCTACGATAAGGAACAGTGACTCAGGCCCTCTTCTCGAAGAACCGCTTGCAGACCACGCCGGCGAGGCTGCGGACGTGGTCGGTTGTGCTGTCCGTGCTGTTGGGGATTTCAGCAATACTCGGTGTGCTCGCCGCCCGAGATCTC
>CAZTDG010000106.1:1842-6516 GCA_964612655.1 uncultured Acidimicrobiales bacterium | reverse complement strand
GGCGGCATGCTCGAGAACGTCGGCCTCGTCAACGCTCAAAATACCGAACGGCTAGAAACCGGCGTTCAAGCGTCGACGGTACTGGTCATTGCAGCTGCAATAGCGCTCGTCGTGACCACCCTCGCGTTGCTCATCGCTCAGGTCCGATTGCGTACGCTCACCAAGCGGGCGTTCAATCCCGGCTTGGTCGGCGCGACGGTCGTCGCCGTGATCGCTCTCGCGTGGATCTCGTTATCGACCGTCTCGATGGTGGTCGATCTCACCCGCGCTGTCGACGACGGGTACGACTCCATCGAAATCGTGGGTCAACTCCAAACAGAAGCCTTTGCCTTCCGCACGAATGAGGCACGGGCGATCATCGGTGCACAGAACTTCTCGCAAACCCAACGCGATGATGCCGTGGTCTCCGTCGAGGGCTTGTTGGCTGAGGTAACCCAGGCGTCCGACACGGTGAGAGAACAATCCGCCGCCGCCTTGCTGCAAACCCGTTGGAATCGCTACTTCGACACGAGCGAAGCCATCTACCTACAACTCGGTCTCGGCAACGGGGCCGCTACCCGAGCATTAGCGGTCGAGGCCAGTAACGACGATTTCAACGGCTTCAACACCACCCTCGAAGCGATTCTCCTGAGCAACCGCGACCAATTCAATGTCGGAGTACAGAGCGCCAACGATCGTCTTCGATTCCTGAGTATCGCCATGGTGCTGCTGCCGTTGCTCGGCGTGGTCTTCGTGCTGGCTGGCTACCAACCCCGAATCAATGAGTACTGGTAGGTGATGGCCCCATGATTCAACGTCGTTCCTCTAGACGATCCTTTCTCGCCGCGAGCGGCGCGTTCGGCGCCGCGATGTTGGCCGGCTGCGCTGCGGGGGCCACCAGCAGTGAGCGAGCGCTCAGCAACACGCGATCTCTCAACATCGTCAACTGGGCCGAATACATCAACCTGGCCTCGATAGCCGACGCACAAAGCGCGCTCGGCCTCACGATCGATTACCGGGAGGATTACACCGACAACGAGACCGGTCTCGCTGAGATCATCGAACCGGCGTTGGCCGCGACCGGTTCAACAAACGCCTTCGACATCATCGTGCCAACCAATTGGCTCGCTGCACGGATGATTGCCGACGATTGGGTGGAAGCCCTGCCACTCGAGGAGATCCCAAATCACGTCAACCTAGATCCGGCGTTTCTCACCAACGAGTGGGATCGCGGTTCGCGCTTCCAGATGCCATGGCAGGCGGGCATCACCGGGATCGCCTACGACCCGGAGCGAGTGGGCGGCGACGTTACCTCCGTGGAGTCGCTGTTCGATCCGGAGTTACGAGGTCGGGTCGGTCTCGTCGGCGAGATGCGAGAAGCCGTTGGACTGGCGATGTTGTTCAACGGCGACGACCCGAGCAACCCGACGACGCAAAGTGCTCGGGCGGGGCTCGAACTGATCACCGACCTCGTAGACCAAGGCCACTTCCGGTTCATCGTGTTCGACGACTTCGTGGATCGACTAATTGCAGGTCAGCTCGACGCGACCATGGCCTGGTCGGGGCAAGCAGCCGCGCTGGCGCTCGAGAATCCACGCTTTCGCTATGTGATCCCTGACGAGGGCGGCATCTCGTGGTTCGACACGATGGTCATCCCCAAAGGTGCGCCGAACTTCACGAACGCCGCTCGCTGGATGAACTGGGCGTACGACCCGCGCAACGCTGCGGAGATCTCTGCGTTCAACCTCTACGTGTGCCCGGTTCTCGGCACCCAGGAGCTACTTCGTTCGCGAGAGGATTCTGCCGCCACCGAACTCGCGGAGAATCCATTGGTCTTCCCTGATGCCGCAACCCGCAACCGCCTGTTCACGTGGGGAACCCTCAACCGCGAAGACGAGAACGCTCTCCAAACCGATTTCAATTTGCTCTTCGATCGCTTCAACGACGCCCTCCGGTTCATCGGCTAGCCAAGTTCCACAATCGGGGGTTCAGACCCTCCGCTGCCGTTCGGAAATGGATGGGGTCCGGAAATGCATGGGGTCAGACCCCTTGGGTTTCTCGTCGGTTAGCGTCGCGGAGGGGCGTCACTTGGCCCGGGGAGGGATTGGCGTGCACCAGTTTGATGAGCACATGGACGACGTCGCGGACGCGATCGTCGACTACGTCAAGAGGCGAACACGACTCGACCCGATTCCACTAAACCACCCCAAGACCGTAGAAGAACTCGACGCGCTGTGCGGCGCCACGATCACCGCTGGGGGCATCGGCGGTGAACAGGCCCTGGAACTCTTCGCTCAACATCTCGAACCCGCGTCGCTGTCGGTCGACTACACCAAGTACCTCTCGTTCGTACCCGCAGCCCCGACCGAAGCATCGGTGCTGTTCGACGTGGCAGCAAGTGCAGCGTCGATCTATGGCGGTTCGTGGTTGGAGGGTGCCGGCGCGATCTGGGCCGAGAACGAAGCACTCGAATGGATCCGCTCGCTCACCGGCATGCCCCAAAGTTCAGGCGGGGTATTCGTTCCCGGCGGAACGGTCGGCAACCTGTCCGCGTTGGTCGCAGCTCGAGTGGCCGCCCAAGAGCGAGACGGCGACGACCGCCCAACGCGATACGCCATCGTGGCGTCGAAGGAATCCCACAGCTCGATCAAGGCTGCCGCCCTCGTGATGGACTGCGACGTGTTGTTGGCCGACACCGACGACCAGCGGAAGATGACCGGCGAATCGGTCGGTGCGCTTCTCGACGAACACGGTGACCGGGTGTGCGCTGTCGTCGCCACATCGGGAACCACGAACCTCGGCATCATCGATGACCTGCGTTCGATCGGCGAGGTATGCCGCGACCGAAACGTGTGGTTCCACGTCGACGGCGCATACGGCGGCGCAGCCTTGGCGTCGGACCGTGCCCACGGGTTGTTCGACGGCCTCGACCTTGCCGATTCGTTTATCGTCGACCCGCACAAGTGGCTCTTCGCCCCGTTCGACTGTTGCGCCCTGCTGTATCGAGATCCCGACCGAGCCCGAGATGCCCACATGCAATCCGCCGGCTACCTCGCCTTCCTCGATAACTATGGGGATTGGAACCCGTCGGACTTCGCGATCCAGCTAACACGCCGAGTGCGCGGGCTTCCCTTCTGGTTCAGCCTTGCCACCTACGGCACCGACGCCTACACGACCGCTATCGACGTCACCCTCGACCTCGCGACCGAAGCGGCCCGTCAAATCAAGGCCGCGCCACATCTCGAACTCGCCCATGATCCTTCGCTATCGGTGGTCGCCTTCACCCGTACCGGTTGGGACGCTGCGCAGTATCAAGCGTGGACCGAGAAGGCGATGGCTAGCGGTCTCGCGTTCGTAACTCCGTCTCGCCTCGATGGTGAACCGATCTACCGGTTCTGCTTCGTGAACCCCCGCACAACCAACGACGAGATCGCCGAAATCATCGAAGCCCTGGCCTGATCACCCGGCCCGGGTGCGATCGACCGATAGATTTCAGGTCATGGCCATCAAGACCTACGCGATGTCGTTCATGTCCCGCTGGCAGTCGGCGGTTCTCTCCGCCGTGCGGGGAGACGGCGACGAGGGCGCAGACCTCGCGACCGAGCACCCGATCATGGAAGCCAGTTGCGACGCTTGCGAGGTCATGGAAGCGCGCATGGCCGAGGGATCGAACCCCCTCGATTTCGCCGCCGACATCTCCAAGGTCGACCTGCTGAGCTCGTGTGCCCAGATGTACGTCGGATTGGCGGCAGCCAAAATCACCGGCAACGACGAGCGGGCCCAAGAGATCGAATCGGAGCTCCAGTATTCGGTATGTGACCCGTTGTGGGCCAAGGCGCTGCTCGAATTCGACAAGGCCGAAACCACCATCCCCTACCGCCACTACGAATCGATCGACGATTTCGTGCTGCCGCTAGAGCCGACCGTCGAGCCGACAGATACGAGCGTGAAGATTGCTTTCGTCGCCGATTGGGCCACGGGAACAAACCTCGCCAAGAACGTCATGCGCTGCATCGGCGACCAGCGTCCCGACGTGGTTATCCACCTCGGCGACGTCTACTACTCGGGCACCAAAGATGAGATGCGAGACCACTTCCTCGACATCGTGCGCGAGCACCTACCCGCCGAGACCCAAGTATTCAATCTGGCTGGCAACCATGATCTCTACGCTGGCGGCGAGGGCTACTACTGGCTACTCGACGAGCTGGGCCAACCTGCCAGCTACTTCTGCCTACGCAACGACCATTGGCAGATCCTTGCGATCGGCGCACCGCCTGAAGTGAGCGACCCGATGGCGTCGCAGTACAAGGTGCCGCCGGTCGATCCCAAGGAAGCCGAATGGCACCGACACAAGATCGCCACCGCCGATGGACGCAAGACGATCATGTTGTCGCACTATCAATTGTTCACCGCGTCGGGGAACATCGCCCGCACACCCGAGAACCTGCCGATGGCCGTGAACCCGATCTTCTTCGACGAGTTCGGTGAGCATCTGGCCAACATCGATGCGTGGCTGTGGGGTCACGAGCACAACTTGGCGGCCTTCGACCCGTACATCGGGTTGGAGCGTGGACGATGTATTGGTTCAGGAGCGATGCCCGTCGAACTGCTGTGGAAGCCGTACGAGACGTTGGACAATCTGGCGCTGCCCGATGGTGTCGATGCGCCGCCGGTGATGCACCCGGATTGTCGCCT
>CAZTDG010000106.1:0-1742 GCA_964612655.1 uncultured Acidimicrobiales bacterium | reverse complement strand
CGCGCCATGGAGCACGTCAAGAGCATCGTCGACGGCGTCTACGCCCACGAACAGCCAGAGCGCTTCCACAAGCTCGGAATCGATACCTACATCCACACCAGCGGCGCCAAGTTCGTCGATGCCAACACGGTGGAGATCGGCGATGACGTCGTCACCGGCGACAACTTCATCATCACCACCGGGTCCGGCCCTCGCCTGCTTCCTACCGAGGGCGACCAGGCGGTCGAGTTCTTGAACAACGAGAACTTCTGGGATATCCGTGAACTCCCCGAGACCATCGCGTTCCTCGGTGGTGGAGTGATCTCCGCTGAGCTCGGCCAGTCGTTGGCTCGATTTGGCTCGAAGGTCACGATCATCGACCGCGGCGACCGTATCCTTCGCTCGGTTGACCCGGAGATCGCCGCCTACCTCATCGAGCGATTCGAGGAGCAAGGCATCGAGATGATCACCAACGCCAACGCCACGGTGTGCTCGACCGACGCCGACGGAAAGATCTGTATCGATCTCGAGGTGGGTCCAGAGGGAGACAAGACCAACCAGAAGCTCGCCGTCGACCACTTCTTTGTAGCTATCGGCCGCGTGCCAAACACCAAGGGACTCGAGTTGGAGGCTGCCGGTGTCGAGTACACAGGTCACGGCATCACCGTCGATGAACATCACCAGACATCGGTCCCCCACATCTATGCCATCGGTGACGTTGCCACCCGCGAGAAGTTCAGCCACGTGGCGAACTACCAGGGCGAACGGGTGGTGCGCAACATCCTCGACGGCGGCGACCGCACGATGGAACTGCACCCTCTGCCGTGGGCGATCTTCACCGACCCAGAGATCGGCCATGTCGGCATGACCGAAGCCGACGCACGCGAGATCCATGGGGACGCCGTTCAGACCTTCAAAGTCGATGCCGCGACGGATCGCTTTCGGACCGACACCAAGATCGGCGGGTTCATCAAGGTGGTCATGGACGCCGACAACACCCTCCTTGGCGCAACCGGCGTAGGCGCCCACGCGGGCGAGTGGATTCAGATCCTCACCCTGCCAATCCGCCTCGGCCTCAAGTCCGAAGACATCGCCGACACCATCTTCTCCTACCCCACCTACGCCGAGGTCGTGAAGAAGTCAGCGTCGCGCTTCCTGCGCACCTAGCCGTAGAAGATTTGTACGTGATTTCAGACCTATACGGTCGGTTTTTACGTACAAATCTCTTGAGGGGGCGACTTCATGGTCAAGAGAATTGTCTTTGCTGAGCGGGGATATCTGATTCCCTTTGGGGTTTTCGACCCGGCCAAGCATGAGTCCGGGTTGCTGGTGGCCGAATACGTTCAGCGCAACGAGGCCGACTGGGCTGACACCCGAGTCCTCGAGATCGGAACCGGTTGCGGCTTGATCGCTGGAGCGCTCCACGATGCGGGTGCTGAGGTTGTCGCTACAGATGTCTCGCGGTTTGCTATCGAAACAGCGACGGGGAACCTTGTACACACGTCGGTCGAGCTTCGCCGCGGCGACTTATTCGACCCTGTTCGTGGCGAGCGTTTCAACACCATCGTGATGAACCCGCCCTACGAAGTCGGCCGGAGCTTGCGACCTCGGTTCCGCTCCCCCGACCTACTCGAACGCCTAGCCGCCGAGTGGCCCAAATTCGCCGACCGACTCATCCTCGCTTTCCCCACCGATAGCGCCGACGTGCTCAAGGTGCTCGGATTCGACCTTCACCTCATCGACCGCCTCAAATCCTCCGGCCG
>CAZTDG010000105.1:0-9913 GCA_964612655.1 uncultured Acidimicrobiales bacterium | reverse complement strand
TTCGAGAACGCCCGCAAGATGGGCCGAGCGATCATCTTCATCGATGAGATCGACTCGATCGGCCGCAAGCGTGGCGCAGGCCTCGGCGGCGGACACGACGAGCGTGAGCAGACGCTCAACCAGATGCTCGCCGAGATGGACGGCTTCGAAGCCTCCGAAGGCATCATCATGATGGCTGCCACCAACCGTCCCGACATCTTGGATCCGGCGCTTCTGCGTCCTGGTCGCTTCGACCGCCAAGTCGTCGTACCACTCCCCGAGCTCGAAGACCGCAAAAGCATCCTCGCCGTACACCTCAAGGGCAAGCGCACCGCTGACGTCGATGTCCACGTTGTTGCACGTGGCACCCCAGGCATGAGCGGTGCTGACTTGGCCAACCTTGTCAACGAGGCCGCGCTGTTCGCAGTTCGTGCTGGCGATGACAAGATCGCTATGAAGCACTTCGAGCAGGCCCGCGACCGTGTGATGCTCGGCATCGAGCGTTCCTCGATGGTCCAGACCCAAGAAGACCTCGAGCGCACCGCGTACCACGAAGCTGGCCACGCCCTCTGCGCTGCGGTCCAGGACAACCACGATCCTGTCCACAAGGTCACGATCATCCCAACCGGTATGGCTCTCGGCGTCACGATGACGTTGCCGACCGGCGACCGTCACTCGATGGACAAGGACGAAGCCGAGGCGCTCATGGTTATGGCCATGGGCGGCCGTGTTGCCGAGTCACTCGTGTTCAACGAGTTCTCGTCGGGTGCGTCCAACGATCTCCAGCAAGCCACCAATATCGCTCGCCGAATGGTGACCGAGTGGGGCATGTCTGAAGCCATCGGCCCGATGTCGCTTTCCGACGCTGGTCCGGTCTTCCTCGGTGACGACATGATGCAGTCAAAGTCGCACTCTCCAGACACCATGCGACTGGTCGACGAAGAGATCCGCCGAATCCTGCGCGAAGCCGAAGATAGTTGCCGCGACCTGCTCGTGACCTACCGAAACGGTCTCGACCTCATCGCACGAGCCCTCCTCGAGCACGAGAGCATCAACGGTGACGAGGTCTACCGCTTGCTCAAGGTTTCTGGCGCCGACATCTCGGTTCCCACCGAACTCTCGCTATCAGCGGCAGTCGCCGCCGGCGAAGAGACCAACGGCGCGGCACCTCAGGATGCTCCGGTGCCGCCGCCACCTCCACCCGCACAGGCCGACCTCGAGACGGCCGAGTAGCCCACAGGCGACTCCGTGGAAATCATCATCGTTGTCGTCGTAGCGCTTATTGCGCTCGGCGTCGGCGCGTATATGCAGCGTCGTACCCCCGACGCTCCGATTCGCACCATCCATCACGTTCTGCCCTCACAGCTCGATCGCAACGATTTCGTGCGTCCCGAGGCCCCGTGGCTTGTTGCGGTGTTCACTTCCGCAACGTGTGAGACCTGCGCCAAGGTGTGGACCTCGACCCAACTTGTCGAGTCGGATCAGGTAGCGATTCAAAACGTTGCCTACCAAGACGATGGCGAGCTACACGTTCGGTACAACGTCACCGCCGTGCCATCGGTCGTCGTCGCTGACGAGCACGGTGTGAATCGGGCAGAGTTCCTTGGCCCACCTACCTCCGCTGAATTGTGGGCCACACTCGCCGAGGTTCGCGAGGCGAACGCCTAGCTGTCGTCGTCGGCTTGATCGGCGTCGGCTTGATCGGCGTCGGCTTGATCGGCGTCGGCTTGATCGGTGTCAGCTTGATCGGTGTCGTCAGCTTCGTCCGCCGTTGACGGCCTCGAAACAGTCGGTTCCGCCGGTACGCCCTCGGCACCGGGCAACATTGGCGCCCATGAGCGAGAGCTCAGCCCGGTGATCTCGCGGGTTGCGACGATTGGCCCCGATGCATCGAGTCGCAGCGCGTAGCGGCCCGTCGCGATATCGGCCAAAGCAATGCGGGTCGTACGCTGCGGGCCGACCTCGATCGGGACCTCTCGGCTCGCACCATCCACGATCACGGTGGCGGTGACCCGAACAAAGGTGTCCTCAGCCGGATTGAACACGTGTATTGCCGAACGCTCATCGCCCTCGGCTACGTCGACGGTCGTGAACAACGAGGTGGACAAGATCGGCTGTCCTGTGGCGGCAGCGAAGCCCGTAGTTGGAGCATCTACCTCCAACTCGACCGCTTCGGCCACCGGATCAGGTTCCACGACCGCTGGACGCTGCTCAAAGCCAGCGATGATAAGCGGGCCGTCCAACGAGCGCACCACGGCGGTGAACGACGCGATGCCGTCGAGCCGCGGCGCGTTTAAGTCGATGATCTCGCCTTGGCCGGGTTGCAACACGACCTCGAAAGGTTCCACGAAGCGTTCCCGCGCCGCCGGGAAGATATCTACGTTGGCGCTTATCCGACGCTCACTCGGATTGACGATAACCACTCGGGCTGGGCCGGCGCCCGGCGTCACGCCCGGGAATGTCCAGATGTCTGCGGGCGCTGGTGCGCCTGTGAAGACGCTCAGGCCCTCCGGCGAGCCGGTCCCGTCGAAGGATTGAATCGTTTCGGCGACCACTCGACCCGAACGAACTCGCACGAAACTGGTGATGTTTTCCGACGATGCAAAGAAGTCGCCAATCTCGATGACTCGCGATGATCGTGCGGGGATGGGTAGTCCGATCAGGCCTTCTGGGCTTCGAGCGCCAAGGCTGCTGACGAACTCGATGTCCACGGTCGCAAAGTCCGGGAATGGATTGAACACGACGAGTTGCAGTCGGGAGCCTGGCGTGGTCGAACCCGACGTCAAGGCCCACTCGGTCGATCCGTCATCGGCACAGGCCGTTCGCGCAACCCCGGTCGCACCCGTGGAGATCTTGTCGACGAGGACCCCTCCCCCATCAACCTCTACCGCGATCGAGACGATGTCGGCGTCGCGGAGGTCGGCAAGGCGCAGGCTCGTCGTCGTGAGCGCTGGAATCGGGATCGTCATCTCATCGACGGCTGCGTCGTTGGCTGGAAGGCTCGACCCTTCGAACACCGAGATCGTCGCAGTTCGTTCGGTCGGAAGCGTGTTTGAAAGCAGCACTTCGGAGTCGGCGAGTCCTTGAGCCGACGTTGCGGCCGCGCAGAACCACGTGGACGACAACGCATCGCCGCCCCGTACCGAGGCCGCGGGCAGGCGGATCTCTTGGGTGGCGATTTCCGGGGCGCTTCGTTGTTGGTCCAAGACGACCGCACCCACGATGAGCGCGATGACAATGGCCAATCCGGGTAGTCGAAACGCGTTCATCCGACCCGCTCCGCAACCGCTTGAATGCGTCGATCGTCTCGGCGTTCACGGCCGATCAACCAGCGTCGAAGTCCTACTAGCGCTATCCAGGCCACGACCTGGGCGATCGCCACGATCCGATGCGCGTCCGAAGTTTCGTAACGAAGCACTGCGTCGACGGCACCGAGCGACGCCGAATCGAAGCCAATCCCGACGTCGCCGATATCAATTCGAGGAACCGCGCTGCCGTCAGCCTCTAGCACCCAGCGCGGACTGGGCTCCCAAGAGGCGAACAGGTTGCGCTCGGCACGGGTCTGGCCCTCGAACTCGAGATGCGCCACGCGATCCACAATTGCAGGCAAGGCATCGGTAATGCGAGATGCTTCCAGCTCGCTCGGCACGACAGCGCTGTTCACCGGAATCCAGGCGGTGTTGTCAAAGACCGTCACCGCGGGGTTAACCACGCCGGTCCGCACTAGGTCGAGCTGGGCGTTTAAGCCAGCCGCGCGAACGTCGGAGACGACCTCTCGCCGTGAGACCTCAGGGACTGGGGCTTGTTGGTCCATGACCACGACGAAGCGGACACCGAAGGGAGCCAGCTCGCGGCCAAGGCGGCTGGTTCGCCCATCGAGCCCGGCGGAGATGACTTCGGTCAACTCCGCGGTTGCGCCGGTGTTGGGGCCTCTCCACAACGCTCGAGCATCAGGCACCCCGTCAAAGGATGGGGCCCATGCCAAGCCGTTTGCGGTGGGAATTGCACCGGCCCCTAGAACGTGGGCGTCACCGACCCAGATGGTTCGGAAGCTCCCATCGAGTGGATCGGATTCGAGTGCACCGAAGGTTGTGGTGAGGTCGGCTTCGGCGAGTTCCCAACGACCGGATCCGCTCGCGTCAAGAAGCGGAACCATCGCCACTGCGAACGCCAGGACGGCGACCGCCGCAGGCAAGAAACGGCGTGCCTTGGCGTCGGCTAGGTCGATCTCGACCACCATGGCCGCAAGGCCAGCGAGGGCCGCAATTCCCGCGGCGACCGGTACGAGTAGCAATTCGGCGGACGGAAGGCCGACCGGCACGACACCTCGAACATCGGCCCAGGCCACTGCCCAAACCACCAAAAGCACTCCCCAGACGCGCATAGCCCAGGTGAATCGGAGACCTTGACCTGACACCAGCCCCAGAAGGCCTGTGACGAGCGCAGCGGCTCCCCAGATGATTCCCCCGACCGGACCCGTAGCAAGCGTCAGCAGGTCGGTGAGAGGGACGTCGGTGGCCGTGGAGGCTTGCGCGGTGCCGAACATCGACCATTCTCGGATACCGAGCAAATACGGCAGATTGACCGCGACCGCTACGGCGAGAGCGATGAGCGATCCGATGAGGATCGGCAGGACACCGCGCACATCGCCCGACAGCAGCGACCCGAGAATAAACCCGGCGAGCACCAACAGGAACAAGACACCCGCGAATGGTTCGAAGGCAACACAAATCGCCATGATGAGCGCGAGGGCCGCCACTGCGGCCGGGCGGCGGCGACGGAAGCCAAACGCTCCCGTCTGGGTGATGGAGATCATGTTTGACAACACCCAGGGCATTGCGGCGATCAACAACAGCGCTGTCCATGAGCCGTTCGCGATGGCGTTGTATGGCAGCGGCGAGGCCGCATACATGGCGGCGGCGGCCGCGGGTGCTGTTCTCGCAGCTGAACGCGAGAACAATCTCCACGCTCCTAAGACACCGAGGGGTAGCGGCAGAAGAATGAGGACGGTTCGGAGCAGGCCTTCTGCTCCCAGGGTTGCCGCCCCGGCGATGTCGAGTAGCGGCAACGCAAAGGGTGCGAAGCCTTCGCTGCCTAGCCCCCAGATCCGAAAGCCCGATAGCCAATCGTTCGTGAGGGTGCCGAAGACCTCCGGGAACTCTCGAAACTCCCCGACCACTGGAATCGGACGGGTGAGAAGGTGTCGGGCACCGAAGGCGAGCAGGGTCGCCACCGCAACTCCGCCAGCGACGCGAATGGGCGAAACCGTTTGTTCTCCCGCGTCGGCTGCGACCTCGCGCTGCACAATCCGGCGATCGATGCTCTCGGAAAGGCGAATCGATCCGCGGCGACGTAGCAACAACAACGAGGTCGGGTCGAAAGCATCGTGCGATAGCAGCATCGATCGGCGTGTTCGTAGCGAACCGGCTTTGCGAATGTTCCAAAACCACGCCTGCACAATCGAGGCTGCTTCGGAAAGGTCGAGGCGAGCGACGGCAACCAGGATCTCGATGAGGTGGAGAACCATGTATCCGGCAACTACGAGAGGTAGCTGTCGGCCTGCACTCGACGCGAAGATCGATCGCATCTGGTGTCGACGCTCTCGGAAGGTCGAGCTCACGTCACTGCGTTGCTCAAAGGCGCCTCGGTGCCGCACCTCGGCTGCAGGAGCCACGTTGATGGTCCCGCCGATCGAGCGCATTCGCACGGCCAAGTCATGGGCCTCGCCATGCCAATCCATCGACTCGTCAAAGCCACCAACGGAGAGGAACGTCTTGCGTGCCAGCAGCAGGCAGGCCGTCGATGTCCCAAATAGCCCGGAAGCTCGGTCCTGTTGGCCCTGATCGAAATCGCCGGGCCGAACCAACGATGCCGTTGCCCCGAATCGGTCGGCTTCGAAGCCCGATGGCATCAAGCGGCGAGAATCGTTCCAATCGAGCAGCTTGGCGGCCACTACTGAACGGGGATCGCGCCTTCGAAGGAACTCACGAACGAGAGCCGCTACGGCGCCCTTTTCGAGCGCTGAATCGTCGTGAAGGATTAAAAGGAGGTCTTCACTCGCATCGCTCGCCGCAGCGTTGACCTTCTCTCCGAAACCGGTGTCCGGCTCGGTGGAGAGCAATTGCAGGTTCGGGAGGTCGTCTCGGTGACGCTCAAAAGATTCGGCTTCACCGGCGCCATGGACCACCGTGACCGACAGCGTTGGATACTCCTGCGCACCGATGCCAGCAGCGACGTCGTCAAACCACGGCCCGACGTCATGAGCGGGGATAACCACACGCACGGAGGGGGGAGCAGTCGAAGCCGCAGTCGAAGATTCGGAAGCCGAAGGCACAGCCCCGATACGCTATCTGTTCATGGGTATCGCTGACCAACACCCTGCCGGAGAGTTCGTCACATGCGCGCGCTGATAACCGGGGGCTCCGGATTCGTCGGGCGCGCTCTCACCGCGCACCTAGAGGCCGAAGGAGACGAAATCGTTTTTGTGGACCGGGCGAAAGGAGGCGTCGATATCACCGACCGAGCTTCAATCGAAAACGCCGTTCAAGAGGCAGACGCCGAGGTCGTCTATCACCTGGCCGCGCAAGCTCACGTGCCGACTGCGTGGAAAGAACCGGTCGCGACGATGCGCTGCAACGTCGAAGGAACCATCAACGTTCTCGACGCCGCGTATGAGGCTGGGGTTAAACGCGTGATCTTTGCAAGTAGCGCCGAGGTTTACGGATCGGTGACGGCAGCGGACCTTCCTGTCACCGAAGCGGCCCTTCCGCAGCCGAACAACCCATACGCAGCGAGCAAACTCGCCGCTGAGGCCTACGTCGGGCAGAGTTTCTACTCACGAGACCAAGAAGTGATCATCCTGCGCTCCTTCAATCAGTTCGGCCCCGGCCAGGCCACTGGATTCGTGAGCTCATCGTTCGCCAATCAGATTGCGCGGGCCGAACTAGGCGGCCCTAGTGACATCAAGGTGGGCCGGCTCGATACGCGCCGAGATTTCATCGACGTTCGCGACGTTGCGCGCGCCTTTCGCCTCGCCGCCACAAGCGGTCGCGCTGGCGCTATCTACAACGTGTGCTCAGAGGTTGATCGAGCTGTTTCGGAAATCGCGAACGGCCTGGCCGAAAAGGCCACGATCGACGTCCGGTTTGTCCGACGCACAGACCTGCTCCGCACCGTCGACACTCCGGTGGTTCGAGGCGATGCTTCAGCGCTGAACGCAGACACCGGGTGGACCCCGGAGATCAACTTCGAGACCACACTTCACGACGTACTCGTAGACGCTCGGGCTCGGGTCGCGAATGGCGAAGACTAGAGACATCGTCGTAATCAGTGGCGGAGTCGGCGCTGCGCGGCTACTCCGCGGGCTCATCGACGTCGTCCCCGGCTCATCGATTACGGCGATTGTGAACGTGGCCGACGACCTCGAGCTTCATGGGCTCTCGATTAGCCCAGACCTCGACACCGTGATGTACACCCTCGCTGATGCCATCGACCCTGAGCGCGGCTGGGGCCTTCGCGACGAGTCCTGGAACGCTATGGAGACCTTGGGTCGCTACGGGGATCGTCATTGGTTCAGCCTCGGCGACCGAGACATCGGAACTCACCTGCATCGAAGCGCCATGCTCGGAGAAGGCGCCACCCTGACCGAAGCGACCGAGTCACTTCGAAAGGCATGGGATATCGAGGTAAACATCCTTCCAGCTACTAATGACCGGGTATCGACCCGAGTCACCCGAGCCGACACCGGCGAAACAGTCTCGTTTCAGGAGTACTTCGTTGGCCTCCAACACGCCGTACCGGTCGCCTCCGTGGCCTTTGACGGTATTGAACAAGCACGCCCGAGCCCCGAGGTGGCCACGGCCCTCGCGAACGCTGATGTGCTCATCATCGCCCCATCGAATCCGCTGGTTTCGATAGCGCCGGTACTCGAGATTCCCGGTATCGCGGAGACGATCGAAGAGTCCACGGCTGCCAGGGTCGCGATATCGCCAATCATCGGCGGAAATGCCCTCAAGGGGCCCGCCGCCGACATGCTCACCTCGCTCGGGCACCGCTGCGACGCTGCCGGAATCGCGGCGTTCTGGGAGTCCTACATCGACGTATTGTTGGTCGACGATGACGATGCGTCATTGGCTAACGATGTCGCCAAGGAGGGAGTCGTGCCTTTCGTGACCGACACGATCATGGACGGAGCTGCCCGTCGAGAGGCGGTAGCTCGTTCAACGCTGACGGCTGCGGAGCTATCGATGGGGGCGATCCAATGAGCACGCCCGACGAGCTTCGAATTATCCCGGTTCACTCCATAGGTGAAGTCGTACCAGGCGACGACCTGCCGCGGCTATTGACCGGTGCGGTCACGCTCCTCGACTCCGACATCTTGGTCGTCACCCAAAAGGTGGTGTCGAAGGCCGAAGGCCAACTCGTCCCCATAGATACCGCCGATCCGTTCAGCCACAAGTCGGTAGTTGAGGACGAGTCGGTTCGGGTGCTTCGTCGACGGGGTGAGCTGATCATCAGTGAAACCAAGCACGGGTTTGTGTGCGCAAACGCGGGCGTCGATCTGTCCAACGTCGAAGAAGGCTACGCGGCCATTCTTCCGGTCGATTCAGACCGTTCCGCTCGACGGATCCGAGACGTATTTAGAGCCGAGCAAGGCGTGGAGATCGGCGTGATCATTTCAGACACGTTTGGTCGGCCATGGCGAAAGGGCGTCACCGACATCGCGATCGGCAGTGCGGGCATCGGACCGATCCTCGATCTTCGCGGAACCAGCGATACCTATGGCCGTGAGCTTCAGGTAACCGAGGTTGCGGTGGTGGACGAAATCGCGAGCGCGGCGGATCTGGTGATGGGAAAGAGCACGGGTATACCCGCCGCCATCGTTAGGGGAATTCCGGACGCATGGTTCACAAAAGGCAGTGTTGTTGCCGACATAGTTCGTAAGCCCGGCGAGGATCTGTTCCGTTGAACGTTTATGCACGATTGGACCACATGACAACGAAGCGAACCGCAGTGATCGTGAGCGGCTATTTCAGCCCGATTCACACCGGTCATCTCGACATGATCGAAGGTGCGGCGGCGTTGGGTGATGAAGTCTTCGTCATCGTGAACAACAACGCTCAACAGGTTATGAAGAAGGGCAAGGTCATCATCGACGAGGCCGACCGGCTTCGAGTGGTGAATGCACTTCGCCTCGTCGACCACGCCATCATCGCGGTCGATGAAGACCGAACGGTCAGCGCATCGTTAGCCAAACTCGCGAGCGACTTCGGCGACCACCAGCTGATCTTTGCCAATGGTGGCGACCGCAAACCCGAGTTCGTGCCCGAGGCTGCCGTGTGCGAAGCGCACGGAATTGAGTTGCGCTTCGGCGTAGGTGGCGACAATAAGGCCGACTCGTCGAGCCGGATCAATGTCGAATTGGGGCTAGAGGACGAGATGAGTGCCCCGCCCTCTGAAACGACCTAGCTTCTAGCCGTCGTCGGAAACTTCGGCTTCGATATCGGCTTCAAGATCTGCACGGTTAATTGGTTCACCGTCGCCATCCAAGATCGGAGCGCCGTCAGGATCGAGGAGATTGCCGTCCTCATCAAAGCCGATTGCTCCACCGGTCGCACCGAGGTCGTTCAGACCATCGGTTCGAAGCACCGACGGTGACGAGGCTTCAGCGGAAGCTTGTGCGTCGGCAGGAGGAACAGGAATATCTGCCCCCAGTGGTGCGAGTGCGATCACAAAACCTTCGAGGTCACCACCGAAGCGATAGTCGGCCAGGTTTTCCGTAATGACTTCGGACGGCACGGTCTCGCCAAGCGGGAACCGGTGGATCTGGAGAACCGCTTCTTCGCCACCACAGGTGACGCCTTCTTCGGTCAGCTCCGGGCGATTTGCGAAGGTGAGAGCAACATCGTCTTCAAGTTGGGCTTCGGTGGCTTCG
>CAZTDG010000104.1:4251-9991 GCA_964612655.1 uncultured Acidimicrobiales bacterium | reverse complement strand
TCGTCGATGCTGTCGAGCAGCACGGTCGTCTTGACGATGTCATCGAGGGTTCCACCCTCGGCCTCGACGAGCGCAGCCAGATTGGCCACGGCCTGGCGCACCTGCGCATCGAGCCCGTCGACGAGGGCACCGTCGACCAGGCCGAGCTGGCCGGAGATATAGAGCGTGTTTCCCGCTCGGATTGCTGGAGTGTAAGGACCGACTGGCTTCGACATGTCGGTGAGCGTAGTCGCTAGGCTGACCCTCATGGTTGGAGGAATCATCATCGCCGTCGTATTGCTACTGGTCTTCCCAGTGATGATCATCGTGAGCGGGGGCATCCTCACCGCGATGCTCAGCATGGCGCTGAAGAAGTCCGTCGATAACCAATACGTCGGCACCGAAGCCTTGGAGCTGTCGCGGTCCAACCCGTACTAGCCCCAGCTGTCGAACGGGCTACAGGTCCGTACAGGTAATCGTCGCCCGAAGCTCATGAGACTTGGGTTCGACCAACCACAGCTGCGTGTCGAGAACCCGGATCTCTAGTTGCTCTGAAGCCAGTGAAGGCTTGCGCCACTCGATCTCGATACGCGTCGGCTGGGTCAGGGCCGTCTCTCCCCAAACTTCCTCGGCGAGAGCGAGATAGGCCGCGTTGTTGACGTGGCCGAAGGCGTCCATATCGGTGACCCGAAATTGCCAGGGTCGTGCGTCGGCTCCGTCGGGAACGTCGGTCGAGTGCCGCAACTTTGCGTCGATGCGGCGCCCCTGTGCTGCCTCCAGATAGTTGTCGGCGAAACCCTCGCCCCAACTCGACGGGCGTCCGGTTGTGGGATCGACATGAATCCAGACCGCAGCGGCTTCGATGTGGCCGCCGCGATCGCCGGTCAGCCGGGTGCTTCTCTCGGCCCACCGGCGCCCGGTGCCCGAACACCACGTGGCTATCTCGAGCAACTCCCTGGCTTCAGGAGCCTGACGGATCTCGATCGTTGCTCGGCGAGCGACCCACGCAAGACCAAACTCGGCCAAACCAGCATCATCGGTGTCGTCGTTGCCCGCGTCTTGCAGAAACCGAGCGATCGCGTCGGATTCCATACGTCCCGAAGCGTTCGCGTCATCGATCGACACCCGCCGTGTGGTGTGAAAGACCCGACCGCTGGGTGCAAGATCGACGATGCATGACGCGCCAGGGGCGACGGTTTCGGCGGCTTCGGGGGAGGTCACGAGCACGAAATGTAGGCCATTACGAGCCAAAACGTTGGAAATCCGCATCCGAAACGTTCAATGAACTCAGGCCGTTCTTACCTGAAGAGGGAATCGAGAGGGCCAAAATAGGGGTTCAAGTCCGATACCCACTTCCATTTCTTTCTGGACCGAAACGATGACCGAACATATCTCCAAAAAAGTCACCCGTAGAACCGCCCTCATGGTCGGCCTCGCAGCCACCGCCGCAGCCTGCTCCAGCGGCTCCGACACCATCTCCCTCGGCGACGGCGGAATTCCCGTTCCCCCTCCCGAAGGCGATGCCCCTGAAGCCGGTAGCGATGCCGTGGACTTCAGCTACGTAACCTTCGAAGGTGAAGAGCTCGTCTTCTCCAACTTCTCCGACGGTCCCGTAGTCCTCAACTTCTTCGCATCCTGGTGCCCGACATGCATCGCCGAGCTCCCCGATTTTCAAACCGTGAGCGAAAACCTCGCTGGTGATGTCACGTTCCTCGGCTTGGCCACCCAAGACCGGGCAGAAGCCTCCGACGAACTCGTCGAGAACACCGGTGTCCAATTCGACGTCGGTCGTGACCCAAATGGTGAGATTTTCAACATTTTCCAAGGTTTGGGCATGCCCACAACGGTTTTCATTAACGCTGACGGCACTGTCGCCGACGTGCACACTGGAGTGCTCAACGTTGAATCGTTGACGCAGGCCATCAACGAAGAACTGCTGTAAGCGCTACAGCAAGTAAGGACTAGCGAGTAAGACATGGGTTTCTTCAACGCATTCGCATTTGGTATTGGCATGGTGGCACTGATCAACCCGTGTGGGTTTGGTCTGCTGCCGGCATACCTCGGTGTATTCCTCGGCCAAGAGGAAAAGTCCTCCAGCAAGTGGATCTCCCTTAACCGAGCCCAGGGTGTCGGCCTAGCGATGACGCTGGGCATGCTTGTCGTTTTCGGCTTCTTCGGACTGGTCCTCGGCGGATTGCAATCCGCGATTGCCACCCGCCTGCCGTACTTCAACATGGCGCTGGGTGTGGGCTTGATCGTGCTCGGTATCGCAATGATCCGCGGCTACCAGCTCAACCTCAAGATCCCGAAGCTGCAAAAGGGCGGTACCTCCGGTTCCTTCGTTTCGATGTTCCTGTTCGGCATGTCCTATGCCACCGCATCGCTCACCTGCACGCTCGGTCTATTCATCACCGCAATCAACTCGGCAAACTTCGCCGCTGGTCCCGGTGGTGGCGGTTTCACGTCAAGCCTCGGTTCGCTTCTCAGCTACGGCCTCGGCATGGGTCTTCTCGCCACGATGCTCACGCTGTTCTTGG
Organism: uncultured Acidimicrobiales bacterium; assembly: GCA_964612655.1. Lineage (GTDB taxonomy): Bacteria > Actinomycetota > Acidimicrobiia > Acidimicrobiales > SHLQ01 > SHLQ01. The sequence continues at coordinate 7,475 of CAZTDG010000104.1, read as the reverse complement.
CGCTCGGTAAGTCCAGCCTCGTCGGCAGCTTCCGTTCGATCCTCCCGAAGATCAACTTCGTCTCCGGCGTGTTGCTGCTCATCGTTGGCCCGTACTCGATCGGTTATGGCATCTGGGAACTTCAGGTCCTCAACGAGTGGCCCTTCGGTGACGACGTTTGGCCGATCCTGCAAACCATCAACGGTGGCGTCGCTGGCATTCAGAGCGACGTCTCGGGCTGGTTCAGCAACGAGGTCAGCCTCTTCGGCCGTTCGATGCGCCGCACCGACTGGCTCGGATGGCCATTCGTCATCGTCAACATCATCATCGTCGCCGGAGGCTTCATCGCCCGCCGCCGACTCGTTGGCAAGCCAACCGACCAGCCAGCCGACAACGACGGCGTAGCCGCCGCCGCATAGTCGACTCGTTCCGAGCGAATCTCAGCCTTCGGGCGCCTGGAACACCGAGGTCCGGTAGTAGGCCAACTCGGTTAGCGACTCTCGAATATCGTCGAGAGCGCGATGCCCCCCGGCCTTCTTCGGGGCTTTGTTGAGCACGCCCGGATACCAACGGCGAGCGAGCTCCTTGATCGTCGATACATCGATCGAGCGATAGTGCAGGAACTCTTCGATCTCGGGGGTGTGAACCGCCAAGAAGCGCCGATCGGTGCCGATCGAGTTGCCACACAACGGCACGGTTCGTTCCTCGGTGATGTGCTCTTTAAGAAACGCCATCGTCTGGGCGACGGCATCTTCGAGGCTGACCGTTGACTCTTCGATCTGAGTGAGGAGGCCCGACTTTGTGTGCATGTCGCGTACGAAGTCGTCCATTGCGTCGAGCGCTTCGGGCGGTTGGTGGATTACCAATCCAGGGCCTTCGGCGATGACGTTCAGCTCATCGTCGGTTAACAGTGTGGCGATCTCAACGATGACGTGACGGGCCGGATCCAGGCCGGTCATTTCGAGGTCCATCCATGCGAGCATCAGGATACGTTAGGCCGCTAGCGGATCGAATAGGGTAACCCCGTGATCGATATTCCACTGCGCAGACTCGACCCCGACCTGGCCGTCCCGGCCTACGCGACCGAAGGTGACGCTGGTGCAGACCTCGTCGCCGCCGAAGCCATCACCCTCGAACCCGGCGGCGGGCGAGCACTCGTGCCGACCGGTGCAGCCATTGCCATCCCCGCCGGTTATGCAGGCTTTGTGCAGCCACGCTCGGGTCTAGCACTGCGTCATGGGGTCACGTGCTTGAATACCCCTGGTCTCATCGACTCGGGATATCGCGGTGAACTCAAAGTCCTTCTCGTAAACACCGACCCCTCCACCGCTTTCGAGATCGCTCGCGGTGACCGCATCGCCCAGCTCGTCATTCAGCGAGTCGAGCACGCGAACTTCGTAGAGGTCGACGAACTTCCCGAAACCGATCGCGGTGAGGGCGGCTTCGGCTCAACGGGAGTTGCGAGCAAGTAGGGGCTAGTCCGCGCTTACAGCAGCTTGGAGAACTGGACCGCGCCGCGGTCGTCGTCGACATCGAAGCGGTCGACTAAGTCTTCGAGGAGTACGTCGAATCGTGTCCGGTCGTCCTCGGCGATCACCGGGGGACCATCGGCCAGTCGGGCGACGACGATCACGGCAAGTTCGTGATCGTCAACCTCGAAGGTGACGTCCACGGCACCCGGGCGATCCACATCGCCGAGCAACAACGCGAAGGTCTCGTCCGTGGCGAGTCGCAGGTCGTCGATTGAACGAACCGACATGCCTTTGCGTCGCGCGAGGGAAGCTACGCCGATGCGAGCCAAGCGCACGAACCGTGTTGCGCTCGGGATCGTCAGCGAGATGACGTCGGTATCGGCACCCTCTCGCTCGATCGCTTCGGTCGGCTTCCCCATACGTTGAGTGTGCCAGCAACTTTGCGGAACGCCCATGATGCATTCGGAGCGTTTTGTTGTGGCGCTACCGTGAGGCGGTGGCCATTCTGGTTGATGCGGCTCGATGGCCGTGGCGAGACACGCTCTGGTGTCATCTCGTTTCCGACTCGAGTCTCACCGAACTTCATCGTTTCGCGGCGCTCCTGGGATGTCGAAGAGTGGCGTTTCAAGGCGACCACTACGACATCGACGTGGGCACGCGAACGCTTGCGGTCGAACGGGGCGCAATCGAGTGCGACAGTCGAGAACTGGTCCGCAAGATCCGCGACGCTGGGCTTCGAGTGCGGCCCTCAGCGTTTGAGAAGTGGTCGCTCGTTACTCGCGGGAACGACTTCACCGACGACACGCTGGCCGAGCTCGCGGCGTTCGACCATGCGCCGCTCCATCAGGTAATCGAGACGTTGGGAACGCTTCCCGGGGTAAAAGAGGCGGGTCAGACCTGTTCGGGATGGTTCGTGCTCAAACGTGACCATGCGGCCGCCTTGATCATGCAAGGGACCGCCCCAGGGATGATCGGAGCGAGCGGTTTGGTCCCCATCGGCGACGACTATGACCGTGGGCTATTCGTACGAGTCGAGTGCGACGACCCCCAGTCCTGGGCGATTGAGATCATCAGTCCAAGCCCCGGACCGCATCAGTAGTTCGTAGTTCGGGCGATTACCGCAATTGATACGCGGGCAATAGGCTCTATCTGCCATGTCGACCCTACGACTTTCATTTGCCGGCCTCGCTGCGGCAGCCGTGCTTCTCGCCGCTTGCAGCTCCGACCCCAGCGAACTCGCTGAAGCCGAGACCACAACGACCACCATTGCAGGTGAGACCGCCGTTGCTGGTGAGACGACCGTTGCTCCTGTCATCGAGTCCTCATCGTCCACGACCGAGATTGAAGTCGTCACCACTATCCAACTGGTGCCGGCGCAAGAACTGACGTCGGAGGGCACCATCACCATTGGCGCCATCGACTACGGATTCGCATTCGAGTGCTACGCCGCAGGAGCTGGAGACATTCTGGCGTTGGGTATCGGCTCGGACCCCGAGACCGGTGAGGAAACCCAAGCCATCGTGCAAGCGTTTCTTGGTCAGGCCTACGTCGCGGTGTTGCAAGGAAGCGATCGGGTTCAAGAGCTGGCTGTCGATCAACCAGCCGAACTATTTGTGCAAGGCGACGCCATTCGCGGGTCAGCGCTTCGATTCGTCGACTCCGCTGGTGCCCCAGGTGTTGGAGAGGAACTCGGGTTGGGCGCGGTCTCCGTCGACTGCAACGGCTTCGCTCCAGGACTGCCCGAGGGATACGACCTTTCGTGAGGCCGCCGTT
>CAZTDG010000104.1:0-4151 GCA_964612655.1 uncultured Acidimicrobiales bacterium | reverse complement strand
CTGACGGACGACTAGCCGCAAGGCGAGGTTGGGGTGACCTGGGGCAGGCGTCCGGACCGGAAGGTCGTGACGTTGGTGCCATCGGTTTCGAAGATCACACGGAACTCGGCGTCGGATGCATCGGCGGGGGTGAAGGTGATCGTGTTGCCACCGCCCTCGCGGGCCACGCTCGTGAGGCGATCTCCGAACAGGTCGAACAGGGCCTGCTCGCTCATTCCGACGCCGGCACCCGAGCGCGTCGTCAGGTCGGGATTGGTGATGTCGGCTCGTTCGACGGTGCCTGCGGTGACCGTGAGGATCACGCCGGCAGGTCCGCCTGCCGGTATGTAGGTGGCACATACCGGGTCGACCGGTTCAGAAACTGGTGCGAACTCTGCTCCTACGGCGTCCATGGCTTGGTTCAAGGTCATGCCGAAGAAGACCGCGTCGATGCCGACGGTCGAGACCGACGACGAGCTATCGAAGGCGGGAGTTCCCACGAAGTCGATAGCGATCGTGGTGGTAGTCGTGGTGGTGACAGCGACTGTTGTGGTCGTCGCAACGGTGCTCGGCGTGATGCTGGCTGGCGGGACGGTTCCCACGGTTGCGTCCTCGTCGCTTCCACCACAACTTGCGAGCGCAATCATGGCCAGCACAGCGATCGCGAGGCGACGTAGTGAGAACCATGAGGTGTGACGCATGTCCAAAGTGTAGGACAGTATCTATGCGCGGTCGAAATGACACTCACGGTGGCGAACGGGAGTCGGGGCCGATCCCCGGCGGCCCCGACCGGGGGAATGTATGGCACGGCACTACAATTTTGAGGTGCGCGCCTTATCCCTTCCCCGTGCCTGGCGACTTCTGTGCGCCCTGGTCATCGCCGGTGTCATCGCTGCAGGATGCTCCACGGCCAACGACGTCGTCGCAGCCGAGGGCGACGCGGGTGCTACGCCGACCACTGAATCGCAAGTGAACGAGACGGCCGCGGCAGATGAAGCCGTCAGCGAACAAGCCGTGCCCACACCAACGACCGTCGCTCCAGCCCAAACCACTACGAGCGCCGCACCGGCAACGAATCTTCAAGCCGACGCGGCTGATACCAGTACGACCACGGCCCCAACCACGACGACGACCTCGACCATCGCCGAAACGACCGTGCCACCGACTCGGACGTTGGCTCAATGCGTCGCGGACATCCCGCTCGATGTGCAGATCGGCCAGCTGCTCTTCCCGATCATGACCCAAGATGAGTTCGCCGTGGCCGAATCGCTTGCCACTAGCGGTCATCTCGGCGGCATCGTGGTGCTCGGCGCTCCGAACTCGGGAATTGGTAACGACATCGCCTCATTGCAGGCGAGTTCCGCCGTTGGTTCACTGATCATCGCCGTCGACGAAGAGGGCGGTCGAGTGCAACGGGTCGACCATCTCGTCGGTGCCCAACCCAGCGCCCGAAGCGTTGCAGCCAACGACACTCCAGCCGCGGCCCGCCAGCGGGCAGCAGATCATGCGGTCGCCCTCGGAAACTTGGGCTTCACGATGAACCTGGCACCGGTGGTCGACCTGGATACCGGTGTCTTCGTGGGTGACCGGTCCTACGGTTCTGACCCCGCGGTGGTTTCCGAGTACGCCCTGAGCGTGGCCGAGGGAATCCTCGACGGCGGGCTCACCCCGGTGATCAAGCACTTCCCAGGTCATGGCGCCGGTATCGACAGCCACACCGGCCTTCCCACGATTCCTCCTGTCGAAGTGCTGCGTGAAACCGATCTGGTTCCCTTTGAACGTGCGATCGCCCGCGGCGGCTTGCCGATCATGATCGGGCACCTCGTCGTCCCAGGGCTGACCAACGACCGCCCGGCCACGCTGTCTCCCGCTGCCGTCGACGGCCTTCTCCGCACCGAGTTGGGATTCGATGGCTTGGTTATGACCGATGCCCTGAACATGGATGCCATCGCTGCGACGACCACTAACGCCGAAGCTGCTGAACAGGCGCTCGGTGCTGGTGTTGACCTCATTATGTTGGGCTCGCTGAATGCCGTTTCGGGCACGGTTGATCACGTGATGGAAGCCATTAGTAGTGGTCGACTGAGCCAGGATCAGATCACCGGATCGTTCCTGCGGGTCATGGATCAACGCGACATCGACCTTTGCTCCTTTCCCCAAGACTTTCTCCCGGCGATTGGTTGCGAAACCGACTCTCCTGCGTGTCGCTAACGCAGCTGGGCGGAAAGTGATTTAGGGCGAACGCACTACTGACGACCCAACTGGGCGTGCCGATTGCATATGAAACTGCTCTTGCAAAGGACCCCAGTCGTGCAGACCTTTAACCGAAACCGCATACTTGCCTTGCTCGCAGGACTCGCGCTTGTAATTAGCGCGTGCTCTACGACGGGCAACGCCCCAGACGCCCTCGCCTTCGAAGACTCATCAGGGTCATCGAGCGATAGCTCCTCTTCGAGCGATGACTCATCGTCAAGTGATGACTCCTCGGCGAGTGATGACTCCAGCGCCGAGCCGGCCGCTACGACGGCGGCGCCTGGCGTCAACCGTCCGAACGCAACCTGCTCGAGCTCGGATTACTCGGTGGCCTTCGCCGAGAACATCTGGTTCGCCACGCCGAACCGACCAAATTCGTTTGGTCCGTTCCCTGTGAACCTTCCAGGTGGCACGTACAACGTCAACGTTGAGACCTGGCTCGGCTTCGAAGATCTTCCGAGCCACACCATGGAACAGTGGTTCTTCACCACCGACACCGGCTACACCTCGCCGCTGACCACCGACTTCAGCCCGAATCTCATCGGTGCCGACGGTTTCCAAGCGCAGATTCCAGCTGGAGCCACCTCGGTGACCATCTTCCACAAGCAACAAAATGGTGACGTGCCGAACTCGGTTCACCCACTTTGCATCGGCTTTGATGCCGTAGCGCCAGCAACGACCACCACGACTGCTGCGCCGACCACCACCGCTGCACCGACCACTACCGCTGCGCCGACCACCACGGCTGCACCGGCCACGACGGCTGCGCCGACCACCACGGCTGCACCGGTAATCGCTGCACCTGCTACGACGGCTGCCCCGGCAACCACGGCTGCTCCAGCGACCACGACCGAAGCTCCGGCGACCACCACGGAAGCTCCGGCGACCACCACGGCACCAACCACTACTGAGGCTCCCGGTGACTCTTCGGCCCTCGGCGCTGGTTCTCAGGCCACCACCACGACCGCTGCTGCTCCGGCAACCACCACCACGGTTGCTGAGTCAAGCGATCAGCTTCCTAACGAGCTCGCACTCACCGGTCCTGGCGACCTGGCCTTCTCGCTCGGCCTCGCTGGTGCCGCACTGACCCTCGCCGGTGGTGCTGCGGTCATGGCAGCTCGTCGTAACGAAGAAGACTGACGTAAACCCTTTGCAAAGCTTGTAGGCCCTAGGGCCTAGGTGGTACTCCTGTGTCTTCACGACACGGGAGTACCACTATGCGTTTTGTCCGAGCCCGAACGATTGGCGCAGTAGCTGCACTGTGCCTTGCGGGGTCGGTAACCGCAGTTACTTCAGCGCCCGTGGGTGCCCAAGGCGGGCTCATCTGTAACGAATTACAGGTAGATCACATCGTCGAAGAGGGTGTGCCCTTCGTTGGGACATCAGCTGACGAAGTCATTCTTGGCACCGAGGGCCCCGACATGATCCTAGGCCGAGGCGGGAACGACACCATCTGTGGTCTCGGTGGCGCAGATGTGATCGAAGGCAACTTCGGTAACGACTGGATCAACGGTGGTGGCGGTCGAGACGAAATTCGCGGTGGTGGCGGCCACGACACGATCCAAGGCGGCGATGGCGACGACACCGCCTTTGGTGGACTCGGCCGAGACAACATGGACGGTGGCAACGGCGACGACTTCATGCGTGGCAACGCGTGGGACGACACGTTGGCCGGTGGCGAGGGCGACGACGATCTTCACGGCGGCAAAGGTGACGACACGATCGGCGGAGGTGAAGGTGAAGACTTCCTTCGGGGTGGATCGAGCGAACTCGACACCTGCTTCGACCCCAACGCCGGCACCTTTGGCCGAGCGTGCGAGATCCACACAGCCAACGTCGACAATCGCCCAGCAATTCGGTAGGTCGCCCGGGGCTCGAACCCGGCACCTTGGGATTAAAAGGTCTCCGCTACTAAGCGC
>CAZTDG010000103.1:3848-10029 GCA_964612655.1 uncultured Acidimicrobiales bacterium | reverse complement strand
CTCGCCGAAGGAGCAATCGCAGGAGTGGTCGTCGGCGCTCCTGTTGGGGTCTATTCGCTTTGGAAGAAGAGCAAAGAACTCAACGAAGCTGAGGGCCAATAGTGACTAGCTCATTAACACGATGGCCTAAGTGAATTCGTAGTAGGGGTGGCCGGTTCTCTTTACCATGATGGTCAGTTCAGCAACCGCTCGAATTTCCAATATCACCCGAAGCCTTGTTAAGGCCGCCGTTGAAAACAGTCGTCACATTGTGGCGGCGGCCTTCGGTTCGGACGATGAGCGTCTCCCTTCAAACGTTGAACGTCATGGACAGCATCTGCTGGTTCGTGTGACCGTCCCACATAGCCGACCCGGCTCCCGTTTCTCCTCCGGGCCTGGTCGGTACCAACAATAAAATATACAAACAGCACAGATTGCCTCCGCAGCTCCATCGCTGCGGAGGTGGTTGTTGTTTTGGGCCGCGTTCGCGCCCGGCTCCCGGCCGGTCGACGGGTACTCTTCGGGGATGGTCGAGATCGTCATCCGAGCTCAGGTAGGGGCGTTCCCGCTGTGGACTCCCGAAGGCGAGAACGTCATCCCCGACTCCCTGCCGCTGTCGCCGCGGGTCCTCATCGCGCTCCAGGATTGGGCCGACTTCTTCGATGATGTCGGCGGTGCCATGAGCGATCGCGACGTTGTCGATGAGTTTGTTGGGCAAGGATTCAAAATCGCCCACGCCATTCGACGTGAACTCAAAGGGTCGACGATCTGGCTCGACCACCCCGACACCGAAGAGCGCACGCTGATTGAACGACAGGTTCCTCGATGAGGACTAGGTGCTTCCGGTGATGACGAAATTTGAGGACAGGCCGGAAACGACACGATCGACGGTTTGGACGGAGAATCGTGTGAGTCGGTATCGCCCATACTTCGCTAGGAACGAGCCCTCACAGTATTAGGTCTTTCGACCCATCAAAGTAGGCAGTACGACTCATGAGCGGTCGTGTCTGGCCGACAAGACATGCATGGCTATATCAATGCTCCGTCGATGGTTGCGTGCCCGTTCCAAGCGAATCGTCGAGCGATCGGGAACCGAGACCGGTGCAGTCGATATCGATCTCACGCGGCCCGACTGGGACAGCGTTGCTGACCTAGCCGAGGACTTCGACAACAAGATGGAGAGCTTCATGCTCTTCGACGACGGTCCTGCTAGTGCCGAGCGTGAGTGGCTGACGGGTTAGCCCGATTTGCGACGGGCCACTTCGTAACACACGAGCGCCCCAGCGACCGCAGCGTTTAACGATTCCACATCGTTCGCAAGCGGGATCGACAACATTGAGGTGCACGACTCTCGCACTGCTTGGCTGATTCCAGCCGACTCATTGCCGACCACATAGGCGGCCCGCTCAGGAAGCTCCGCGTCGAAAAGACTTTCGCCGCTCGCGTCGAGGCCGACCAGGTCGAACCGGTGCTCGGTCAGCGTCGACAACGCGTCCTCGGTGGTTTCGCATCGCAGAATCGGGGCCCGGAAGGCCACGCCCGCGGAGGCCTTGATGGAAACCGGGCCAATATCGGCAGTGCCCTTGTGTGGAACGACGACACCGTCGATCCCCGCAGCGGTAGCCGACCGCAGGATCATGCCGACGTTGGCGGGGTTGTGCACGCGGTCGAGTAGCAGCACCGAGCACGCCCAGTCCTTGCCACGTCGACGCTGCTCACAGAACCGATCAAGGGTTTGCATGGCGGGAGCCACGATGTCGGCGACGACACCTTGGTGGTGACGGGCACTTCGCGCGACAGCGGTCACCTTTACCTCGTCGACCAACTCGATGTTGATCTTGCGGCTAGCAGCCATCCCCGTAATTGTGTCGACCTCTGGTCCGTGAGCACGATCGCTCAGAAGAATCTTGTCGAACGCCAAGGACGTGTCGTGTAGTGCTTCGATGACAGGCTTGCGGCCCATCACCGTGAGAAACGAGTCTCGAGGGGACTTCACCCGGCGACCGAAATCGCCAACCGGCCGACGCCGCCGGCGTCATGGCCACCTTCGACGCTGGCGTAGGTGATCGATGTCGACAAGGTCTGCTCGGCGACGTAGGCCTCGTTGGCCTGAACCGCCGCTGCAGCATCCGCTGACAGGTCGAGCGTGAGATCGATGCGATCGGTGACGACCAGATCCTCGGTCTTGCGAGCCTCTTGGACCGCACGAACGATGTCTCGCGCGAGTCCCTCGGCCTCGAGCTCAGGGGTGAGCTCGGTGTCGAGCACGACAACCGCGTCGTTGCTCGGCAGGGCCGCCGCTACGACCCCCTCGGCAGGAACCACGTTCAGTGCGAACTCTTCAGGGGAAAGCGTGTGCCCGGCGATCGCGATCGAACCGTCGTCGTTTTGGGACCACTCGCCCTTCTTCGCCGCGCCGAACACCTTCTGCACATCGCCACCGAGGCGCGGGCCGAGCACGGATCCATTCGGTTGCAGGGTGAACTGCGCGAACGCGTCGAGGTCGTCGGAGAACTCGACGGACTTAACGTTGACTTCATCAGCGATCAGATGCGTCAAGGTCGAGACGGACGCGGCGCTTTCGCCGGCCAGCGTGATCGAGGGCAGCGGTAGGCGCACCCGCAGCCCGTTGTCTTCGCGAAGGCGCAAGGCGGCCGACACGACGGTTCGAACCTGATCCATGTTCGCAACCAGTTCGGGGTCCGAAGGGAAGTCTTCGGGGTTCGGCCAGTCTGCGAGGTGCACGCTCTCCTCGCCGGTCAGCGAGGTGTAGATCTCTTCGGTCACCATTGGCAAGAACGGCGCCGACAACTTCATGAAGGTGACGAGCACCGTGTAGAGCGTGTCATAGGCAGCTCTTTTGTCCTCGGCACTGCCGGCCGAGATCCCCACATCGCCGGCGTGGTCGCTTCGCTCCGCTTCGCCCCCCTCAGGCGGCTCCCCTGGTGTTGCGGGAGCCCAAAACCTGTCTCTGGACCGGCGGATGTACCAGTTGTTCAACGCATCCAGGAACGAGCTGATCTGCTCGGTTGCGCCGCCAAGGTCGTAGGCGTCCATGCGTTCGGTCGTGGCCTCGATGACCGAACGGAGCTTCGCCAAGATGTAGCGATCGAGCTCGTCGGTCGAATCGCTCCGCAGCTCGGCTCGGTAGTTGTCGATGTTCGCGTACAGGGTGAAGAACGAATAGGCGTTCCACACCGGCAGCATCACCTGGCGGGTGACGTCATCGATGCCCTTGTCAGAAATTCGAGCGTCGCCGCCGCGCACGATATTGGAATTCATGAAATACCAGCGAAGGGCGTCGGCGCCCTGCTTGTCGAAGATCTCCGACGGTTCGGTGTAGTTGCGAAGCTTCTTCGACAGCTTCTGGCCATCTTCGGCCAACAAGATGCCGTGACAGATCACATTCTGGAACGATGGCTTGTCGAACAACGCGCCCGCCAAGACGTGCAACGTGTAGAACCAGCCACGGGTCTGGTTGATGTATTCGACAATGAAGTCCGCCGGGTAGTGCTCCTCGAACCACTCCTTGTTCTCGAACGGGTAGTGCACCTGGGCGAAAGGCATCGAACCGGACTCGAACCAACAGTCAAAGACCTCGGGAACTCGACGCATCATCGATTGGCCCGTCGGGTCATCGGGGTTGGGGCGAACAAGTTCGTCGATGAATGGTCGATGCAGGTTCGTAGGGCGGACGCCAAAGTCGGCTTCGAGCTCATCGAGGCTGCCGTACACATCGGTGCGCGGATACTCGGGGTTGTCGCTGCGCCACACCGGGATCGGCGAGCCCCAGAATCGGTTGCGGCTGATCGACCAGTCACGGGCGCCTTCGAGCCACTTGCCGAAGCGTCCATCTCGAACGTTGCTCGGGATCCAGTTGATGTCCTGGTTGAGCTCGACGAGGCGATCTCGGAAGTCGGTCACCTTCACATACCAGCTCGGCAATGCCCGGTAGATAACCGGGGTGTCGGTGCGCCAACAGTGCGGGTAGTTGTGCTCGTAGGACTCGTGCTTGATCAGCCGGCCTAGGTCCTTGATATGGCGGATGATGTCGCTGTTGGCCTCAAGAACATTCCGGCCGACGAAGTCGGTGACCTCGGCGGTGAATTCGCCCTTGTCGTCCACTGGCACGACCATGCCCATGCCGTTTTCTTCGGCGATGCGCTGATCGTCCTCGCCGAATCCGGGCGCCGTGTGGACCACACCGGTGCCCTCTTCGGTTTCAACGAAGTCGCCGGCCATCACACGGAAGGCGTTCAGATCGTCCCGATCAGCAAAGTAGGGGAGTAGTGGCTCGTAGCTACGACCGACGAGGTCGGAGCCCTTGAGGGTCCCGTGTTCGGTCGCGCCCTCGAGTTCCTTTTCGTATGAGGCCACCGTTGCGGCGCCAAGCACGAGGTACTCGCCGTTGAGCTCCATCACCGCGTAGTCGAGATCAGGACCGACGATCAGACCGAGGTTCGATGGAAGGGTCCACGGGGTGGTGGTCCACGCCAACATCTTCATCGGGCCCGGATCGCCATCGACGGGATCGAGGGAGAAAGCGATGGTGACCGCCGGGTCTTGGCGAGGTCGGGTCGCGTCATCGAGACGGATCTCAAAGTTCGAGAGCGGGGTCTCGGCACCCCAGCTATAGGGCATCACGCGGTTGGCCTCGTAGATAAGGCCCTTGTCCCACAGTTGCTTGAACGCCCAGATCACCGACTCCATGTAGTCGAGATCCATGGTCTTGTAGTCGTTGTCGAAATCGACCCAGCGGGCCTGGCGAGTGACGGTCTTTTCCCATTCGCTCGCATAGGTCATCACCGATGTCCGGCACGCATCATTGAACTTCTCGATGCCGAAGTCGGTGATCGCCACCCGACCCGACACTTCGAGTTGCTTCTCGGTCTCCATCTCCGCGGGAAGGCCGTGACAATCCCAACCGAAGCGGCGGTCGACCTTGTTCCCCCGCATCGTCTGATAGCGGGGGACAACATCTTTCACATAGCCGGTCAACAGGTGGCCATGATGCGGCAGTCCGTTGGCGAACGGTGGGCCGTCGTAGAACACGAACTCATCGTCCTGGCGCTGATCAATCGAGCGCTCGAAGGTACCGGCCTCTTTCCAACGATCGAGAATCTGGGTCTCAATAGCTGGGAAGTCGGGTTTGTCGACGGATGGATAGGGCTGATCCGAGGCACTCGTCATAGCCGCCAAGGTTATGTGGTTGTTGGGGGCTTCCGTTCGGATACGGCGAGCAATCGCCAGGTTCAGGTGCACCTAGGCAATAGGGGAAGCGATGTCGTAGGCCGAGAAGCCCATTTTTCGCCACTTTGCTGATGAAACGTCCCAAAGGTCCTATAGACGACCCTTTCTCGTTTCGATACTTCTTGGGTACGCCCCCATTTTGGAGACAACCCATGAGTCTCACACCACGACAACGAACAACCGTTTTGCCGATGCTGGCTTTGCTGCTTGCCCTCGGTGGTATGACGGCGATTGTTTCGAGTTTCGCGAACGATGCCCAAGCGGCCGTGAACCATGGCGAACTCGTCCCCGAACTGGCCCGCCGTGACCTTCCGGTCACCGTCGACGGCCGTGTACGAGCGCACGCCCAGGTTGGCGACCGAATCTTCGTGGGTGGCGACTTCACCCAAGTCAGCCTGCCCGACGGCACGATCGTCGACCAGGCGTACATCTATGCCTACGACATCAACACCGGTGTCTTCGACACCAACTTCCGACCGGTGTTGAACAACGCGGTCGAAGCGCTCGAAACCAATGAAGGCGGCGATGGCCTCTACGCCGGCGGACGATTTACTCGTTGGGAAGAAGGAACCGTTCGGTCCTTCCCGCTGCGCCTCGCCAAGTTGGAAGCAGATGGCAGCCTTGATCGAAGCTTCAACGGCCGTGCATCAGCGGTTGTGAACACGCTTGAGCACGTTGGCGGTTACCTGTACTTGGGCGGCGACTTCCAGACCGTCTCGGATCAACCGATCGTCGGCTTTGCTCGAGTTGATGACGACACCGGTCTGCTCGACCCCACCCTCAACCTCGATTTGGCTGATTCCGTAGCGTTTGGCCAGTTCGTTCGAACCATCGAATCCAACCCGAACGGTAACGAACTGTTCGTGTTGCACTACGCAGAACAAGTTGCTGGTGAAACTCGCGAGGCGGTCTTCAAGCTCGATATCAGCACCCCGACGCCGGTACTTAGCGG
>CAZTDG010000103.1:0-3748 GCA_964612655.1 uncultured Acidimicrobiales bacterium | reverse complement strand
CCGAACTGCGACAGCATCGTGCGCTACGAAACCGCTGGCGATGAGCTCGTGGAATTCACCTGGTCAGCACGCATGTACTCAAGCATCTTCTCGCTCGCCGTATCTGACGTCGCTGTCTACGCCGGTGGTCACTTCTGTGCAGCTCCTCGCCTCGGAGCGGTATATGAGGGCGGCCTCACGTCGGACTCGATTCTGACGGCCAACGTCTGCTTCACCGGTGAGCCAGACCATCTCAGCAACCCGAGCAGCATCGATCCAGTAAACGCGGTCTTCCGCAACCAGCTCGCGGCACTCGACCCGGCAACGGCTCGTGCGTTGGAATGGGATCCAGGTAGCAACAATCAGCTCGGTGTCTTCGACTTGACGCTCATCGATCGCGGCCTTCTCGCTGGCCACGACGGTGATCGCTTCAGCAACTTCTTGGTAGGAGGGTCCGGCTTCTTCGACTTCGGCGCTCCCGCAGACGTCGAGGCGCCAGTCATCTCCGTGACCGATCCGACTGTGAACTCCGTGGCTTCGTCACTGACCGAGATCACCGGCGTCGCTACCGACGATCGTGAAATTCAGAATCTCATCCTCCGACTCTTCAACCGAACCGAAGATCTCTGGGTCCAACTCGATGGCACCCTCGGCGCTGAGCGCGTCGATCTTCCCGTGCAGGCCACCGAGACCAGTCTTCGCGAAGTCTCGTGGACCGTGCCCGTGGCGAACCTGGTGCCAGGCGAATACGAGGTTCGAGGATTTGTTATCGATTCATCAAACAACACCTCGCCTGGTCTAGAACACCGGTTCCTCGTCCCTGGTGCCGCGGTATGCACCGTCGCACTCGACGATTCGAACCAACCGGTAATCACCTACTCCGGATTTGATTCAGACGGCGTCGACGCTGTGTTCATTCGCCGAAACGGCGGCTTCGTGTCGAGTGCGCCATCGGGAGCAGCGAGCTTTACTGATAGTGCGGCCGGGCCCGGCGACCAAAGCTACGTCGTCCGCTGGCGACCGGTCGAAGGCCAAACCGATGTTGCGTGTACGCCATCGCCAATCACCGTCCCTGAAGCCGGCTTTGTTTGTCAGGCGTCGATTGACCCCAACGGCAACCCGGTATTGACGTGGACCGACATCGGACTGGACACCTACGTGGTTCGCGAAGCAAACCTCGGTTTCGTCGCCTCGGTCTCAGGCACCAACGTCTTCACCGATACCGAACGTGCTCCAGGTGACTACAGCTACGTAATCCGACTTCGGGCTAACGGTGGTACTACCGACGAGCCATGCTCGCCGAGCCCGGTAACCGTCCCTGACCTCGGCGGCGTTGATGTGCCGGTTGCGAACTCCTGCACGGCCTCGGCCGATGCAAATGGCGTCGTCACCTTGCAGTGGAGCGCTATCGAGGGCGAGAACGCCTACACCGTTCGAGACAACGATGGTTTCGTCGCCACGGTCCGAGACGAGCTGGGCTTTGTTGATACCGGTGCCACCTCCGGTGAACAGGCCTACGTCATCCGGTCACGCCAAGCGGGTGTGATCACCGACGTTGCTTGTAATTCGATCGTTGTGCCATAGTTCGATTGCGCTCCGCGCGAGCGGTCAAAATTTGACCTGGTCGGCATCACTGTTGGTGGATTCATCGATGAGCCAACGGACAATACGCGACTATTGCTTTATATCAGGGCGTCCTTCCGACATATACTTATGTGTGTTCCGGATGGAACGTATGTGGCGGGCAACAAAGGACCCTGAATGAAATTGAAGATGTTGCTTGGGCGGTTCCGAGGCATCTACCTAGTGGGCGCTCTCCTTGTGATGGTTGGTGCGGTTGCGTATTTCGCAAACACCGCACCCGCGGCGCGTGCTGAGGTAAATCATGGGCAGGTCGTGCCCGATACTGTCCGTCGAGATCTGCCCGTCACCCTAGACGGCCGAGTTCGGGCACACGCCCAGGTCGGTAACCGGGTGTTTGTGGGCGGCGACTTCACCCAAGTCGAATTGCAGGACGGCACGGTAGTCAACCAGCCGTTCTTGTACGCATACGACATCAACTCCGGTGCATTCGATACCAACTTCCGACCGGTGTTGAACAACGAGGTCGAGGAGCTGGAGGCCAACGCCACAGACGACGGACTCTACGTCGGCGGTCGTTTCACTCGTTGGGAAGCCAACGGATCCACGAACTTCCCGTTGCGCGTGGCCAAACTTGACGCCTTTGGCAACTTGGACACTGGCTTCTCCGCCAACGCATCGGCAGTGGTGCTGTCCATTGAGCAGGTCGGTAACGACCTGTACCTAGGCGGCAACTTCATCACCGTTGGCGGTCAGTCGATTCGAGGATTGGCCCGGGTAGACGCCAATACAGGTGCACTCGATACCAACTTCAATTTCCAACTGAATGGCTCGATCGCTGGCGCGAACCTCGTTCGCCGCGTAGAGGCGACTCCTGACGGCAATGAGTTGCTCGTACTGCACTACAACCAGCAAGTCCTTGGTCAGACGCGCCAAGCAGTGTTCAAGGCCGACATCAGGGGCCCCAACACCGTGTTGAGCAACTGGGAAGTCCCGTGGCAGCAACAAACCAACGACCGATTGTGTTGGAACGCCCTGCGAGACATGGCCATCTCGCCCGATGGATCCTTTATCGTCATCGGCGGACAGGGAGCAGACAACCCACCGAACTGCGACAGCGTGCTTCGCTACGAGACCGCCGGAAACCGAGTCCAGCCGTTTACCTGGTCAGCTCGCATGTACTCGAGCGTCTTCTCTCTCGCAGTAACCGATGCTGCGGTATACGTCGGTGGCCACTTCTGCGCCGCCCCACGACTCGGCGCCGTCTATGCAGGCGGGACCCTCACCTCGAACTTCACCGGGACGGCCAACGGATGCAGCAACGATCCGAACGACCCGATCAACCCGAGCGAACGCGACCCTGTTAACGCGGTGCACCGCAACCAGCTTGCTGCGCTCAACCCAACCACGGCCCAAGCATTGCCTTGGAACCCGGGCAGCAATAACGCTCTCGGTGTCTTCGACCTGACGCCTACGGACCGCGGTCTGCTCGCCGGCCACGATGGAACTCGGTTTAGTAACTTCCTCGTTGGCGGTTCGGGCTTCTTCGACTTCGGGGGTGCCCCCGACACGACTGCGCCAACCATTACCGTCAACGCCCCCGTCGACGACGCGGTACTTCAGAGTTTGAGCACCATTTCGGGAGTGGCCAGTGACGACCAAGGCGTTGCCATTGTCAGAATTCGGCTCTTCAACCGAGACCAACAACTTTGGGTCCGACCCAACGGCTCCCTCAGTTCGACGGCGGTTGATTTCCCGGTAACGGTTACCAACACTGGAATCGGTCAGGTCGACTGGTCTATCCCCGTTTCAAACCTGTCACCTGCAGAGTATGACATTCGAGGGTTCGCTGATGACACAGCAGGCAATCGATCTGTAGCCACCAATGGCCATCGTTTCACGATTTCTAGCGGACCACAGTGCACCGTGGCGCTCAACGCCGCCGGTCAGCCGGTGGTTAGTTACTCTGGATTCAACGGACCGACAACGGTCTTTGTTCGAGTCGATGGAGGCTTCCTGTCAGGAACCCCTGGCGGTGCTGGCTCGTTTACCGATACCGCTGCTTCCCCGGGCGATCACAGCTACGTGATTCGTTGGCGTCCAAATGGCGTCACTACCGACATTGCGTGCACCCCGACCCCAATCACCGTAGGAGGAGGAACACCTCCACCGCCTCCACCACCACCAC
>CAZTDG010000102.1:0-10089 GCA_964612655.1 uncultured Acidimicrobiales bacterium | reverse complement strand
GCTGTTCTCGCTCGACGCCGATGCGTACGCAAAGCTCGCGGACGCCAAGAGTCCGCAGCCTGCACTCGCGGTCGTTGAAGCACCGTCGTTAGACGTGGACGGCCGTTTCGACGGTGAAGGTCCGTCGATGTTGCTCGTGCTCGTCGATGTTTCTGACCCAGGCAACGTCGGCACGCTCATTCGCACCGCCGAGGCCTCGGGTTGCGCGGGTGTGTTGGTTACCTCTGAAACAGCTGACGTGCTCTCGCCGAAGGTTGTGCGTTCGTCTGCGGGCTCGATGTTGCGGGTCCCGATCGGTGAGGTCGACCGAGATGATCTCCTCGAGGAGTTGTCGAGACTCGGTGCTACGTCGGTCGCTACTGCGATGGGCAGCGTTGCCTACGACGAGGTGGAGATCGGGTCTGATTCGCGGCTCGCCCTACTTCTGGGCTCAGAAGCACATGGCCTCGGCGATGACCTGCTCGCTGCGGCCGACATGACGGTATCGATACCGATGCACGGCAACGTCGAGTCGCTCAACGTTGCGACAACAGGTGCCGTGCTCGCCTTCGCGCTTAGACGTCGGAGTTAACGCTTAGGCGCCGGTGAGGCAGTCGGCGATGATGAGCTGTCCGCCAGGCGTGATCGCTTCGATATCGGCTTGGAGGCCATCGATCGAGGTGGCCTCGCTGCCCGAAGCCGAACGCAAGCACTCGGCGAGGTCATCGTTAGCGGCCACTTCTGACCACAAACCGGCTTCGCTCACGAGGGTTTCGAGATCCTCGGCGAAGGCGAGCGATGGTGGTTGTTCATCGACGAATGCGAGTGCTGGCGGAACCGAGGTAGGTGGGGGCTGAGTAAAACCCTCTGAATCCGATGAGCATGCGCCGAGCACAATGAGTGCGACCATGACTCCGATTCTGCGAACTGCGGACATGACCTATGGTTCGGCATCGTCCAGGCATAGTTGAGTTTTCAGCCGCAGGTCTCGAAGGAGTTGTCCAACGGGGTGAGCGCAGCGGCGTCGGCTCGGGCGCGAAACTCGGCGAGACCGGGCTGTGAGGCAAGCCAATCGAGCTTCGCTGCTTGGCCGAGAGTGTCCGGCTCGAGCCCGTACACGTAGGCGGAAAAGGCCTCGGCGAAGTCCTCCTCGGGGTTCGACGCTGCGTAGGCACCGAAGTACGAGTCGTCGATCGAGCAGCGTTGATCCCCATCGGCCACAAACACTTCCGCGGCACCATTGATCGTCGCGAGGACGGTCGGATCCCAGAATTCGGTCATCCACGACCACAACAACGAATCCTCTTCGAAGCATCCGAGGCCGTTGTAGTAGGTCTCGCATTCGTCTTCGAACACGGCTCGATCCAATTCAAATTCGGTTTGGGTAATCACGTGTGCAAGCTCGTGGGCGTTGGTGAGGCGGGCGATGTTCAGATCCTCGTTGAACGAATCGATGCCGACGGCGAGCACGAACTGGGTGTCGTCCTGCGACATGGTTGTCACATAGGCGAGTGTGACCTCGTCATCGTCACCGATGGATTGGAAGCCGGCAAAGAGCACGAGGTCGGTTAGTTGGAGCGACGGGACGATAACGGCGAGCTCTTCAAAGGCCTCGATCGTCGTCGGGTCTTCTTCGCCAAAGCACACCGCTCCCAGGTTGCCGTCTACGACGTAGTGACCCACGACAATTTCGGTGACAGCGTCCTCGCCGAGTTCGAACGCATCGCACACGACATCGTCTCGTGTGAGCGAGAGGTCCACGATGGCCAGGTCGGCGAATAGTTCGTCGAACTCACCTTGTGGGCTGACCTCGGTTAGGCCGTCGGTCTCGGGTGCGCTCGTCGAGAGCGTTGAACCGGCAGTGTCTTCTGTTGTGGCTGATTGAGGAGCACCTTGGGCATCGCTGTCGGCGCCAGCACACGCGCCGAGGACGAGCAAGAGGAAACCGCAGAGCCAGAGTCGCATCACCACATTGTGGACCATGGGTGGTGTGTCCTTAGTGAAGTAGGGCAAAAGTGCCCGTGCCCCGGGTTGCAGGCGGGGGCGCAAACCGGGGCACGGATAACGAAGATTGGGGGAAATCCTCGCTAGACCAAAGTCCTATTCGGCGAGCATCTTCTCGCTCACCGCCTTCCCAATATCGGAGTGCTAATTGGGCAAGTGAACTGTGCACGTGAGAACTCCCACATGTGGTGTTTCCGCCATCTCAATTCTGTTAACCGGCGTGCGTCCTATCTCGGTGGCCATCGGGCAGACTGGACGCCATGGAATTGAGTCCGATCGTCGATGAGGCCCGCGCACAAATCGACTCGGCCGCCGACCTTGCGTCGCTGGCTGAGATCGAGCGGTCGTTTACAGGCAAGAAAGGCCAGCTGGTTGGGTTAAAGAAGACCCTCGGCGACCTTGCCCCCGACGAGCGCAAGGCAGCGGGACAGGCGCTCAATCAGGCAATGGCCGACGTGTCTGCAGCGGCCGAAGCCCGCCGCTCCACGCTCGCTGCCTCAGCCGAAGCTGAGCAGCTGGCATCGGAACGGCTCGACCTCACCGAGGTCATGACCGAAGTCGAGCGTGGTCACGCCCACCTCGTCACCCAAGCCCGTGATCGCCTCGAAGACGTATTTGTCGGTATGGGCTTCACCGTTGCCGAAGGCCCCGAGGTCGAGTCCGCTTGGTACAACTTCGAAGCGTTGAACATTCCGGAATGGCATCCTGCCCGAGGCAGCTTCGACACCATCTTCGTCGACCTCGGCGAACCTGAAGAGGTCATGCTGCGCAGCCACACCTCACCGGTGCAGATCCGCACGATGGAAAACCAGAAGCCGCCGATCTACATCGTCGCTCCCGGTCGAACGTTTCGAACCGACACCGCCGACGCAACCCATTTGCCAGCGTTCAACCAGATCGAAGGTCTCGTCATCGACAAGGGAATCGGGCTCGGTGACCTCGCCGGCACGATCGAGAGCTTCGTGCACGCCTTCTTCGGTCACGAGGTAAAGACCCGGCTACGTCCGAGCTACTTCCCGTTCACCGAACCATCAGCAGAATTCGACATCTCGACCCCCGACGGCGGCTGGCTCGAGCTCGGCGGCTGTGGAGTGGTACATCCCAACGTGCTCGCGAACTGCGGCATCGACCCCGAGGAGTGGCAAGGCTTCGCATTCGGCTTCGGCATCGATCGACTCGCCGTCATGCGCTACCAACTCGACGACATCCGCGAGCTCGTCAACAACGACGTCCGCTTCCTGCAGCAATTTTGATCCGCATGGTCAATCCGTCGCTGCGCTCCTCGATTCCCTATGCGGCTGCGCCTGAGGCGCATGCCCGTCGCTCGTCCCTCGCTCCTCCTGTTTCGTTCCATTTCGCTTCCAGTTTCACAAAGAAGGTCCCTAACCGATGAAGGTTCTACTGTCTTGGCTTCAAGAGTTTGCTCCTGGAATCGAGGGCGACCCCGTAGAGCTCGGCGAAAAGCTCAGCGCCCTTGGCCTCGCCGTCGAAGAGATGACGATCACGGGTCAAGGTCTCGAAGGGATCGTGCTCGCGAAGGTCCTCGACCTTTCGCCGCACCCCGACGCCGACAAGATCCAACTCGTTCAGGTCGACCAAGGTGACGGCGAAGCACTGCAGGTGTGTTGCGGCGCGTTCAACATGGCCGTTGGCGATCTAATCCCCTTCGCCACCATCGGCACCGTGATGCCAAACGGCATGGAGATCGGCCAACGCAAGATGCGCGGCCAGATGAGCAACGGCATGTGCTGCTCCGGCGCAGAGATCGGATTCGGCGATAACCACGACGGCATCATGATCCTCACCGAGCAAGCCTCGGGCACCACGCTGGGCACGCCGATCACCGATGTACTGGGCATCGAACAGGACGTCTTGTACGACCTTGAAGTCAACGCGAACCGTCCAGATGCAATGTCGGTGGCTGGAGTCGCCCGCGACCTCGCTGCGGCGCTCGGCGTTCCGTTCTCGTTCCCTGAGCGAACCGTTGAACGCACGGGCGACGACGCGGCCTCCCAAGCCAAGGTCGAGATCATCGACCCGGACCTCTGCGGACGCTTCGCTGCTCGCGTGATCCACAACGTCACGGTGGGCGAGTCTCCACAATGGATCCAGAACCGACTCACCGCGTTAGGAATGCGCCCGATCAACTCGGTGGTCGACATCTCGAACTACGTGATGCTCGAACTCGGGCAACCGAACCACGTATTCGACCTGGACACGGTTCCCAACGGTTACCTGCGTGTCCGTCGCGCAAACGAAGGGGAGACGCTCGTAACCCTCGACGAGGCCGAGCGAACCCTCGTGGCCAACGATGGCGTCATCTCCGATGAATCCGATACTGCCGTCAGCCTCGCTGGGGTCATGGGTGGTCTGACGACCGAGGTCACCGACTCGACGAACTCGGTGCTGCTCGAAATGGCCTGGTGGGATCCACCCTCGATCTCTCGCACCGTGAAGCGGCTCAACCTGCCGAGCGAAGCATCTACCCGCTTTCGTCGGGGTGCCGATTGGGGCGACAACATCGACCGTGCCATGGATCGGTTCTGCGAACTGATCGCCGAGACCGGGGCCACCATCTGCCCGGGCCAGATCGATATGCCGGGCACCACTCCCGCACAAGCTCACACCGAGGTCCGGGTGGCCAAGGTGAACTCGCTTCTCGGCACCACCCTGACCGACAGCGAAATGGTGCAGCACTTGGAGTCGATTGGATTCGGCGCCGAGTCCAGGGGCGACACGCTGGCGGTCACCGTCCCGAGCTGGCGTTGGGATGCCATTGGTTGCACCGCTCCGGAGTTCGAACACGACATCGCAGAAGAAGTCGGTCGTATGTATGGCTTTGAAGTCATCGATAAGACCGTCCCCAAAGGCGAGCAGGCCGGACACCTCAGCGAGTATCAAGGCGAACGCCGCCTGGTCCGCGAAGCGCTACTCGGCATGGGCTGCAACGAAACCCAGCCAATGCCGTTCCTCGCCCCCGGAGATCTTGCGAACGTCGGCCTCACCGACGATGGCATTCGCCTGTCGAACCCGCTCGATGCCAATGAGTCCGTACTTCGAACCTCGCTGCTGCCGGGCCAACTCAAGGCGATTGCGTACAACCAGTCACACCGCAGCCCGTCGGTGCGATTCTTTGAGATCGGCCGCGTGTTCTTGACCCCTGCCGACGGTGAGCTCCTTCCAGACGAGCGTGAGTATGTGGCGGTTGCGCTCGCTGGGTCTGAGGCTCCAGACGCTGTGGCGCTGCTACACACGTTGTCGACAACGCTCGCCCTTCCCAACGTGCAAGTCCGCAATAGCGATTCGCTCCCAGGGATGCACCCGACGCGCTCTGCTGAAGTCGTGATCGCCGGACGTTCCCGAGGTGTGGTCGGCGAAGTAGCACCGTCGGTGCTGCGCGAATACGGGGTAGAGGGCCGCGTCGCGTGGCTACAACTGGACCTCGGTGAGATTCTCGATGGGCCTCACGGCAAGCGCAGCTACTCGCCGGTTTCGAAGTTCCCCTCCAGCGACATGGACCTCGCGTTCGTCGTCGCTGACGATGTGGGCGCCGACAAAGTACGCAACACCATTTCGAAGTCGGCTGGAAAGCTGCTCGTCGGCCTAGATCTGATCGACGTCTACCGAGGGAAGGGCGTCGATGATGGTCATCGTAGTTTGGCGTTCCGACTGCGCTTCCAAGCCGACGATCGAACTCTGACCGACGACGAGATCACCTCTACGCGAGAAGCGGTCATCGCTGCGGTCACAAAGACCAACGGCGGCCAGCTCCGCTGACGATGACGATTGGCTCAGTTGCCAATTTTGACACGATCCTCGCGAATCGTCATTTTGGTCTAGACATATTTCGACAGGTTCCGTACCATTAATGCTCGCGGGTCCTGGCGGGGTTCCGCAACTGAGAGGGTTCGAGCCGCTGGCGGGTGGTTCGAACCCTCCACCATTTTTGCCGCAAGGTTTTAGCCGCCCCGCTCATCGGGTGCTGGGGGCCACTGCGGCTGGTGCCTCCCGAGAGGCGATGGCGCTGTGTCGTGTCGCCCGCCGACAGGCATTGGAACGCGGAGCATCCCGAAGTCGGTCTTGAAGTTTGCGAGATGTTCCGTGGATGGCTGTGGCTTCTCTGGAGCGAATGTCGTCGGGCCACCCAAAGACACGAGCCAGTTGCGGGTCCGCAATAGCGACACCTCAACGAGCCACGTACCACCGTGGACCCGCTGATGGTCCACCATGCGTTTGGCGGCGAAGGCAGCGAGAAACCCGGTCATGTAGTCGAGGGCCTGGACCGGAAGCGGAGTCGGGGCGTCAGAATTAGAAGCTTCGGTGCCGGCGGAAACTATGCCGGTGGTGGACTGGATGATCGAATCGAAACCTCGTCGGTTCGCCCACGGGCCGATGGTGTCGAACGCGCTGAGCCGAACTGCGACCTGGCCGGCGTCGAGCATTGCCGGCTCGAAGCCGTGCGACGCAAGGGCGGTGGGTCGATAGGCGTCGATCCACACATCGGCGTCGGCGAGCAACGCTGTCATGACTGCGCGGTCTTCGTGGTTGCGGAGGTCGAGGTGGGTGTTTCGCTTTCCAGCTCCCGTTGCCATCACGCAAAGGTCGACACTTGGCAGGTGGGCAGCGCCCACGCGAAGAACATCCGCACCATGGGAGGCAAACACCTGACCGGCCACCGGCCCGGCGAGCACTCGGCTGGTGTCGAGAACGCGGGTCGTTGTCGTCGTGCGTGGCGGAGCGTCATCGATACGTTCGACCGAGATCAGCGGCAAGTCTTGAGTGGCTAGGGCGTGGGGATGTGCGTTCCACTCGTCGAGAGTTCGTAGGTACGCGGCGATCATCCCGTCTGCGATCAGTGCCGACTCGAGCTCGACCGGGTCCCAGTCCAAGATGGCGGCTTGGACGGATTCACGATTCGGGTCGCAGTCCAACCGCCGTACGGCACCTTGTGCGTGGTGATCAAAGTTGCAATGCAGTTGCAGTAGTCGCCCGTCGGCGGTGTCGTAGTAGCCAGACAGCGGCGCCCAACCGGGAATGGGTTCTTCATCGAGAAGTACCGACGTCGTGCATCGAGTCCGTACCCGGTCGCCGTCGACGCTGTCCTGGCCGAACGCAAGGTTCATCGCCCCCGCAGAGGCCATGGTGGCGTCGTCGACCTGGAACGCCGACCGAAAGCCGGGCATCGTGAGAATCCGCAGTTGTTCGACGTTGAGGCTCTCACCGGGCGTCAACCTGTCGATATCGGCGATCAACTCGTGTACCCGGTTCATGGTCTGACTCTAGGCGGCGAGTAACTTCGGCGATATGGATCCAGAGATCGCAGCTCTTCGAGAGCATCGCAAAGTTCAGGTGGCGCAGGGCTACCGGCTCTTTGCCGCGTATGGATGGGGTGACGACGGCGCCGGACACATCACGGCGCGTGATCCGGAGCTGACCGATCACATGTGGCTGCTGCCAGGTGGTGTGGCCTTTCGCCACGCTACGGCCGATGGGTTGGTGCTCATTGGCCCGGATGGAACGATCGCCGAGGGCGTCGGGGGAGTGGGTTACTCGGGTGGTCGTGCCCGAGATCAACTCGGTTTCAACGTCACCGCCTACAACATCCACTATCCAATCCATGAGGCACGGCCCGACATCGTCGCTGCGGTCCACACCCACACCGCCTATGGCACGCCGTTGGCTGCGCTGGTTGAGCCACTTCGTATGACCAGTCAGGAAGCCTGCGGTTTCTATGGGGACCAGGCCATCTACGAGGGTGAAGACGTCGACGTCCAGGAAGTCGCGGGCGGGGAACGAATCGCTGCAGCGCTGGGCTCGAAACGGTTGATCTTCCTAGCGAACCACGGAATGTTGACCGTCGGTGCGTCCGTAGCGGGTGCGCTGGGCTTCTTCTACTTGGCCGAACGGGCCGCCGAGGTTCAGATGAAGGCGCCGGGCGCTCGGGTAATCTCCGACGAGGCAGCTGCGGCAACCTACGCCGGGTACGGCCACGAGAGTACGGGCGAGTTGGTCTTCGACTACCTGGTGCAGAGCCGACTCGACGACTAGAGCTAGGCGTCAGACTCGCTCTAGGTAGTGAGGTGAGGTCGGTTCGTGGGTTTCCCGGCTTCAGCTCCTGGTTGAGGAGTGACTAGGTTGATCCGTTGTGGCCTCAGAGCGCGAAATGCCTACGTTGAGCGGTGAAGGCGATGGCGATGGTTCAGCCGCCGCCATGGCTGCCCTCGGCGTTGAAGTGCGAGAACTGCAGCGCCAAATTCGAGAGTTGCGAGCCCAGAACGCATCGCTACGACTAAAGGCGCTACGTCGTGCCGAGGCTGCGGCCAAGACGGGCCAGCGCGAGGTTGAGGTTCAGGCGTCAGTAGAACCAGAACCAATGGCGCTGGAAGAGGACGTAGCGCTCGAAGAAGACGTGGTGATGGAGGCTGAGCCACGGCCAGCGGAGCCGCCGGTCGAACTAGTCGCCTCACCCGAGCCGAACCCGCTGCCGTGGCTTGACCGCCCGCCGCGGCCGAAACGCAAGTGGGAACGCTACGTTCGCTACAGCCCACCCAAGTCGAGCGCTCCTCAGGAATCCGCGACTCCGCTGCGGGCACTGCCGGCGGCCAGCACCGATGACCCGCCTCCGAGTTTGGGAGCGTGACCTAACAACGATTGCATGAATATGCAATCGAATGAATGTTCATGTAGGCTGGCAGAATGGCCACGCCAGAAACCAAACGAGTAGGCATAGTCGGAGCTTCGGGCTACACGGGTACCGAACTGCTCCGCCTCATCGACGGACATCCGAGCCTAGAGCTTGCGGTCGCCACTGGCGATTCGAAGGCGGGAACAAAGATCGCGGATCTGTACCCGAGCTTGGCCGCAGCCTACGGCGACCGCGTCTACGAGCCCTTTACCCCCGGACTGGTCGATGGGCTAGACCTCGTATTCATCGGTCTGCCGCACGGCATCTCGATGGGCGTGGTGCCAGAGATTCGTGGCAAGGTCGGCCACATCGTCGACCTCGGATCAGACTTCCGACTCTGTGACAAGGACCTGTACCCCGAGTGGTACAAGGCCGAGCACAGCGCTCCAGAACTACTCGACGAATTCGTCTACGGGCTGCCGGAACTGTTTCGCGACGAGATCCGGGGAGCGGAACTGATCGCCGCCACCGGATGCAACGCTGCCACCTCGGTGTTCGCGCTCACCCCATTGCTCGCCGCTGGCCTCATCGAGCCCGACCCGATGATCGTGGACCTGAAGACCGGTGTCAGTGGCGCAGGACGTCCGCCCAAAGAAAACACCACGTTCTGCACCGTCGATGAGAACATCACCGCCTATGCGCTGTTGAGCCATCGCCACACCCCCGAGATCGAGCAGGCCATCTCGCAGCGCACCAACGTTCCAACCAGCGTGCTCTTCACCGCGCACCTTGCGCCCATGAACCGGGGCATTATCGCCACGTGTTACGGCCGGCCCGCCAAGGACGGGATCACCACCGACGATGCACTCCAGGCGCTGAGCGACTTCTACGAGGGTGAACCCTTCATGGTGGTCGACGAACGAAGCCCGTCAACCAAGGCCACCCTCGGCTCGAATTCAGTGCACCTCACCGCACGGGTCGACCCCCGCACGGGCACGGTCATGGCCATCGCCGCCCTCGACAACCTCATGAAGGGTGCGTCGGGCATGGCGGTACAGAACGCCAACCTCGCGCTCGGCCTCGAAGAAACAATGGGCCTCTCCTCGATCGGCGTGTACCCATGAGCGCCGTCTCTCCGCTAGCTCCCGCGTCGTTCCCCGAACTGCCGCCGGTCGCCGGTGTGCAGCTCGCTACCTATGAGGCTGGCCTGCGCTACAAGAACCGCGCTGATCTGATGTTGGCCGTCGTTCCTAAAAACAGCTCGGTCGCGGGTGTGTTTACCAAGTCGCTGTGCCCATCGGCCCCCGTCGATTGGTCTCGGTCGGTTATTGGCCGCGGCACCGTGCGCGCGCTCGTCTGCAATAGCGGAAATGCGAACGCCTTCACTGGTGAGGCGGGTCAAACCTCGGCTCAGCTCACCGCCGAGACGATCGCTTCGGCGCTCGATGTCGAATCCGGAGACGTACAACTCGCGTCAACAG
>CAZTDG010000101.1:10027-10237 GCA_964612655.1 uncultured Acidimicrobiales bacterium | reverse complement strand
ATTTTGATCTCGTCTTCGCCCAACTCGACCGACGAGTTCGTGTTCTTGAAGTCGAAGCGATTGGCGATCTCTCTGGCCGCCTGGTCGACGGCGTTTCGAACCTCTTGCATGTCGACTTCGGAAACAACATCAAATGACGGCATAACTCTCCTATCCTCGACACTTCCGGTCGAGATCCCCCGCCAACCTACATGGTCGCTACGCGAGCTT
>CAZTDG010000101.1:0-9927 GCA_964612655.1 uncultured Acidimicrobiales bacterium | reverse complement strand
CGCTCCCCTAACGACCTTCGACACTTCCGGTCGAGATCCCCCGCCAACCTACATGGTCGCTACGCGAGCTTCGCTCCCCTAACGACCTTCGACACTTCCGGTCGAGATCCCCCGCCAACCTACATGAACGACAAAATGACAACTGCCCCGGGATTGATCCCGGGGCAATTGTTTGCGTGGGCCGAGATGGATTTGAACCATCGAAGGCATAAGCCGACGGGTTTACAGCCCGTTCCCTTTGGCCGCTCGGGCACCGACCCATGTAGCACGCAAATAGTATCGCCCCTGCGCCTGGTTAGCACCTTCTAGATGGTTCTAAATAGCCAGGGCGAAGACGAGGAAGATGAGCAGGATCAGCGCCAGGCCAAGCGCCAGCGCCCGCATCATCAGAATGCGGTTCTGTGATGTCGGGTACGGAACGTCGTCTTCGTCGTCGAGCCCGGGAAGGTTCATCGCCAATTCTCGGAGCGGAGAGCTTCGATTCGCATCTCGGTTGGAGGATGTGTCGAGAACAGCTTACGAAAGCGACCCAAACCGCCAATGTCGTTTCGGAGTTCCTCTTTGAGCGGGTTGATGATGTAGTTCGAGGCTTGTGCTGGGTTGACATGCTGAGCGGGCGCTAGGTGGTTGCCCGCTGCGATCTCGAGCTTTTCGAGTGCTTGAGCGAGTGGTTCGCCGCTACCGAGCAGACGAGCTGCGGATGCATCTGCCTGAAACTCACGGCTTCGACTGATGGCGGACCGGATGAGCGTTGCTGCGAGCGGCGCCAGGATGATCAACGCGAGCTGTGCGATTGCGTTGCCGTCGTTGTTGCTTCGGCGGCCGCCGTAGAGGCCACCGTACATAGCCATGCGGGCGAGGAAGGTCAGTGCCATACCGATCGCCGAAGCGACCGAGCCGATGAGAATGTCGCGGTTGCGGATGTGGGCGAGTTCGTGGGCGAGCACGCCTCGTACTTCGTCCCAGTTCATGTGTTGCAACAGTCCGTGGGTCACCGCAACTGCGGCGTTGTTGGGGTTTCGGCCTGTAGCGAAGGCGTTCGGCTGAGGGTTAGGCGAAACGTAGAGCCGCGGCATGGGCATTTCTGCGCGGGTGGTGAGATCTTCCATGATTTCGAAGTACTCGGGGAACTGGTTACGGTCCGCTGGCACGGCCTTGGCCGAGGCGATTGCGAGTTTGTCGCTGAACCAATAGCTGCCCCCGACCATCACCAAACCGATGATGAGACCAATAAGCGCTCCGCTCGTTCCAGCGAAGGCGCCGCCCAAGACGATGAAGAGTCCACCCAGTAGGGCGAGTAGGGCGAAGGTCTTGCCGGTGTTCTTTAGGGATGCTTCTGACATGAGATGATCTCCTCTGCGAGGTTCGTATCGGATCAACAGAGCCGGAAATAACCCTATTCCCCCATTCGCCATAGAGTCGCGACATGACGTTCTTTACTTCTGAGACGGTGAAATTCTGGAAGGGTTTGGCCAAAAACAACTCCAAAGCGTGGCTTGACGAGCATCGCAAGGACTACGAGAAGCATCTGAAAGCGCCGTATTACCAACTGGCCGAGGCGCTGGTGGAACAGGTCCAAGAAGTGGAGCCCGAGTACACCACTCCCCCGAGACAGGCCGTGTACCGGATCAACCGAGACACTCGATTCGCGAACGATAAGACGCCGTACAAGACCCGGTTGGGGATCACGATTGGCCGGGGCCAAAAACATGACCCGTCCTGGCCCGCCTACACGGTCAGCGTCGGCGTCGAAGGCATCTGGGTAGCTGGTGGGTTGTATAACCCCTCGACGGACCTTCGTGACCACGTGCGTCGCTATGTCGGTGAACACGCGTCGGAGCTGGCCACTTTGGAGAAGAAGTCCACTCGGTTCGCCAAGACCTTTGGCGCGCTGCAAGGCGAGGCCCACAAGCGAGCACCTGCTGAGCTAAAAGCGTTCGTTGATGCCGAGCCACGGGTGCTCAACAAACAGTGGGTGTATTGGCGCGACTTTGAGGATCCGTCCCGCTTCGTCGACCCGAAGCTCGATCAATTCATCCTCGACCAATGGGAGACGGCACGCCCCGTGATGGAGTTTCTAAAGGACGCCTGTCGAAGCTACGTCCCGACCGAGTAGCCGAGGTGTCGGCTCTTAGGCGACGCGAACCGCCAGCCGCGATACCACCTGGTTGCGAAAGAACGACGAGTCGTGAGCCGTCGCCCTTGCGAGCGCATCGAAGTCTTCCTCACGGAAGTACTCCGGATAATCGTTACGAACCATGCCGACCAATTCGAGGTAGGCGGCGACCAACTGGTCGCAGGTGCGTGATGGTGCGAGGCCGACTGAATACTCGCCAATGGCAAGTGCCGTGGTGCCGACTTCTAGGGGGGTGCGCTGCGGGCTACTCATGAACAAGACATTAACCGCAGTTTCGTCATCTGCGCCAGAGAAATTTGCAAATTCGTTCATCATTAATTCAGATGGCCCATCGTGAGATAAGGAACCCGCCAAGACCAGTGGGTTCGGTCAACGCCTCAGCCTCTCGAAGTCGACTTCGCCCTTTGAGCGCTTCGAGAGATCCAGTCGCAGCTTGCGCTTCCCACATGCGCTGGCCTTCCTCGACGAGTTCGTCGAGACCGTGCCGGCGCAACCAGGTCGCTTGGTCACAGACGTCATCGGCAGAACGGACCCGTGCCTGAAGCTGAAAGAGGTCGACGTCGACCGTGATGTCCTTGGTTCCGAGCCCAACCAGCGGATCGCCAGCCTCACCGTGGTCGGCGTA
Organism: uncultured Acidimicrobiales bacterium; assembly: GCA_964612655.1. Lineage (GTDB taxonomy): Bacteria > Actinomycetota > Acidimicrobiia > Acidimicrobiales > SHLQ01 > SHLQ01. The sequence goes on along the minus strand of CAZTDG010000101.1, from coordinate 7,165 downwards.
GGTGCGAATCTGCACCTCGTCGCTGCGTTGGCGTGCGTAGTCGATCACGATCACCTGACCGGCCGACAAGACGTTGAGTGCGCGCGTGAGCCACTCCGCAGCTCCTGCTTGGTCGATCCCTCGGGTTGCTCCTGGGGTCAACCACGTCGCATCGCCGGACCCGGCTCGGGGGCCAGGGCGAGTCGTGAGCGATGTCGGCGAGCCTTCGGCTATGTCGACGAGTTCGTGGACGAGTTCGCCATCGACATCCACCACCGGCGAGAAGGCCAGGTTGTCGAGCAACTCGTTGGCGATCACGCATCCCACCTGGCCCTGAAACTCGTCTCCGGCGAGCTCAGAGACCGACATGATCTCCGGAGGGTGATTGTCGCGCTGTGCGGCCGACCGCTCGACTGCGACCAGCTCCAGAGCGTCACGGCACGCCGGTTCGGCGGCGAGGACCGAGCGATGCAGCGTCCCTGGTCCGGCTCCCCAGTCGATCACTACGAATCGTTCCGGTTCGCCAAGGCGAAGCCACTCGGCATCGATCGCGTTCGCGATCACATGGCCGAAGAGCGGACCCACCTCGGGGCTAGTGATGAAGTCGCCTCGACGACCCGCATGCCCACCGCTGGCATAGAAGCCATGTTCGGGGTGGTAGAGCGCAAGCTCCACCACGTCGCCGTACGACATTGGACCGTCGCGTTCGATCTGCTCCCGGACGATCTCGTCGAGCGGGGTGATCGAATCGCTCAGGTTCAGCCTCCGACGAGCAGCGTGACGTCAGAGACGGTGTTGACCAGTGCTGGCCACACGCCGAATGCGAGCGTGGCGAACACGGTGAGGCCCAACGCGGCCTGCAGCGAGAACGGCACTCGGATCGGAAGTACGTTGCCGTCGGGTGCGTCCTCGGCCCACATCGTGCGCAGCACGTTGAGGTAGTAGTAGAGCGCTACGACTGAGTTAACAGCGGCGATACCCGCAAGGGTGTAACCCAGGAACGTGTCGGCGTTTACGAGCGCACGGAAGACGACGAACTTGGCCCACCAGCCACCGAGGGGCGGAATGCCCGCCAGAGCCATCATGAAGACGGTCATCGCTACGGTGAGTCCCGGGGCGTAATGGAAGGCGCCGGCGAACGAGGAGATCTCCGCGGACTTGGTCTTGCGAGCAAGTGCCAAGACCACGCCGAACACGCCGAGGTTCATGGCCGCGTAGATGATGAGGTAGGTAACCACTGCGCGCAGCGCTTCGTCGGCGACGCCCGCACTTCCGCCAGCGACGGCGAGTGGAGCCAGGATGTAACCAGCGGACGCGACGCCGGAGTACGCCATGAGTCGAACCATGTTGGTCTGGCGCAGTGCGATCAGGTTGCCGATGGTCATGGACGCGGCGGCGAGCACCCAGATGAGTGGTTCATAGACCTCGGGACGACCCCAGAAGCCGACGAAGATTAGCTGTACGAGTGCGACGAAGCCCGCGGCCTTGGACGCGACTGCGAGAAACGCGGTCACCGGTGTGGGTGCACCTTCGTAGGTGTCAGGAGCCCACGTGTGGAACGGTACGGCCGACACCTTGAAGGCAAAGCCTGCGATGACGAACACGATTGCCAGGCTGACCACCGAGGTGGATTCTCCGGAGTTCACGACCTCGCCGATGTCGGCGAGAATCGTCGAGCCTGCCACGCCATAAAGCAGCGACATGCCGTAAAGGAAAATCGCCGAAGCGAACACACCCATCAGGTAATACTTCAGGCCCGCCTCATTGGATTTGAGGTCACGTTTGCGCCAGGTCGCCATGAGATAGGCCGGGATCGACAACAGCTCTAGCGCTACGAAGATCGTGATGAGGTCCCGTGCGGAGGACATCACGATCATGCCGAGGATCGAGGAGACCAGGAGCCCGTAGTACTCGTTCTCCCAGTAGTCGCCCTCGGCGATGTAGTTGGTGGACAACAGCACGACGATGTAGCCGGTGAGCAAGAAGAAGGCCTTCATGACCAACGCAAAGTTGTCGACCACGTAGGCACCGTTGAACAGGACTCGGTCGGTGCCATCGAGAGCCAAGGTCACGATTGGGATCAGCGGTGCGAGCAGTGCAATGCCTGCGAGTGCAGAGGTGTACTTGCGCCCCTTCTCTAGGAAGATGGCATCCAAGGTCGTGAGCAACGCGCCGAAACCCAAGAGGATCAGTTCGGGGGCGACCGCGTGCCAGTCGATGGCTGGGCGATCGAATGGAACTACTTGGGCGAGGATGGCCGAAAACATTCAGCTACTCCCCTTCGGCTGTTTCGATGGTGGTTCCGAGAGTCGCGAGCGCAACATCGATTCCTTCGGACTCACAGAGCCCAACATCGAAGTTCGCCTTGTCGTCGGTGACGACGGTCAAGCACTCGGAAAGCTGTGCGTCGACGGCTGGGTCGGTGGTGTTGAAGATCAGGCCGGGAACGAGACCGAACAGCAAGATGAGGACGAGCAGCGGGCTCCAGGCCAGCCATTCCTCACGGTTGGTGTCGACGATGTGTGGATCCTCGGCAAACTCTTCGGATGGGGATCCCATCGCGGTTCGCTGCAGAAGCCACAGCAGGTAACCGGCGGCCAGGACCGTACCGATAGCGGCGACGACCATGTAGGCACGGAACACCCCGATCGGGAGACCGTTTGCCGGGTTGTAGGCGGCGAGGATCGCTGGGAACTCACCCCAGAAGCCAGCGAGGCCCGGGAGTCCGAGTGACGCCATGGAGATGAACCCGAGGATCCAACCCATGCGCGGCGCCTGCAAGAGGAGGCCTCCGAGGCGTTTGATTTCGAGGGTGTGGTAGCGCTCCTTCACGGAGCCAGCGACGAAGAACAACATGCCGGTGATCAGACCGTGCGCAACCATGCCGAATACTGCGGCGTTGAGGCCCCAGTCGGTGAGGGTGGCGATGCCGAGCATCACGTAGCCCATGTGCGCCACGGAGGAGAAGGCGATGAGGCGCTTCATGTCGGTCTGGGCGAGACAGCCCAGCGCGCCGTAGATGATGCCGATGACGGCCATGAGCCCGATCCACGGTGCCCATGCGACCGCAGCCTCGGGAAGGATCGGGATGGCGATGCGGACGAAGCCGTAGGTTCCGAGCTTGAGCAGAACCGCGGCCAGGATGACCGAGCCCTGCGTTGGGGCTTGGGTGTGGGCGTCGGGAAGCCAGGTGTGGAACGGGAAGATTGGCACCTTGATACCGAATCCGAGATACATGCCGCCGAAGACCCACAGCTGTGCGGTGCGGCTCACGTCGTTCTCACGGACCGCTTCAGCCAACCCGACGATCGAGAAGGTTTCGCCACCGGCGAGGAAGAACAGCGCCAGGAAGCTCACGAGCATGAGCGCCGAACCAAAGAGTGTGTAGAGGAAGAACTTGAGCGAGGCGTACTTGCGGTCTTCGCCACCCCATACCGCGATCATGAAGAACATCGGGAGGAGCACAACTTCGAAGAACACGAAGAACAGGACGAGGTCTCGAGCAACGAACGTACCGATCATTCCAGCGTGGAGCACGAGGATCAGGATCAGGAACGCCTTGGGGTTATGGGGCTCGGGGAAGTGATTCCAGGAGTAGATGATCACCAGCGGGGTGATCAGGAACGTCAACATCAACAGTGGCAACGAGATGCCATCCACGCCGATGGCGTATTGGGTGGAGATGATGTCGATCCAGTCGATCGTGACATCCCACTGCAGTTCGTCGGCCCGGCCGTAGTCGAAGCCGAACAGCAAGACAACACCGATCGCAGCGACGATCAGCGAGGTCCCCAACGCGATCATCTTGTGAAGCCCTTCCTCCGACTTGGGGAAGGCCATCATGACCATGGCCCCCACCAGTGGAAGGAAGATTGCGAGTGTGAGGCCCCAGTCCTCGAAGAATTCCATGAGCGATATATCCCTGATTTCTTTGAATACGTGAACGAGTTAGATGAGAACGATGAATACGCCAGCGAGAATCGTGGCGCCTGCGAATAGAAGTGCCGCATACTGCTGGACCTTGCCGGTCTGCAATCTGCGGAGCTCCTGGCCGCTGTCTGATGAGAGCTTGCCGGAACCGTTGACGGTTCCTTCGATCAACCCTTGATCGATGTAGCGATAGATGAACTTGCCGGTCTTGACCGACGTGCGGCCTGCGGTGTTGACGACCTCGTCGAGGCCCTTCTGGTTGAACCAGTAGGCAGCCTTTGCGATGGGGCCCTTGACCCCTGCGACGATGACGTCCTCGTAGAGGTGGTCGAGGTAGTACTTGTTGACGAGCATCTTGTGCCCGGCTTTCGCCAGCCCGGAACGCTCGGTCAGCCCGTTGGGTAGAGCTGTTAACTTCTCGCCGGTCTGTTTGGCGAGGTTGTCGACCCGGATGAAGTAGTACCAGTACGCGACCGCCGGGCCGATGAGACCGATGATGCTCGCGGTGATGGCGAGGGTCCAGCTCGGAACGGAGTGACCGATCGACGGGAAGTAGGCGGCGGATGGTTCGTAGAAGTGCAGGATGCGCTCCTGCCAGATCGCTGGGTCCTTGGCGCTGCCGACGAGGAACCCTGGTGGCAGGTTCAAGAGGCCACCGCCGATAGCGACTACCGACAGGAGGCGCAGCGGCCACAAGATTCGAGGACCAGACTCGTGCGGTTCACCGTGGCCGCGGAACTCGCCGTAGAAGGTGAGGTAGATGGCTCGGGTCATGTAGCCGCCGGTCAGCGCAGCACCGATGAGGCCCATGACCAAGAAGAAGTGGTAGCTGCCGTTCGACTCGCCAGCGCCAACACCGAAGCCGCCGGTACCGACCAAGATCTCATCCTTGGACCAGAAGCCTGCGGTCGGGAAGACACCCATGAGCGCAATCGAGCAGATGATGAAGGTCTTGTGCGTGGTCGGCATCCACTTGCGGAGCCCGCCCATGTCCTTCTTCATGTCGAAGCTGTGCACACCGTGCGCTACCGAACCAGCGCCGAGGAATAGACCGGCCTTGAAGAACGCGTGGGTGAAGAGGTGGAAGATCGCCGCGGTCCATGCACCGACGCCAAGCGCCAAGACCATGTAGCCCAGCTGGGACACGGTGGAGTACGCGAGCACCTTCTTGATGTCGTCTTGGACGAAGGCGACCAAGCCGGCGAAGACGATGGTGATCGACCCGAGCAGTGCCAGGCCGTTGATCGAGGAGTCCGATATGCCGTAGCCGATGAAGAACACCGGGTAGATGCGGGCGATAAGGAACACGCCGGCGACGACGAGCGTGGCCGCGTGGATCAGAGCCGACACGGGCGTCGGGCCAGCCATCGCGTCGGGCAGCCATGTGTGAAGCACGAACTGGCCGGACTTACTCATGACAGCAGCGGTAAGCGAGATTGCGGCCCAGGTGAGTGCCGTCTGGCTGATCTCGCCCTGAATGGCCATCTCGTTGATGGTGATGATGTCGAAGGTGCCACCGGCGGAGAAGTACAAGATGATGATGCCGATCAGCAGCCCGACATCGCCGACACGGTTCGTCAGGAACGCCTTGAGGGCCGCGTCGGAGTTCGGTTTGTCTTCCCACCAATGCCCGATCAGCGAGAACGAACACAAGCCGACCAGCTCCCAAGCCACCAACGCCTGCAGCAGGTTCGGAGAAATCACGTACGCCAGCATCGAGGCGGTGAATAGCGACAGGAACGCGAAGTAGTGCGTGTAGCGCCGGTCGCCAGCCACGTAGTCGGTCGAATAGATGTGGACCAACAACGACACCGCGGTGACGACGAACAACATGATCACCGACGGACCATCTGCGAGCGTGCCGGTGTCGATTGGGATACCACCGTTTTCGAACCAGTCGATTACTCGAAGCACACCGACCGAGCCGAACGCCTCGACTTCACCAGGTGCGGCATCGACAGCGAGCTGCACGGACTCTTCGACACCGTCTACGACGATCGTCGTATTGCGGGCATCATCGGCTGCTCCAGCGCCGAGTTCGAGCGTGTCGCTTCCGAGCCCTTCGACTACGTCGATCTGGCCGGTGCGGGCCGAGAAGACGTCGCCGTCGAAGTGATCGCGGTGATCCCACCAGGAGATGTTGGTCAGCGATGCCAAGAGCAACGCGAGGCCCACTGCGGTGATACCGATTTCGGCGCCACCGAACTTGAGGCGCTTACCGAAGAACAAAATCAAAAAGAAGCTGGCCGCGGGAAGTGCGGGGATGAGCCACACGTTGTTTAGGAACAAGCCCCCGTCTCTCGTGAATGATCCGAGAGGTACAGCGTCTACAGCAAAGAGAAGATCCATTAGCGCTTAACCCCTCAACAGATCGACTTCGGAGAAGTCGATGCTTCGTCGGTTGCGGTACATCAAGAGCACCATGGCCAAACCGACGCCAACCTCAGCGGCGGCGACGGCGATTACGAATACGGCGAACACATCGCCTTGAATGTTGTCCTGGAACGCACCGAAGGCGACCAGGTTGATGTTGACCGCGTTGAGGATCAACTCGACAGACATCAGCACCATCACACCGTTGCGGCGGGTGAGCACGCCGTACACGCCCATGCAGAAGAGCGCTGCGGCGAGTAGGAGGAACTGGTTGAGCATCATGGGCTGGTATACCTACTCTTTCCGAGCCACGACTACAGCACCGATCAATGCGGCGAGTAGAAGCACGGACACGGCTTCGAAGGGAACGATGTACTGGCTGAAGATTGCGTCAGCGATCTGCTTGTTGTTGCCGAAGACCTCTGCACCAGGAACGCGGCGCTGGACTTCGGGGTCGAGGTTTTCGAACTGCGCCTCGGTGATCGTGATGGTGCCTTCGGTGTTGACGATGCCGATGGCTTCGATAACCGGGGTTGGGAGGTCACTGATGGCGACCTCGGTTGGCACGTACTCGACGGGCTCGGGGTCGCCGAAGACGATCTCGTCGTTGCCGAAGGAGTCGATCAACGCGAACGACATGACAACCATGAGCAGCACGCCGACGAGCGCACCCATAGAGCGCTGCTCCTTTTGGACCGAGTCGTCATCGCCGAGTTGGGCCTTGGTGAGCATGATGCCGAACAAGAACAACACGATGATCGCGCCGATGTAGACGAGGATCTGGGTGGCACCGACGAAGTCGGAGCCGAGCAAGATGAACAGTGCAGCGGCGCCGGCGAGCACGATCACCAAATACAGCGCGGCGTGAACAACGTTGCCGGTG